>JACQES010000021.1 GCA_016200495.1 Gemmatimonadota bacterium
GCGCCGACGCGGCCGCCGATCGCGAGGCCCGCCGCAGTTCCGGCGCGCGCCTCGTGTACGACGACGCGCGCGTGCGCGCCGCGCAGCGGCTGCTCGAACAGGAGCGCGCCACGCTGCGCATGTTCACGTCGTGCGCCTGGTTCTTCGACGACGTGGCCGGCCTCGAACCGCGGCAGGTGCTGCGCTACGCCGCACGCGCGCTCGAGCTCGCGGGGGACGATGGCACGCTCCGCGACGGGCTGCTCGCCCGGCTCGCGAAGGCGCGCAGCAACGATCCGCGCGAGGGGACCGCGGCCGACATCTTTCGCGCCGTCGCGCAGCCCGCGGCGCCGCCGCTCGCTCGCGTGGCCGCCGGCCGCGCCGCCGCGGTCGCCCTCGGCGCCAACGTCGACCCGACCGCCGCGCCGTGCGTGGACGTCGAGGAGGACGAGGACGGCACGCTGCTGCTTGTCCATCGCCGCACGGGCGACGTCGCGCGGTTCAGCGTCGAGCTCCGGCGCGAGAGCGACGGCGACCTCGTGACGACGGTGACCGGTGCGACGGGCGACCAGTATCCGCTGCGCCCGGCGCAGTTCGCGGAAGGGTTCGCCGACCCGGTGCAGCGGTTGCTCACCGGCGATGACGTGCGCACGCTGCTCGCCCCCGAGCTGCGCGAGCGGCTGGCGCGTGGCGAGGCGCTGGGCGCCGTGGCCGGCGAGGCGCTGGTGCATGCCATCCGCGCGCTCACGCTGGCCGAGGAACTGGACGAGCTGGAGGTGGGGGTCACGGGAGCGCTGCGCCTCGCGCGGCTCGTGACGCGCGCGGGCGGCGTGGTGCCGTACGAGGCGCTGATGGCCGCCGTGCAGGTGCGCGACACGGTGCCCGCGGCATTCGCGCCGGGACTCGCGCCGCTGCTCGCCCACGTGGGCGTGGGAGCGATCGCATGAGCGAAGTCGCGCTCCTCGGCATCCACCACGTGACCGCGATCTGCGGCCACCCGCAGCGTACGCGCGAGTTCTACGAGAAGGTGCTGGGGCTGCGGCTCGTGAAGCGCACGGTGAACTTCGACGATCCGGGCACCTGGCACCTCTACTTCGGCACGGAGCGCGGCGCGCCGGGCACGATCATCACCTTCTTCCCGTGGATGGGCGCGCCGCACGGGCGCGTGGGCGCCGGGCAGTGCGCGTTGATCGCGCTCGCGGTGCCGCCCGAGTCCATCGGCTGGTGGATCGAGCGGTTCCTCACGCATGGCGTGACGCACGGGCTCCCCGCCACGCGGCATGGCGAGCGCGTGCTCGAGTTCCGCGACCCCGACGGGATGCTGCTCGAGCTCGTGAGCACCCCCGAGGTGGACGAGCGCGCGCCGTGGACCGGCGGCGGCGTGCCGGCCGACGTCGCCATCCGCGGCGTGCACGCGGTGACCTGCTGGGTCGAGTCGGCGCGCGACACCAGGGCGCTCATCACCGAGGAGCTCGGCTTCGTCGCGATGTCGCAGGATGGCAACCACCATCGGTTCACCTGCAACACGCCGCGCTCCGGGACGTACCTCGACCTGCGCGTCGTGGGCGGCTTCATCCGCGGCGTCGAGGGGGTGGGCACCGTGCACCACGTGGCGTGGCGCGTGGCCGACGACAAGGCGCAGCACGCGCTGCGCGAGCGGATCGCCGACGCGGGGCACTCGATCACGGGGCAGCTCGACCGGCGCTACTTCCGCTCGATGTACTTCCGCGAGCCGGGCGGCACGCTGTTCGAGCTCGCCACCGACCAGCCCGGCTTCACGCTCGACGAGCCGCTCGAGACGCTGGGCGAGGCGCTCGCGCTGCCGCCGTGGCTCGAGCCCGCGCGCCCCGCCATCACGCGGTCGCTCGCGCCGATCGACGATGAGGGGCTGCCGGGGGTGAGCGCGTTCGAAGCCGCACCGGCGAGCTTCGTGCACCGGTTCGTGCCCCCCGAGCGCGACCAGGCCGGCACGTTGCTGCTGCTGCATGGCACCGGCGGCGACGAGAACGACCTGCTCCCGCTCGGGCCGATGATCGCGCCCGGGTGGGCGCTGCTCTCGCCGCGCGGGCCCGTGCTCGAGCACGGCATGCCGCGCTTCTTCCGCCGCGTGAGCGAAGGGGTGTTCGACCTCGCCGACCTCACGGCGCGCACCGACGAGCTGGCCGCGTTCGTGGGCGAGGCGGCGCGTGCGTACGGCTTCGACCAGGGACGCGTGGTGGCGGGTGGCTTCTCCAACGGCGCCAACATCGCCGCGAGCGTGCTGCTGAGGCACCCCGGCACGTTGCGCGGCGCGATGCTCTTCGCGCCGATGCTGCCGTTCGAGCCCGCCGAGCTGCCCGACCTGCGCGGCACGTACGTGTTCGTGGGCGCGGGCCGGCGCGACGCGGTGGCGCCGCCGGCGCAGGTGGAGCGGCTGGTTGCGTTGCTACGCCAGGCGGGGGCCGACGTGACGGTCGAGTGGCACGAGGGCGGGCACGAACTCAACGCGGCGCTCGCGCGCGCGGCGAAGGGGTGGTTCGGGAAGCGGTTCGCGTAAGGCGGCGTCAGATCACGCCTGAGCGCCGCGCCTGATGCCGGGTGCGCGCGCTACGCGCTCTTCCTCGCCCCCGCACACCCCGCGCACTGCCCGTACAGCACGATCTCGTGCCCCTCGAGCGCGAACCCCTTGGGCGCGAGGCGCGCCAGGTCGCCCGGGCAGCCGTCCACGTGGAACACCTTCCCGCAGCCGCGGCACTCGAAGTGATGATGGTGCCCGCGCCCCGCGCGCTCGTAGCGCGGCGGCGCGCCCGGGAGCGCGACGACGTGCAGCACCCCCTCGTCGCCCAGGTCGCGGATGGCGCGATAGACGGTGGCGAGCGCGAGCCCCGGCATGTGCGCCTGCGCGGCGCCCAGCAGTTCTTCCGCCGTCAGCGGGTGTGCCGCCGCGGCGAGCGCCGCGAGGATCGCGCTGCGCTGGCGCGTGTGCCTCACCGCCATGCTAGGCCCGCTCCGACGTGATGATGACCGGCGCGCGCCGCGCGTGCACCTCTTCCATGTCGGGCTCGCACCCGCAGGGCGCGTGACCGCGCACCCCCTCGAGCCCCTCGCGCGCGATGATCGGCACCATGCAGAGCGCCGCGACGGCGTCGGCCCACCACCAGCCGAGCGCGACGTCGAGCGCCATCCCGGCCAAGAGGAAGAAGGCGAGCCACCCGCAGAGCGCGGCCTGCGTGGCGTGCGCCTGCAGCGCGCGGCTCTTGAGTGCGACCGCCACCAGGTGCTTCTGCCGGCTCAACCACGGCATGAACGCCACCGACGTGAGCGCGAGCGCGATGCCGGGCCAGCTGCGCCTGGGCGCCTCGTGCGTGAGCAGCGCGTGCACCGACTCGAGCGTCACGTAGGCCGCGAGCGCGAGCAGCAGCCAGCCGATCACGCGCAGCGCCGCGTGCTCGATCTGCTCGCGATGCTCGTGCTCGTCGCCCTTGAGCCGCCAGAGCGCGGTGAGGCCGGCCGCGAGTTCGGTCCCGCCCTCGAGGCCGAAGCCGAGGAGCGCCACCCCGACCCGACGCATGATCGCAATCCCCTCGCGCGCCCGGCCCATGACGTGGCTGGTCGCGGCCGCCCTCGCGGCCTCCCCCCTCCGCGCCCAGGACCCGCCGCGGTCCGTCGCTCTCCTCCACGCCAACGTCATCGATGGCGTCGGCGAGCAGCCGCTGCGCGACGTCACCATCGTGCTCGTGGGCGGACGCATCGCGCAGGTCGGGGCCGGCGCCACGCCCCCCGCCGACGCCACCATCATCGACCTGGGCGGCCGCTGGGTCCTCCCGGGCCTCATCGACGCGCACACGCACATCAGCTCGCTCGCCGCCGCGCGCCGCGCGCTCGAGTCGGGCGTCACCACGGTGCGCTCGGCCTCGACCCCCAACTTCCAGGACGTCGGCCTCCGCGAACTGGTCAAGGCCGGCAAGCTCGCGGGCCCCGACGTGCTCGCCGCCGGCGTCTTCATCTCGCCCGACCTGGGCGAATCGATCCTCGCCGACCCGCGCCTCGCCGCGCTCGCGGGAGGCGTGAACACCCCCGAGGAGCTGCGCCTCGTGGTGAACGTGAACGCCGACCACGGCGTGGACGTCATCAAGACGCGCGGCACCGAACGGGCCGGACTCCCAAACACCGACCCGCGCAAGCAGTCGTACACCGAGGCGCAGCTGCGCGCGATCGTCGAGGAGGCCACGAAGCGCGGCCTCCCCGTGCTGGCGCACGCGCACGGCGACGAGGGTGCCTACGCCGCCGTGAAGGCCGGCGTCCGCTCGATCGAGCACGGCACCTACCTCAGCGACTCGACGCTCCGCCTCATGGCGCGCACGGGGGCGTTCCTCGTGCCCACGTACACGACGCTCATCGACCTGCGCGAGCCCGGCGGCGACTACGATGACCCGGTGCTCCACGTGCGCGCCCTGCACATGATTCCCACCGCGCAGAAGATGGTGCGCCGCGCCAGGGCGCTCGGCGTCAAGGTCATCACCGGCGTGGACACGCAATACGGCACCACGTCCGTCTCGCGCGTCAGCCACGAGATCGTCAGCTTCACCGAACTCGGCTTCACCCCGCTCGAGGCCATCAAGGCCGCCACTTCGCTCGCGGCCGAGTGCCTCGGGCTGGGAAGCAGGACGGGGCGGATCGCCACCGGCTACGAGGCCGACCTCGTCGTCATCGAGGGCAATCCGCTCGAGGACATCCGCCAGGTGCAGGACGTGACGGTGGTCGTGAGCAACGGCCGCGTCGCGCTCAACCGTCTTCCCTTCGGCAAGTGACCGCGCTCCCCCCGCCGCCCGCGCCGTCGCGCCCGTCGCGTTCCCTCCCGCTCTGGCAGCGCGTCTGGGACGACATCCTCCTGCGCGTCACCCTCTACTACGCCTTCCTGCTCGGCGTGGGCATCCTCATCTGGGAGCGCCTGCCCAAGGACGAGAACGGCGCCGTGACCGGCCCGCTGGCCGAACTGCTGGGCGGGCGCGGCGTGGTGGACGCGCTGAGCAAGAGCGCGGCCAAGGAGATCTTCGCCAACGAAGTCGCCAAGGGCTCGGCGCAACCGCTCTTGGCGGTGATGACGAGCACCACGCTCGCCATCCTCACCGCGGGGCTCCTGACGCTGCCGGTGGCGTGGGTGTACACGCTGACGCGCAAGAAGAAGGGGTACCAGCAGACGATGGTGCAGTCGCTGCTCATCCTGCCGGTCGTGGTGGCCGGCATCGTGATGATGGTCAAGCACTCCGTGCCGCTGGCCTTCTCGCTCGGCGCGATCGTGGCCGCGGTCAAGTTCCGGACCACGCTCGACGACAGCAAGGACGCGGTGTACGTGTTCCTCACAATGGGCATCGGCATCGCGAGCGGCGTGGAGATCTCGATCGCGATCGTGATGTCGGTGCTGTTCAACGCCGTGGTGCTCGTCCTCTGGTACACGGACTTCGGCCGCGCGCCGGCGCTCGAGGGGCAGCGCGCGCAGCGGCAGCTGCAGCGCGCGCTCGCGACCGCCAACCGCACGGGGATGTTCATCGCGCGCCTCGACGACGAGGTGCTCAAGGGGCTCGCCCCCGAGCAGCTCGAGGCGCTGGCCGACCGGGCGCTCCGCCGCAAGAAGCGCATGCAGACCGACAGCGAGGACGTGGTCAAGCCCGAGGGGGAGAGCCTGCTCCGCCTGCAGGTGGCCACCGACAATGACGCGGCGCGCGCGACGATCGAGGGGCTGCTCGACGACTACATGCTCAACTGGCGCTACGGCGGCAGCCTCGTGGACGAGACAGGCGCCCGGTGGCTCGAGTATCCCGGCACGCTCCTCGGCAACGTGCTCAAGCAACAGGTCCTGTTCGACCTCCGTACCAAGGGGTCCCCCCACGTGCAGAAGGTCGAGCTCAAGTGAAGATTCCACCCACCCCCATGCGAGGACACCTGCCCATGCTCCTGTCGTACACGCTGCGCGCGCCCCGCGTGCGCACGGCCCTGGCCGGCGCCGTCGTGGCGCTCGCGGCCGCGCTGCCGCTGGCCGCCCAGGAGGCCGCCAAGGCCAAGGTGGACACGACGCCGCGCAAGCTGTTCCGCTCGCAGGAGCCGGTGACGATGACGATCACCGTGGACTTGAAGAAGCTCGTGCGGATGCGCGAGCGGCAGTCGGCGCCGATCCCGGCGTCGCTCGTCTACGACGCGGGCGCGCAGGGCAAGGACACGCTCATGATCAGCGTGGGGACGCGCGGCAACTTCCGCCTGTCGGGGCGCAACTGCGACTTCCCGCCCATCCGGCTCTTCTTCTCCAAGGAGGAGGCCAAGGGGTCCATCTTCGAGCACCAGAAGGACCTCAAGCTGGTCACGCGCTGCCAGAAGGACGACAAGGAGTACGAGCAGTACATCCTGCAGGAAGAGCCGATCTACCGCATCTACAACATGCTGACGCCGCTCAGCATGCGGACGCGCCTCGTGAAGGTCACCTACGCCGACACGCTCAAGAAGGAGAAGCCGGTGGTGACGTGGGCCTTCCTCGTCGAGGAGTCCGACGACGTCGCGCGGCGGAACGGCGGCAAGCCGTTCACGGCCAAGCGCGCGGTGTTCGACGACGTGGACGGGAAGACGATGCGCCTGATCGGCTTCTTCGAGTACATGATCGCCAACACCGACTGGTCGCTGGGCGCGCTGCACAACATGAAGCTGATCCGCGGGGCCGACAACTTCACCGTCTTCCCGATGGCGTACGACTTCGACTGGTCGGGGGTGATCAACCCGCGCTACGCCACGCCGGATCCGCAGCTCCCGATCCGCAACGTGCGCGAGCGGCTCTACCGCGGGCCCTGCGTGCGCAACGACGCCGAGGTGCAGGAGATCGCGAAGGAGTTCACCTCGCGGAAGGACGCCATCTATGCCCTGTACGACAAGCAGCCCGACCTGTCGCCGCAGAACATCAAGCAGACGAAGGAGTACTTCGACGAGTTCTTCAAGATCCTCGCGAATCCGCGGAAGGTGCAGGACGAGATGATGCGGACCTGCCAGGAGCTGGGGAACTAGGGCGCCCCCCTCGCACGGTTGGTGAGCGAGGACGGGCGGGCCAGCGATGGCCCGCCCGTCCGCGTTCGGCGCCGGCGATGTCGCCCCTCAGGCCGACGCGGCGCGGAACGTGTCGCGCGGCGAGCCGCCCCACTGGCTGCGCCACGCGCGGCGGAGCTGCAGGCCGGAGCTGAACCCGGCCACTTCCGCCGCGCGCTCCACGCTGGCCCCGAACTCGAGCGACTGCCGCGCGCGCTCCAGCCGGATGAGCCGCAGGAAGTGGAGCGGCGAGACCATCGCGTGCTCGGTGAAGAGCCGGAGCAGGTGGCGTTCCGACGTGTTGCCCACGGCGGCCAGCGCCGCCATGTCCCAGTCGCGCTCGGGCCGGGCGATGATCGCGTCCTGCACGCGGTGCACGGTGGTGTGCAGGTGCCGCCGGTGCATGTGGAAGGGCGAGAGCTCCGGGTCGCGCGGCGAGCGGCGCAGGTACACCACCATGTCCTCCGCCACCGTCGCCGCCAGCGCCTCGCCGCACTCCTCGGCTATCAGGTGCAGCGCGATGTCGATGCCGGCCGTGATCCCCGCGCTCGACGCCAGCGGCCCGTCCACCACGATCACGCGGTTGTCGATGACCTGCGCCTCGGGCGCGAGCTGCTTGAGCGATCCCAGCAGTTCGTGGTGCGTCGTGCAGCGCCGGCGGCCGAGGACGCCTGCGCGTGCGGCAAGCAGCGAGCCGGAGCAGATGGTGAGCAGGCGGTGCGGCGAGTCGCCGTTCCGGAGCGCGTCGCCCATCGTCTCGCGCAGCCAGTGCGCCGTGGCCGTGATGGCGGGCGTCACCTCGCGCGTGTAGGCGGTCGGCTGGCCCACCACCACGACCCACGTCGGTGCGGCGAGCGTGCGCGGGAGGGGCTCGAGGTCGGCGAGGGCGAGGCCGACGGACGTCTCGAGCGTGGGGGCGTGACTCGCGAAGCGCAGCCGGAAGCGCGGCGGCTGAGCGCGCCGCTCGCGATGCTGGTTCGCGAGCCGGAACGCCTCGGCCGGCCCCGCGATGTCGAGCAGCAGCGAGTGGGGCGCGATGACGAACAGGACGTCGATGAGGTGCGGACGAGTGATCATGTTCGGCCATAGGGGTGACACCGGAGCATACACGCGCTGCGAGGGCGGCGGAATGTCCTTTCCATGAGACTGTCCGGAATTGATCCAAAGTGGTCAGGTGGTGATGCGCGCCGGCGACGGGGG
Organism: Gemmatimonadota bacterium; assembly: GCA_016200495.1. Classification (GTDB taxonomy): domain Bacteria; phylum Gemmatimonadota; class Gemmatimonadetes; order Gemmatimonadales; family Gemmatimonadaceae; genus JACPPC01. The sequence continues at coordinate 8,224 of JACQES010000021.1, forward strand.
CGGCCTAACGTTCGCGACGTCACGCCCCTTCGAGCGAGGTCCCGACATGCCGTTCCTCTCACGTCCTGCCTGCGCCACGCGCATCGCGCGTGCCTTCGCCGCCGCCGCGCTGTTCACCGCGCCGGTCACCACCGGCGCGCAGATGGCCTCGCGCGCTGGCAAGTCACCGCTCGAGGCCACGGTGGATCCGAGCATCGCGCCGGGTGACGACTTCTTCGCGTATGCCAACGGCGCGTGGCTCAAGACGGCGGTCATTCCGCCGGGCAAGGAACGCTGGACGGGACGCGACGAGATCAACGCCGCTACGCGTGCACGCATCGCCACGCTGCTCGACCAGGCTCGGTCGGCCCCCGCCGGCTCGCGCGCACGCAAGGTTGCCGACTTCCGCGCCGCGTGGCTCGACGAGGCGACGATCGAGGCCCGCGGCCTCGCGCCGCTGGCGCCCATGCTCGACAGCATCGACGCCGTGACCGACAAGGTCGCGCTCGCGCGCCTCCTCGGCCGCTGGATGCGTGCCGACGTGGATCCGCTCAACTGGGGCATCTTCCAGTCCTCGAGCCTGCTCGGCGTGTCGGTGGAGCGCAGCATTCACGGCGAGAAGACGTACTCCGTCTTCCTGTTGCAGGGTGGACTGGGGCTGCCGAGTGCGGACGACTACTTGGGCGCCGAACCCCGCCTGCTATCGGCGCGCGCGAGTTACCAGGGCTACCTGGGGAGCCTGCTTTCGTTTGCGGATGCGGCGCGGGCGGGCCGGCGTGGAGCAAGCGCGGAGCCAGCCGAACGACGCGCCGAGGCGGTGTTCGCCCTCGAGACCGCAATTGCGCGCACGCACATGTCCATGGCGGCCTCGGGCGCCGACCACAACGCCGATAACGTGTGGACGCGCGCCGAGCTCGCGAGCAGGGCGCCCGGCCTGGCGTGGCCCGAGTTCCTCGCGGCGGCCGGGCTCGGCAAGGTGCAGTCGGTGGTGGCGTGGCAGCCGTCCGCCGTCACCGGCGCCGCGGCCCTGGTCGCCTCGCAACCGCTCGAGACCTGGAAGGACTACCTGCGCGCGCACGTCGTGGCCGCGTACGCCGACGTGCTGCCGCGCGCCGTGCGCGACCGTGCGCAGCAGTTTCGCGACGCGCTCGCCGCGCATCCCGTGCCTCCGGCGCCACGCGAACAGCGTGCCGTCGAGGCCACGCAGGCCGCGATGGGCGACGCGCTCGGACGGATGTACGCCGAGCGGTACTTTCCGGCCGAGCAGAAGGCGCGGGTGCGGCGCATCATCGCGAACGTGACGGCGGCGTTCGTGAAGCGGCTCGAGTCATCCACGTGGCTGTCGCCCGAGTCGCGGCGCATCGCGATCGCGAAGACGCGCGCGCTGTACGTCGGCATCGGCTATCCCGAGCGCTGGCCCGACGACGGCGCCCTCGTGATCGACGCGCAGGATGCGCTGGGCAACGTGCGGCGCGTGGCCGACCAGAATCATCGCCTCGCCCTCGCGCGGCTTGGGCGCCCCGTGGACATGGGCGAGTGGTGGGCCGCACCGCACGTGGTGGGGGCAGTGCTCATGTTCCAGCAGAACGCCTACGATTTCGCGGCCGCGCTGCTGCAGCCGCCCAAGTTCGACCCCGCGGCGTCGGACGCGGCGACGTACGGCGCCATCGGCGCCATCATCGGCCACGACGTGGTGCACTTCGTGGACGTGCTGGGCGCCGAGTACGGGGTGGATGGCTCCTCGCGCCATTGGTGGACTGCGGCCGACTCGACACGCTACCAGGCGCTCGCCGCGCCGCTGGTGGCGCAGTTCGCCGGCTATCGCCCGTTCCCCGACGCGGCCGTGGATGGCCAGGCCTCGATCACGGAGAACATCGCCGACCTGGCCGGGCTCTCGGCCGCCTTCGACGCCCATCGCGCGGCGGTGGGCGGCGCTGCGGCAGCACACCTCGCGCAACGCGAGCGAGCTCGTGCTCCTCCCCGAGTTCGCGATGGCCGAGCCGGTGTGGGAAGCGGAGCAGTTCGACATCACGGCGTGGCGCGCGGCCGAGGCGCGGTGCGAGAGCTGGCTCGCGCGGCTGCCCGAGCTGCACGCACCGTACGTGGTGGGCACGCGGCCGGTGACGATCAAGGGACAGCGCTTCAACCAGGGCTACCTCGCGTCGCCCGGCGACGGCGTGGTGCCGCTCCGGCGGAAGTACTTCCTTCCCAACCAGCCTGGCGGATGGGAAGCGCACTGGTTCGACCGCGGCGACGCGGGGCTCCCGCCGTTCCGCGCCGGCGCGCTCTCGTTCGGGCTCAACATCTGCACGGAGCTCTGGGCGCTCGAGAGCTACGGCGCCTACGCGCAGTGCGGCGTGCACGCGGTGCTCACGCCGCGTGCGACGGCGGCGGACACGACGAGCAAGTGGCTCTCGGCCGGCGTGGTGGCCGCCGTGCGCTCGGGCGCCTACAGCATCTCGTCCAACCGCGTGGACGCGAGCGGCGCGGGTGGCGGCGTGGGGTGGATCATCAGCCCGGACGGCGAAGTGCTGGCGACGACGTCGTCGGACGAGCCGTTCGTGACGGTGGAGATCCGGCTGGCGGCTTCGGTGGCGGCGCGGGCGAGCTATCCGAGGTACGTGTTCGCGTAGCGCTCCTGCGCCTACACCGCCGGCTCGATCGGCCGCAGCGCCCGCAGGTGCCCGTTCGTGAGCAACCACCGCAGCACCGCCGTCCCCGCGTCCCGCTGCGTCCCGAACTCGAGCAGCGCCGCGCCCCCCTTCTTGAACTCGATCCCGATCTCCGGCCGCCGCGCGATCAGCCAGCCGGTCAGCTCGCCCAGGTCGGGTTCGTGGCCCACCAGCGCCACCGTTCCGCCCTCGAACTGGTTGATCCAGGTCAGCACATCCTCGCGCTTCCCGTCGGGGGCGAGCGCGGGCAGCACGTCGGCCGACCGACCGTGGTACTGGTTCGCCACGATCTCGGCCGTCTGCCATGCGCGCGTCAGCGGGCTGGTGGCGATGGCGGCGAGTTGCGGCACGAGCTCCATGAGCCCCTTGGCCGCCTTCTTCATCTTCTTTGCACCCTCGGGGGTCAGCGGGCGCTGATCATCGCTCGCCCCGGTCTTGGCCCACGTGTCGCGCTCTTCGGCAATCGCGTGCCGGACAAGAAGGATCCGCATGGAACGCGAAGGTAATGCCGGGAGCGCTTTCCGCGCGAGCCACGTTCATCTTTCGCGCATGCATCCGCCCTCCACCACCGCCCCTGCATGACCGCTCCCCTCCGCGTCCTCGCCGTCTGCGGCTCCCTCCGACAGGGCTCGATGAACCGCGCCCTCCTGCGCGCCGCCATCGAGCTCGCCCCCGCCGGCCTCGCCATCACCTTCTGGGACCGCGCCGGCGAACTGCCGCTCTACAACGCCGACCTCGACGTGGACCCGCGCCCCGAACCGGTCGCGTCGCTGCGTGCCGCCTGCGCCGACGCGCAGGCCATCCTCTTCGTCTCCCCCGAGTACAACTACTCGATCCCCGGCGTTCTCAAGAACCTGATCGACTGGGGCTCGCGTCCGCAGCCCGACCCTCCGCTCAAGAACAAGCCTGCCGCCGTCATGGGCGCGAGCACCGGCATCTCGGGGACGATGCGCATGCAGTACCACCTCCGGCAGGTCGCGGTCATCCTCAACGCCCCCATGATGCCGCAGCCCGAGGTCATCCTCCCGCGCGCGGTCGAGCGCTTCGGCCCCGACGGGCGGCTCGCCGATGACTCGACGCGCGCCCTCGTCAAGCGCTTCATGGCGGCGTTCGAGCAGTGGGCGCGCCTCCACGCCCCCGCGCCGCGGCCCTAGGCGCGTTGCCGGCACCGCGCCCGCGCCGTATCGTGCCCCCGGCATGACCGTCCCCCCACGCCCCCGCGCCGCGCTCGAGAACCGCCTCGACGTCGAGACCCCGGAGCTCGTCCAGGTCACGTACACGATCGCCGGCGTCGGGTCGCGCGCGCGCGCCGCGATGCTCGACCACGCGATCATGGTCGGCCTCATCATCGCCGCGATCATCTTCTGGACCGCGCTGTCGGTCGCGAGCAAGGCCGCGCGCGACCTCCTCGCCGCGCCCTGGATCGGCGGCGTCATGCTCATCGTCGTGACGCTGGGCTACTGGGGCTACTTCGTCTTCTTCGAGGCCATCTGGGACGGCCAGACACCCGGCAAGCGCGCCAACCGCCTCCGCGTCGTGCGCGAAGGCGGCTACTCGGTCACCTTCGGGGCATCGGCCACGCGCAACCTGCTGCGCATCGTCGACATGCAGCCCGGGTTCCTCTACGCCGTCGCCGTGCTCGGCGCCGCCTTCTCCGAGCGCGGCCGGCGGTTGGGGGACATCGTGGCGGGGACGCTCGTGGTCCAGGAGGACCTGGGCGCGATTCCCGCCGTGCCGGCGTCACGCGCGCCGCGCCCGGGCGAGGGACCCGCCGCGCCCGCGCTCCACGCCGCGCTCACCGACGAGGAGTTCGACCTGCTCGACGGCTTCATCGCGCGGCAGCGCGAGCTCGCCGACGATCGCCGCGCCGCCTTCGTCGCGCAGTTCCTCGCGCGGTTCGCCGAGCCGCTGCGCACCCTCGACGGCACCACGCCGATGGCGCGCCTCATCCGCCTGCGCGACGCCGAGCGCGCCGCCCGCGACCGCGGCCTCGCCGCGCGCGACGACACCGGCGCCGCACGCGAGCGCCATGCGATCGTGGCACAGGGCTCCGCGCGGTGGAGCGCCTTCGCGTCCACGCTCGCCGCGGCGCAGAAGGGCGGCCTCGCCCGCCTGGGCGAGGCGCGCGTCCGCGACTTCGTGCGCGACTACCGCGAGCTCGCCGCTGACCTGGCGCGCCTGCGCACCGCCACGCGCGGCCAGGACGCCGCCGACGTCTTCTACTTGAACCGCCTCGTGGCCGGCGCGCACAACCTCGTCTACCGCCGCCGCGCCCTCCCGCTCCGCACGATCGCGCGCTTCTGCTTCGCCGACGTGCCGGCCGAGATCCGCCGCTCGAGCCGCGTGATCCTGCTCGCCGGGTTCCTCATGTACTTCCCGATGGCCATCAGCTGGGTGGCCGTCGTGCGCGAGCCGGCCGTCGCCGCCACGCTCCTGCCCACGAGCATGCTCGACCGCGCCGAGGACGGCATCCGCCGCGCCATGGAGGGCACGGGCTACATCCCCGATCCCGAGATCATGCGGCCCACGATGGCCGGCTGGATCATCGCCAACAACGTGAAGGTCGCGATCGCCGCCTTCGCGCTGGGCGTCTCCGCCGGCGTGGGCACGCTCTGGATCCTCGTGTCCAACGGCATCTCGATCGGCGCGGTGTTCGGCCTCTACGCGAGCAAGGACATCCTTCCGCTGCTCATGGCGTTCGTTGCGCCGCACGGCGTGCTCGAACTCACCGCCATCACGCTGGCCGGTGGCGGCGGCCTGCTCGTCGCCGGCGTCCTGCTCATTCCCGGCGAGCGCTCGCGTCGCACCGCCTTTCGCGCCGACGCGCCGCGCGCACTCCGCCTCTTCGCGGGGTCGGCGATCCTGCTGCTCGTCGCGGGCTCCATCGAGGGACTGATCTCGCCCATTCCGTACTGGCCGCTCGAGCTCAAGCTGGCCGTGTCGGCGCTCACCGGCGTGCTGCTCTACCTCTATGTGCGCCTCGGCGCGCCGCCCGTCACGGCGCGCGCGGGGGCCGTCGCGCCGCTCCCGGCTACAGCGCCCCGCGCGCCTTGAGCTCGAGGTAGCGGTTCACGACCGCCGCCGTCATCTGGTGCGGCGAGATGTCGAGCACCACCGCGCCGGCCCGCCGCATCC
>JACQES010000308.1 GCA_016200495.1 Gemmatimonadota bacterium
CTCTACTTCGCGATCATGCTCGCTGCGGGGCTGTTCGCTCCGTTCGTCGCACTCATCCTCCGCCTCGTGAAGGCCGACCCCGCGCGCATCGTGCCCGGCACCGCCGTGCTCGCGCTCCTCGTCTCGCTCGACGGCGACGGCTCGACCACCTACATGATCACCACGGCGGCCATGCTGCCGCTCTACCTCAAGCTGGGCATCCGCCCGATCGTGCTCGCCTGCGTGACCATGCTCGCCGGTGGCGTGATGAACCTGCTCCCGTGGGGCGGCCCCACCGCCCGCGTGGCCACCGCGCTCGCGGTGGACATGGGGACGCTCTTCCCGCCCCTCGTGCCCACGATGCTCGTGGGCGGCGCGTGGGTGCTCTTCGCGGCCTGGCAGCTCGGACGCGGCGAGCGCGCGCGGCTGCTCACGCAGGGCGGCCCTGCCCCGGTCACCGGCGACCCGCACGCCGAGCACGGCATCGTCGGCGCCGACGCAACCGACGACGCGGGTGCGTCGCTCAAGCGCCCGAAGCTGCGCATCGTGAATGCGGCGCTCACGCTCGTCCTGCTCGTCGCGCTCGTGAAGGGAGTGCTGCCGCTCCCCGTGCTCTTCATGATCGCCTTCGCGCTCGCGCTTCTCATCAACTACCCGTCGCTCGCCGACCAGCGCGCGCGGATCGGCGCGCACGCCGGCAACGCGCTCGCGGTGGCCGGCGTGGTGTTCGCGGCCGGCATCTTCACCGGGATCCTGAGCGGCACGAAGATGATCGACGCGATGGCCGAGAGCGTCGTGCACCTCGTGCCCCCGGCGCTCGGGCCGTTCATGGCGCCGGTGACGGCGGTGCTGAGCGTGCCGTTCACCTTCTTCATCAGCAACGACGCCTTCTACTATGGCGTCGTGCCGATCCTCGCCAAGGCCGCGGCCGCGTACGGCATCACGCCGGTCGAGATCGGGCGCGCGTCGCTCATGGGGCAGCCGGTGCACCTGCTCTCGCCGCTGGTGCCGAGCACGTACATGCTGGTCGGGTTGTGCGGCGTGGAGTTCGACGAGCACCAGCGATTCACGATCAAGTGGGCGCTGGTGAGCGTGGGGGTGCTGCTGGTGGTGGCGGTGGCGACGACGGTGGTGCCGCTCGTGGGACACGCGCGGCCCTGAGCCGCACATCCGTCAGTCGTGCGGCAGCGGCGTCCCGCGCAGCGCCGCGCCGATCATGCGCCGCGCATACGCCTGGTCCTCGCTCGCCGGCGTCGCGAACGTCATCCCGCGCCGCCACGACTCCGGCGCCTCGGGATGCACGCCAGAGAGCGTCACCCAGCCGCTCCCCGCGTGCCCCTGGACGATGGCGGGCGACCCGTCCGGATAGCGTGCCACGACGTCCCCCCACCCCGAGAGCGCCGGCCCGTCTTCCCAGTAGTGCTCCCGCCGGCTCGAGTCCGCCGCGGTGATCAGCACCGCCGCCTTCCTGATGCCGCGCCGCTCCGCCTCGTAGAACCCGAACCGCACCCCATTGGTGAGGTTAAAGCTCCGGTACGCGCCATCGGCCGCGAGGAAGGCGCCGGCGCAGAGGCCGAGGTAGTTGAGGCCGTGCGACACCGCCGTACGCACGGTGGCGAGCGTGGCGGGCGCGAGGCCGTTCCCCATGTCGATGAAGTTGCCGCCGGGGACGATGAGCAACCGGTGCGCGCGCAGCGCCGCCTCGTCCATCGCGTCGAGCTGCCGCGCGCTCACGGTCGCATAGCGGAGCGAGTCGGCGCGCAGCAACGCCTCGACGGCCGCGACGTCGTTCTGGTTGGTGCCCGGCCCAGCGAACACGAGCACCGGTGCCGCAGGATCGGGCGGCGCCTCGGCGCACGCCCCCGCCACCAGCGCCAGCAGCGCGACGCGCACCATCGTGCGTCGCGCTGCCACGCGCCTCACCCCTGCGCCGCCACGTGATGCGGCCGCCGGCTCCGCTCGAGCTCCTCGAGGTGGTGCAGCGTGCTCGCGCCGTAGAACGTCTTGATGTAGCGCGCCTGCTGCGGCGTCAGGCGCCGCACGGCCCAGCTCAGGTGCACGAAGTGCGGCTCCACCGGCGCGTGCTTGGGATGCATCCCGATCTCGTTCGGCATCCGGTTGGCCTTGCGCGTGTTGCACGGGCTGCACGCGGTCACCACGTTCGTCCACTCGTTGCTGCCCCCGCGCGAGAGCGGGATCAGGTGGTCGCGCGTGAGCGCCTCGCGCGGCCGGAGCTCTGCCTGCGTGCGCCCGCAGTACTGGCAGGTGTACGCGTCGCGCGCGAAGAGGAACGTGTTGGTCACCTGCCGGCGGAACCGGCGCGGCACGTGGATGAACTTCGTGAGGCGGATGACCACCGGGCGCGGCATCTGCAGGCGCTCCGAGTTCACCGTCCGGCCGGTGTCGGCCTCGACGATCTCCGCCTTGCCGTCAATGACGAGACGCAGCGCGCGGCGCAGCGGCACCATGGTCAACGGCTCGAACGAGGAGTTGAGGGCCAGGCAGCCGTGCGTCACGTGGTCTCCTCTATCTACTCAGGGTGGCCGCCTCGGGGACCATCGTCAGCCACCCGTGGCGGTCGGGTTGGCGTCCGTGCGCGATGTCCAGGTACGTCTGCTGGATCTGGCGCGTGATCGGCCCGGGCCTCCCGGCCCCGACCTGGATCTGGTCGATGCTCCGGATCGGGGTGACTTCCACCGCCGTCCCGGTGAAGAACACTTCGTCGGCCATGTAGAGCATCTCGCGCGGGATGACCTCCTCCCGCACCGTCAGCCCCATCTCGCGCGCGATCGTCATGACCGAGTGCCGCGTGATGCCGCCCAGGATCGCGCTCGCGACCGGCGACGTGTACACCACGCCATCCCGCACGAGGAAGAGGTTCTCGCCCGATCCCTCGGCCACGTACCCGTGGACGTCGAGCATGATCCCTTCGCCGTACTTGTTCATCTTCGCTTCCAGCTTGGCGAGCTGCGACTGCTGGTAGTTCCCGCTCGCCTTGGCCATCATCGGCACCGTGTCCGGCGCCGCGCGGCGCCAGCTCGACACCGCCACGTCCACTCCCTGCTCGAGCGCGTCCTTGCCGAGGTACGCGCCCCAGTTCCAGGCGATCACGAAGGTCTCGACCTTCACGCCGATGGGGTTGATCCCCATCTGCTCGCCGGTGCGGATGACCAGCGGCCGCAGGTAGCAGTGCCGGAGCTCGTTGGCCGCGACCGTCTCGACCGTGGCCTGCACCAGCTGCTCGGCCGTGTAGTCGAGCGGGATGCGGTAGATCTTGCAGGAGTCCACGAGGCGCCGGATGTGCTCCGGCAGCCGGAAGACCGCGGGCCCCGACGGGGTCTCGTAGCAGCGGATCCCCTCGAAGATGCCCGCGCCGTAGTGGATGGCGTGACTCATCACGTGGACGGTCGCGTCCTCCCACTTCACGAGCTCGCCGTCGCGCCAGATGAGCTTGGTGCGTCCCTCAGCCATCCCGGGTCTCCGCAAGGGGTCCCGTCATTCTAACCGGGGGTGTCGGCGGCGCGCCAGCCGCGCAAACGCGTGGTGATCTCAGCGACGCGACGTTCCAATGCGATGAAGTCGGACCCGCGTGCGGCTTGCATGGGGAGGCGCCGCCCTGCCACCTCAACCCCCACGGCGTCGCGTCCCGCGGCAGCCAGCGCCGCGCCCACGCTCGCCGTGCTCAGCGTGGCATGAGCGTCGAGCGCCGAGGGCAGCGGGAACCACGCGAGGTCCGCCTGGAAGCCAGGCGCCAGCACCCCGATCCGGTCGTCGAGACGCAGCGCGCGCGCGCCGGCGCGCGTAGCGAGCGTCAGCGGATCGGTGGCGTCGAGCGCGGCGCGCCGCTCGGCTGCGGATGCATCGAAGGCACCCGGCTCGCCCGATGACGCGCCCTCGCTCGACGCGAGCGCGGCCCGTTGCGCCGCGAGCGACGCCGCCGCCTCGCGCAGCACGTCCATCCCGTCGTTCGAGCCCATCGAGTCCGTGCCGATGCCGAGGCGCACGCCGCCGGCCAGCATCGCCGCCGCGGGCGCCGTGCCATGCATGAACCAGGCGTTCGAGTGCGGGCAGTGCGCAACGCCGCAACCATGCCGCGCGATCGTCACGATGTCGTCGGCGTTCACGCGCACCGCGTGGATCAGCAGCGTCTGCGCGCCGAGCGCCCGCGCGCGCGCGAGCAGCGCGATCGGCGTCTCGGCGCGCGGCACCACCGCGATGCCGCGCGACGCGAGGAACGCCGCGAACGGCCCGCGCCCGTGCACGACCAGCTCCGTCTCCGCCTCCGACTCGGCGATGTGGATCGCCATCGGAAGCTGCTCCGCGCGCGCGAAGGCGGCCACCGCCTCGAACAGCGCGTCCGACACGGAGTAGGGTGCGTGCGGACTCACCCCCACCTGCACGAGCGGCGTGGCGCGCGCGCGCATGGCGCGCACGTGGCCGGCGAGTTCCGCGAGCGATGCCGCCGCCACCGCCGGATCGGGCCCGAACACCTCGCGATACGCGATGCCACGCACGCCGAGCTCCGCCATCGCGTCGAGCGCCGCGTCGGTGTTGGCGGTGTCGGCGAAGGTCGTGATGCCGCGCGCGAGCCCGCGGAGGATGCCCGCACGCGCGCTGTCGAGCAGCTCGGCGGGCGAGAGCGTCGCCTTCGACCGCGTGAGCGTGCGGATCCACCCGAAGAAGTCGAGGCCGTCGAGCACGCCCTGGTACGCGGTCAGGTCGAGGTGCGTGTGCGTGTTGACGAGGCCGGGGGTGAGCACGACGTCGCCAAGATTTTCCGTGGGCACGGCGGGTGCGTCCGCCGATGGTCCGACGTACGCGATCTCGTCCTCGTCCACGACCACCACGCCGTCGCGGATGGGTGGCGCGCCCACCGGGGCGACGATGCGTGCCCGATAGGCGCGCACGGCCGCGGGCTCGGCCGCGTCCGGCTTGTGCGGCGTCCCGCCGACGATCGTCACAGCGCCGGGTGCGGCTTCCCGCCGAACCGCCCCGTGCGCGATCCGTGCGCGAACGGGTCGTAGAGCTCCTCGTCCTTCACGCCGAGCGACCGCGCGAGCGCCAGCGGCCACGCGACATCGGCCACCTGCTCGAGCGAATGGCCGTCGGAGCCGAGCGAGAGACGCACGCCGGCCTGCACGACCTTGCGCACGAACCGTTCGTGCGGGCGGTACCGGTTGGAGACCTCGAATGCGATCTTCGCGCGGCGGAGCGCCTCGATGGCGCGGTCCTCGCGCGCCTCGGTCCAGAGCGCCTCGAGCGGCATCGCGCGGAACTCGAGCGGCAGCAGCGTCGGGTGCGCGAGGATGTCCACCGGCATCTCGAGCGAGAAGCGCAGGAGGTTCTGCACGTGCAGGTCCATGTACTGGTCCGGCGTCATGCCGGCGGGGACCTCGCGGCGGAAGGCGTGGATCGTGCCGCCGCCCGGCTTGAAGATCGCGTGCAGCGAGCCGATGCGGTGCGTGAAGCGCACGACCACGTCGTCGGGCAGCTCGCGCCAGAGGCGGTCGTGCCAGCAGAACTCGCCGCCGATGGCGACGCCGAGCGGCGCGAGCACGTCGAGGTAGTGGCGCGTGGCGGCGAGCGAGGTGACGGCGGGATCGACGTCGCGCGTGACGTGGTCGGCCACGCCGGGGCGCACGCCGAGCTCGTGCGCGCGCGCGACCAGCTCCTCGGGACTCAGGCTGCCGTCCGAGAGCGTCGTGTGCGCGTGGCAATCGAGGGGCTGCCAGGTCATCGCGTCATGGCCGCGGCGCGCGCGGCCGGCGAGAGGGCGTGCATGTCAGCGCGGGGGCGTGGCGGGCTTGGGCGCCTTGGGGGTGGGCGGGCGCCCCTGCGCTGCGGCCGCGATGGAGTCGGCGACCACCTGCTTGACCGCGTCGGGGTCGCAGGCCTTGTCGGGCTCGGTGCCGGGCAGGAAGTACTCGACGATCACGTCGGCCGGATCGCACGCCGGCCCCTTGAGCAACCCGGTGCGCCGGTCGATCTCGCGCAGCGTGATGGCGCGCGGGCGCGGCCAGTCGGGGGGCGCGGGGCGGCGCTGGTAGACCTCGCTCATGAACGAGGTCCACGCGGGCGCCGCGAGCACGCCGCCCTGCGCGTTCGACTTGATCTTCTGCGGGCGGTCGAAGCCCACCCACACGCCGGCCACGAGGTCGGCGGTGTAGCCGATGTACCAGACGTCGGCGCCGTCGTTGGTCGTGCCCGTCTTGCCCGCGGCCGGGTAGTGGAAGCCCGCCTGGTACACCGACTGGAACGCCGTGCCGCGCAGCACGACGTCCTTCATCATGCTCACCATCAGCCACGATTCCTCGGGGGTGAGCACCGCGGCCCGATCGGGCTTGGGCTCCCACAGCACGGCGCCGTCGGCGCTCTCGACCTTGGTGATGGCGAACGGCCTGGAGCGGATGCCGAGCGTGGCGAAGGTGGTGTAGGCGCCGATCATCTCGATCGGGTACACGTCCGACGCGCCGATGAAGATGGACGGATAGGGCGGGATCTCGGTGGTGATGCCGAAGTCATGCGCGGTGGCGATCACAGCCTCGGGCCCCACTTCCTGCCCCACGCGGATGGCGACGATGTTGCGCGAGAGGGTGAGCCCCTTCCGCATCGTCATCGGGCCCTGGAAGGTCAGGTCGTAGTTCTGCGGCTGCCACGGCTGCCCGTTCTCCTGCAGCACGTTCACCGGCTCGTCGCGCACGAGGTACGACGGCGGCTTCCCCGCGTGGATGGCGGTGGCGTACACCAGCGGCTTGAAGGTCGAGCCCGGCTGCCTGAGCGCCTGCGTCGCGCGGTTGAACTTGGACTCGTCGAAGTCGCGGCCGCCCACCATCGCGCGCACGGCGCCGTCGCGCGGGTCCACCGCCACGAACGCGCCCTGCAGGTACGGGCTCGACGCCGCGTCCTCGTCGGCCACGCTC
>JACQES010000022.1:0-7619 GCA_016200495.1 Gemmatimonadota bacterium
GCTCGTCGAGGAGCAGCACGCCTTCGCGCCGACGGACTCCTGGTTGCTCGTGCACGCGGTGACGCACGCGCTTGCCGATGCCGACGAGCGCGCGGGCGCCGGATTCCGCCTGCGCTACTGGCTCGACGGCGCGGTGCTGGTGCTGGGAGGGGAGATCCGCTGGGAGCTCGTGCGCGACCGGATCGAGAGCGGCGAGGTCGGTGACCCGCGCCTCGCCCGCGGCTGGTTGTGGGCCGCGTCGCGGCTGGCGGGACAGCCCATCGGGATGGACGAGCTCGGCACCGGCGACCTCACCGCGCTCCAGCTGGAGCGGCTGCTGGCGTGGCGCCTCACGGTGCTGTCGCGCTACGCGGGCACCGACCGGTGGGGGCGGAAGCTGCTCGAGGAGGGGGCGCGCGCGGAGGTGGGGTTGCTGCCCGAACGCCCGTGGAAGCCGCTCGGGCCGATCGCCGAGCTGCGCCGCCGCGCCGCCACGCGCGCGGCGCGGCTCGCGTGGGGGTGGTGGCGGTTCCGGCTCTGAGGCGGGGGCACGTGCGCCGTGGCGCGCGTGCCGGTCAGGTCGCGGCCGGCGGACGCAGGCGACCGACGCGGCGCGCGTCGAGCGTGACGAGCACGGCGCAGGTGGTGATGGACACCGCGCTGATCGCGCACCACGGGCAGAAGCTGCGCAGCACGATGAACTCGCCGTACTTGAGCCGCACGGTGAAGAGCACCGCCGGCCAGATGAGCGCCTGCAGCAGGCGCGTGGCCCACGGCGCGTCGGCGTTCCGCTCCTGCATCGCGACGATCGCGCTGGCGAAGAGCAGCGCGTAGCCCACGGCGCCGATGAGCGCGACGTCCACGCCGAGGAACTGGCCGTACGACGAGAACTGCACCACCTCGCAGCCGTGGTCGGCGCCGCAGGCGAGCACCCCCATGAGGCCGATCTTCCAGAGGTGCAGGTAGAGCGCGACCATCGCGTTGATCGCCGCGAGGAGGGCGATCGCCATGCGGGTGGTCATGACGTGCCCCACCCTCCCGGCTTGGCGAGCCACTCGCCGCCGTCGATGACGAAGATCCCGCCGGTCACCCAGTCGCCCGCGGGCGAGGCGAGGAAGGCGACCATGTTCGCGATGTCGCGCGGCGTGCCCCAGCGGCCGAGCGGGATCGTGCGCTTCGCGTGCGCCGCCATCTTCTCCTCGACGGCCGCGAAGACGTCGGCGACCCCCGAGCCGGCGGGCGGTGCGAATGCCTTGCGCACCCCCTCGGTGGGAATCGGTCCCGGCGCGATCGCGTTGACGCGGATGTTCTGCGGCGCCCACTCCACCGCCAGCGTCTTCGTGAGCGCGTCGATTCCGCCCTTGGCGGCGGTGGCGTGCGCCATGAGGGGCCAGCCGCGGTAGTGGAGCGTCATCGAGATCGAGATGATGCGCCCCCCGCCCTGCTTCGCCATGACCGGATAGACGGACTGGGAGCAGTGGAAGGTGCCGAACAGGTCGATCTCGATGACCGAGCGCCACGCGTTGGGGCTCATGTCGGCCGACGGGACATAGAAATTGCCCGCGGCGTTGTTGACGAGCAGGTCGATGCGTCCGTGCGTGTCGGCGACGCGGCCGACCATCGCCTTCACCGCGTCGAGGTCGCGCACGTCGACCTGCTCCGCGCTCGCCTTGCCGCCGGCCTTGGTCAGCGCCTCGACGGCGGGAGCCAGATGCTCCGGCTTGCGGCTCGCGAGCACGACATGGGCGCCGAGGGCGCTCGCCAGCTCGGCGATGCCGAAGCCGATGCCGGTGCCGCCGCCGGTGATGATCGCGACCTGGCCCGCGAGCAGGCCGGGGCGGAAGACGGACGTGCTGTCGCTCATGCGTGGGGCCGTCGTGGGAGGGTCGAAGGGTGCTGCGCGGCGTGGAAGATGAGGGGACGGACCCGTTCCGCGCGAGGGTGCGCCGGCGCGATCGAACCGGGGTCGCGCACGGGCGCGCGCGGCGGCCACGGACGTGCCGCCGCGCAGGCACGCGCACGCACGCACGCGCGGATCACCCGTCGAACAACGAACCCTGCACCGGTCCGAACGACCGGCGATGATGCGGCGTGGGCCCGGTGGACGTGAGCGCGGCGATGTGCTCGGCCGTGCCGTAGCCCGCGTTGCGCTCCCAGCCGAAGGCGGGATGCCGCCGGGCGAGGCGCGTCATCAGGCCATCGCGCAGGGCCTTGGCCACGATGCTCGCGCACGCGATGGCGTAGCACTGGCTGTCGCCCTTGATGACGTTCACGTGAGCGCGCCCGAGCGTGGGCAGCGCGTTGCCGTCGACCAGGACTTCGTCGGGCGCGAGCGCCAGGCGCCCCAAGGCGCGGCGCATGGCGAGCACGGTGGCGTGGTAGATGTTCAACCGGTCCACCTCGCGCACCGACGCCGCACCGATGCCGAGCGCGAGCGCACGCGCCCGGATCTCGACGGCCAGCCGCTCGCGCACAGCGGGGGTGAGCTGCTTGGAGTCGTTGACGCCGCGGATCGGGCGGTCGTCGGGCGGCATGATGATGGCGCATGCGACGACGGGGCCCGCGAGGGGGCCCCGTCCGACTTCATCCACCCCCGCGATCAGGCGGAGGCCCTGCGTGCGCAGGTCGCGCTCGATGGCGCTCCAGCGATGGGCGCGGCGCGCGGCCACGCCGGCCTTACGCGCCGGTGTTCTCGCTGCCCGGCACGGCGACGCGGACCTTCCGCTCCTTGATGCGGCTGGCCTTGGCGCCCACGACCTCGCGCAGGTAGTACAGCTTGGCGCGACGCACACGGCCGCGACGCACGACCGTGATCTCCGCGAGCATGGGCGAGTGCACCGGGAAGATGCGCTCGACGCCGACGCCACCCGAGATCTTGCGGACGGTGAAGGTCTCGGAGACCCCCGCGCCCTTGCGCGCGATGCACACGCCCTCGAAGGCCTGCAGACGCTCCTTATCCCCTTCCTTCACGCGCACGTTCACGCGCAGGGTGTCGCCGGGACGGAACGGCGGGACGTCCTTCATCCACTCCTTCTGGGTCTCGATGAATGCGTGCATAGGGCGCTCCAGGCGTGAGCCCGGTCAGGCTGCAGGGGAAAGGCGACCGGCGCGGGGGTACCGCGCGAGCCAAATTGTGCGAGCCCATGAAGATAGGGGGGCGTGGGCGTGAATGGAACCCTCGACTCTCACGCCCGTTTTCTTGGCACTCTTCGCGCGGCCTGGTGAAGCCAATGCCGGTCCGGGGACGTATCCCTCAGGAGCGTGGCGGTTCCGACGCCGCCCGGCGCCCGGCACCCGCCGTCTGCCGTCCGCCGCCTGCCGCCTGCCGCCTGCCGCCTGCCGTCTACTGTCTGCTGTCTGCCGTCCGCCCCCCCAAGACCTCCCCGTGACGTTGTCCGCGCTCGCCATCACAAAGTTGTTGTTCCCGCTCCTCGCCAGCCATGCCCTGCGAGCCGAACCCGACACGATCCCGGCGGAGCGCTGGGCCGATTCGGCACGGGTGGCGATCGAGGCGTCCTACGCCTCGGGACGCGCCGAGGCAGTGGCGGAGGCCCGGACCATCGCCGAGCACGGGCTTGAGCGGTTCCCGCGCGATGGCTTGCTGCGGCACTACCAGGGCTACGCCTTCTTCCGCGAGGGGCTCCTCCGCACCGGCGACTCGGCGCGGACGGCGTTCGAGCACGCGCGCGACGCGCTGCTGCAGGCGCTCGCGACGCGGGCGCTGCCCGAGACGCACGCTGTGCTCGCGAGCGTGTACGGCAACCTGATCGACGGGAGCCTCTTCCGTGCGGTACGGTACGGGCGCGCCAGCTCGACCGAGATCGACGCCGCGATCGCGGCCGCACCTGGCAACCCGCGCGTCTGGATGCTCCGGGGCGCCGGCGCGCTCTACCAGCCGGCCATCTTCGGCGGTGGCGCGGAGAAGGCCGAGTCGGCGCTGCGCAAGGCGATCGCGCTCTTCGCATCGGATCGTCCGGCGACGCCGCTGCCCGCGTGGGGACTCGCGGAGGCGCATGGGTTCCTGGCCCTCGCGCTCGCCAAGCAGGGCAAGGCGGCGGAAGCGCGGACGGCGCTGGCGCAGGGACTCGCGCTCGACGGCTCGCACGCGTTCCTCCTCGTGCGCGTCAAGCCGGTGGTGCAGAAGGCCGGAGAGCGCGGCTAACGCCGTTCGCGGGTCAAGCGCTCGCCTTCGGCCTTTCGCCACGCGGCGATCTTCGCGTGGTCGCCGGAGATGAGCACGTCGGGCACGGTGAAGCCGCGATACTCGGCCGGGCGCGTGTAGCTGGGCGCCGAGAGGCCGTTGGCATCGGCGTAGAAGGAGTCGGTGCGCGCGCTGTCGTGGTCGCTCATGGCGCCGGGCAGGAGGCGCACGACCGCGTCCACGATGGCGAGGGCGGCCGGTTCGCCCCCCGAGAGCACGAAGTCGCCCAGGGACAGCTCCTCGGTGGCGAGGTGGTCGGCGACGCGCTGGTCGACGTCCTTGTAGTGGCCGCAGAGGAGCGTGAGCTCGGTGTCGGCGGCGAAGCGCGCGGCGTCGGCCTGGGTGAAGCGGCGACCGCGCGGCGAAAGCAGGACGATCGGCGCGCGCGCGCCGAGCGACTCGACCGCCTCGAAGAAGGGCTGCGGCTTCATGACCATGCCGGCACCGCCGCCGTACGGATAGTCGTCGACGGTGCGGTGCCGGTCATGCGTGAAGTCGCGGAGGTCCACGACCTTGAACCGCACGCTGCCCGCTTCCTGCGCCTGGCGCGGGATGGAGAGCGCGAGCGGCGCGAAGTACTCGGGGAAGATCGTGACGAGGTTGATCGTGAGCATCAGGCGCCGAGTCCGTCGGGCAGGCGGAGGACGAGGCGCCGGGCCTCGCGGTCGATGTCGCGCACGATCTCGTCCACGAAGGGCACGAGCGTCTCGTGGCCGTCCTTCACGAGACCGAGGAGGATGCCCTGCGGGACCTCGTACCAGTCGGTGACTTCGCCGAGCGGGTTGCCGCGCTCGTCCTCGGCGTGCATGCCGGCGAGCTCGTGGAGGTAGACCTCGACCGCGTCGGGCTCGCCGAGCTCGTCGGCGCTCACGAGGAGGGTGCGGCCTCGCCACTGCTCGGCCGCGGTGCGGTCGGGAATGGCGTCGAAGGTGACGAGCAGCGCGTCCTGGTGGGCGCGCACGGCGGTGATGGTCAGCGTCGCCGGTCCCGCCTTGGACGCGAGCGGATTCCCCCGCGCGTCGCCCGCAAACAACACCCGGCCGGAGGCGAAGAACGCCTCCGGCCGGTCGGTGACGGCATGCACGGCGACTTCGCCGCGGATGCCATGGGCCTTGGCAATCCGCCCGACGAGGGCGTACGCGGCGCTGGGGGCGCTCACGTGCTCTCGCCGGGCGGCGTGGTTACTCGGCGACCTTGACGGCGCTCGCCGCGCGCTTGGCGCCCACCTTGGCCTCGTGCCGGGCCTTCATGACGCCGGCCTTGCGGAGGAGGGAGCGGACGGTGTCGGACGGCTGCGCGCCCTTGTCGAGCCAGTAGTTGGCGCGGTCGGCCTTGAGGTTGACCGCGGTCTCGCCCTGACGGGGGACGTACTGGCCGATGATCTCCAGGAACTTGCCGTCGCGCGGGGAGCGCGAGTCGGCGACGACGATGCGGTACTGCGGAGCGTTCTTGCGCCCAATGCGGCGCAGGCGGATACGGACGGCCATGATCAGCGTGCCTCGTTCAGGGTGAGTGGAGCTCGAACTGCCTGTGGAGCGCCGGGTTCCTCGCATGCGCGGCGTTTCCGCGCTGCACCCGGGTGGTGCGGGTGGTGCAACCTAACGGAAGCCCCCGAACATGGGAGGCATGCGCCCCCCGCCGGTCGAGGCCTTCTTCATCATCTTGCGCATCTCGCGGAACTGCTCGAGGAGGCGGTTGACCTCGGACACGGGGCGCCCGGAGCCCTTGGCGACGCGCGCACGGCGCGAGCCGTTCATGAGCGTGGGATCCTTGCGCTCGGCCACGGTCATGGAGAGGACGATCGCCTCGACGTGCTTGAGGCGCTTCGGGTCCATCTTGGCGTCCTTGAGCATCTTGGTGTTGACGCCGGGCAGCATCTTGAGGACGCCCTCGAGCGGCCCGAGCTTCTGCACCTGCTTCATGGCCTGGAGGAAGTCATCCAGGTCCATGCCCTCCTTGCGGACCTTCTTCTCGAGCTTCTTGGCGGCGTCGTTGTCGAACGCCTCCTGCGCCTTCTCGACGAGGGTGAGGACGTCGCCCTGCTGGAGGATGCGTCCGGCCATGCGGTCGGGGTGGAACTCCTCGAGGGCATCCGACTTCTCGCCGACGCCGATGTACTTGATCGGCTTCTTGAGCGTGCCATAGATGGACAGCGCGGCGCCGCCGCGGGCGTCGCCGTCCATCTTGGTGAGGATGACGCCGGTGACGTCGAGGCGCGCGTTGAAGCCCTCGGCGATGCGCACCGCGTCCTGGCCGGTCATGCCGTCGGCGACGAGGAGGATCTCGTCCGGGCGGATGGCCTCTTTCAGGCGCACCAGCTCGGCCATCATGTCCTCGTCGATCTGGAGGCGGCCGGCGGTATCGACGATGACGACGCGATCGCGGTCGCGGCGGCTCTGCTCGAGGCCCGCGCGGGCGATCTTGACGACGTCGGTCGTGGTACGGTCGGCGTAGACCGGAATGTCGAGCGCCTTGCCCAGCGTCTCGAGCTGGTCGATGGCGGCGGGGCGATAGACGTCGGCGGCGATGAGGCGCACCGACTTGTGCTCTTCCTTGAGCTTGCGGGCGAGCTTGGCCGCGGAGGTCGTCTTGCCCGAGCCCTGGAGGCCGACGAGCATGACGACGGTGGGCGGGACCGACGAGAGCTTGAGCGCCGCGCGGCGCTCGCCGAGCAAGGCGGTGAGCTCGTCGTAGACGATCTTGACGAGTTGCTGGGCCGGCTGCACCGTGCGCAGCTGGGCGACCCCCTTGGCGCGTTCCTCGACTCGCTGGAGGAAGTCGCGGGTGAGCTGGAAGGAGACGTCGGCCTCGAGGAGGACGCGGCGGACCTCCCGCAGGCCGTCCTTGATGTCGGCATCGGTCAGGACCCCGCGCCCGCGCAGGCGGGCGAAGGTCTGTTCCAGCTTCTCTGCGAGCTCGTCAAACATAGCCTTGGAACGTAGCTAGATTATGGTCGGCAAACAAGTTACGCCCGAGCCTCGATGGCCGGGATCCGCCGGACCGCCCAAGCGTTGACCACCGCCTCCGATCCCGCTTGATCACAAGCCGCGCGCTTCACCCCGAGTCCTGCCGGCGCGTCATGACCGCGGCGCGCGGGACGCTTGCCCCGACCTCCGCGTGACGACCGCGGCGCGCACGACCAACGCGACGGAGCTGCCGCTGCTCGCGCTGCGCTCGACGCTGGTCTACCCGTTGGGGACGATCGCCGTGCAGATGGGCGCGCCCGAGAACCTGGCGCTGCTCAAGGCGTATCCGGATCCGGGATTGGTGGTGGCGCTCGCGGTGGCCGCCGGGGCGGCGGACGAAACAGACCCGCAGTCGTTCGTGGGGCGGATCGCGGTGGCGGCGCGCGTGCACGAGCGGATCAACCTGCCGGGCGGCACCGTGCAGGTGACGCTCGAGGGACTGGAGCGGATCCTGATCGACGACATCACGCGCG
>JACQES010000022.1:7629-20420 GCA_016200495.1 Gemmatimonadota bacterium
GGGCGGCCGGCGAGCGACGCCGACGCGCTGGTGACGCGCGCGCTCGCGGCCGCGGAGGCGCTGGCCGACGCGAGCGAGCGCGTGAGCCGCGAGGCGGTGGAGCTGCTCCGCATGAACGTGAGCGATCCGTCGCGCTTCGCCGACCTGGCCGCGACGCACCTCGAGTTCCGGATCGCGGACCGCGACCAGGTGCTGCAGCGCGTGCACGTGGCCGACCGGCTCACGTTCATCGTGCAGCGGATCGAGAGGGAGCTCGAGCGGGCGCGCGTCCTGTCGGACGTGCGGCGGAAGGCCGAGAGCTCGATGGCGCTGGAACAGCGGCAGAACATCCTGCGCCAGCAGCTGCACGCGATCCAGAAGGAGCTCGGCGAGGCGGACCCGGCGGAGCGCGAGGCGCTGGCGCTGCTCACGCGGATCGACCAGGCCGGGATACCCGTGGCGGCGGCGGACGAGGCGCGGCGCGAGGTGGAGCGGCTGCGCGGCATCGCGGCGGCGTCGAGCGAGTCGCAGGTGGTGCGCGCGTGGCTCGACTGGCTGCTGGCGCTGCCGTGGAGCGGACCGACGCGCGCGCACGACATCGACCTCACGGCGGTGGAGGCGGCGCTCGACGGCCGGCACTGGGGGCTGCACGAGGCCAAGGAGCGGATCCTCGAGTACCTCGCGGTACGGAAGCTCAAGGGCGGCGATGCCGGCGGCCCGATTCTGTGCTTCGTCGGGCCGCCGGGCACGGGCAAGACGTCGCTGGGCGAGGCGATCGCGGCGGCGATCGGGCGCCAGTTCTACCGGATCTCGGTGGGTGGGGTGCGCGACGAGGCGGAGATCCGCGGGCATCGGCGCACCTACGTGGGCGCGATGCCGGGACTGCTGCTGCAGGCGATGCGGCGCGCCGGCGTGCGCGACCCGGTGCTGATGATCGACGAGGTGGACAAGATGACGGGGGGCGGCCCCACCGGCGATCCGGCGGCGGCGATGCTCGAGGTGCTCGACCCGTCGCAGAACAAGGGGTTCACCGACCACTACCTCAACCTGCCGTTCGACCTCTCGCAGGCGCTGTTCATCTGCACGGCCAACTCGCTGTTCGACATTCCGCACGCGCTGCGCGACCGCCTCGAGGTGATCCGCATCGCGGGGTACACGGTCGAGGAGAAGGTGGAGATCGCGTGGCGGTACCTGCTGCCGCGGCTGTTCGACGAGCACGGGCTGAGCGAGCACGACCTGCAGTTCACCGACGAGGTGCTGGGCTTCATCGCGACGCGCTACGCGCGCGAGTCGGGGCTGCGCACGTTCGAGCGCACGATCGCGAGCGTGATGCGGAAGCGCGCGCGGGCGAAGACCAACGGCGAGACGGGCGCGTGGGTGATGGACAACGCGCGCGTGGAACAGCTGCTGGGCGCCCCCGCGTGGCCGGCGCCCGAGGCCGAGCAGGCGCCCGAAGTGGGGACCGTGACGGGGCTCGCCTGGACGGCGAATGGCGGCGAACTCATGGACATCGAGGCGCTGCGCATGCCGGGCACGGGAAAGCTGACCGTGACGGGGCAGCTGGGCGACGTGATGCGCGAGAGCGTGGACGCGGCGCACTCGTTCGTGCGCTCGCGCGCGGCGCAGCTCGCGATCACCGACGCCGACGTGCGCGCGACCGACCTGCACATCCACTTCCCGCAGGGGTCGGTGCCCAAGGACGGTCCCTCGGCCGGCGTCGCGGTGACGATCGCCATCGCGAGCGTGCTGGCCGGGCGCGCGGTGCGACGCGACGTGGGCGTCACCGGCGAGGTCACGCTCAGGGGCAAGGTGCTCGAGGTGGGGGGAATCAAGGAGAAGGTCCTCGCCGCCTACCGGGCCGGATTGCGCGAGGTCCTGCTGCCGGACGGAAACCGGAAGGACCTCCGGGACGTACCGGAAGAGGTGCGGACCAACATGCGCTTCACCTTCGTGACGACGATGGACGAGGTGCTCCCCCTCGTCCTGCTCAGCGCCTAGGCCCCGGTGGACACCAACGCCACCTGGTTCCAGTTCACGCTGAACGTCGTGCTGGGCGCCGTCTCGGGCGGCCTCACGTCCGACGTGTCGGTGCGCCTGCTGTTCCGCCCGCGGCAGCCGGTGCTCGGCCTGCAGGGCGCGATCCCCAAGAACAAGGCGCGCCTCGCGAAGGCCGTGGGCAAGACGCTCGGCGAGAAGCTGCTCACGCCGGCCGACATCGCGCGCGAACTGGACCGCCCGGAGCTGCGGGCCGCCTTCGACCGCGTGCTCGTGGATGCGGTGACGGGATTGCTCGACACCGAACTGGGGGCGCCGCGCGACATCCTGCCGCCGACGCTCGTCGCGGAGCTCGAGCGCGCGTTGGGCGACGTGGCGGAGCGCGGGGCGGACCGGTTCGCGGGATACGCGGCCACGGAGGCGTTCGAGACGCGCGCGACGGCGCTCGTGGCCCGCGCGCGCGAGGAGATCGCGTCGCACCCGGTGCACGCGATGCTGGGCGGCGAGCGGCGCGCCGCGCTCGTGGCGCAGGCGAAGAAGTGGGTGGATGCGCTGTTCGACTCGGGGGACCTGGCCGACGGCGTCCGCACCTGGGTGACGCAGCGCGCGGGATCGCTGGTGGGCGGCAGCGAGGGGCGGCTCGCGCGCGCCGTCGGCGAGCGCCTCGCGGACGGGCTCCTGCGCGCGCTCAAGGGCGACTCATCGCGCGCCTTCCTGGTGGAGAAGGTGGAGGCCGCGCTCGAAGGGGTGCTCTCGCGCACGTGGGGCGAGCTGTTGCAGCCACTCGACGACGGCGCGATCGCGCGCGTGGCGGTGGACTTGGCGCGCGGTCCGCGGGCGCGCGGCATGGCGGCGCAGGCGCTCACGTCGGGGCTGTCCGGCGTGCTCGACCGCCCGATCGGTCGGATCGGGCGGTGGCTGCCGGAGGATGCGCCGGACCGGATCGCGGCGGCGATCGCGCCACCGCTCTGGAGCTGGATCCTGTCGCAGGCGGAGACGGTGGCGACGCACGTGGACGTGCCCGGGATCGTGGAGCGCCGGATCAACGCCTTCGAGCCCGAGCGGGTGGAGCAGATCGTACGCGGCGTCGCCCAGCGCGAGCTCAACCTGATCGTGCTGTTGGGCTACGTGCTGGGCGGCCTGATCGGTGTCGTGACGTGGGCGCTGGTGGAGTGGGCGAAGCGGGCCTGACGCGCGGCCCGCTTCGCCCCGGGTGGCCTACACGCGGCGCTTGAGGACCACNNNCCCGAGCACCCCCGTGCCGATGAGGAGCAGGCTCTCGGGCTCGGGCACCGAGGACACCTGGAGGACGAGGTCGTTGTAGTCCTGGTCGCCCGCGGGCACGTCACCGAATGCGGCGAACATGCGCTCACCGGCGCCCTGGTTGGCCGAGCTCGCATCGTACTCGCTGAAGAGCGCCCAGCCGTGATTGCTCATCAGCGTGTTGCTGTAGTCCCAGCCGTTCGAGCCGTAGGCGTGCTTGGCACCCAGGTACCACGCGGAGGCGCTCGTAAAGCTGAACGTCGTGGTGAGCCCGTTGGGATAGCTGCCGACGGCGTAGAACTGCTGCAGGGCGACCGGGCCGTTCAGCCCGTCGGTGAAGGCCCAGAGCTCCTGTCCGAACGCACCGGTCGGATCGTAGCC
Source organism: Gemmatimonadota bacterium (assembly GCA_016200495.1). Lineage (GTDB taxonomy): Bacteria > Gemmatimonadota > Gemmatimonadetes > Gemmatimonadales > Gemmatimonadaceae > JACPPC01. Next base: position 11,248 of record JACQES010000022.1, read on the forward strand.
GGCGATGTTGCCGAGGAAGTCGATCTGGTACGTCCCGGCCGCGAAGCTGTAGCCGGCGTGACTCAGGAACGAGCCGTTCGGCGCGCCGCCCGTGGTGCCGAGGCGCCCGGCGTTGCCCATCACGAACGGATCGGTGGGCTTCTGCACGCTGCACGGCCCGTAGCCGTTGCCAGCCGTGTAGAGCAGGAAGAACCCGATGTTGCACTGACGGCCGTCGGACGACGCGTTGTCCCAGAACGCGGCGCCGCCGTTGGTCGGGGCCACCATCGGGTTCCATGTACCGGTCGTGGACACCTGCGCGCGCGCGACGCTGCTGGCGACCAGCAGGGCGGCGACGGCGACGGCGTGTCCAGCAAGTGCCTTTCTCATCGTTTCCTCCTCATCGGGCGAGTGCGAGTGATGTGCGATGAGAAGTGGTGCATCGATCATGCCGACTGGCGCGCGACGCGTGGCGCGCGTGCACGCGGTGCAACTCGCGTGCGGGCCACGGCTTGCGCGCCCCGTGGGCGGAATGCCGACGAGGCGCGGCTGCCGCACCTGCGGCACCCGCGCCCCGTGGCACGCGCCATACGGAGGAATCCCCGTCGGACGCGTGCGTACATCCTGTCCGTGCTACCGACGACGGCGGCCGACGAGCAGGATTCCGCCCAAACCGGACAACACGAGCACGATGCTCGCGGGCTCCGGCACCGCCGTGACGGCACTGGCGGTGACTTCGATGATGAGATCGTTGTAGTCCTGGTCGCCGCTCGGCGTGTCGCCGAAGGCCGCGAACATGTGGTCACCCAGGCTGCCCTGCTGGCCGGCGAGCTGCGTGCTGCTGAACAGCGCCCACCCGGAGGTCGTCGTCGAGGTGTTCGAGTAGTCCCACGTGTTGCCGAGGTTGGCGTCACGCGCCCCGAGGAACCAGGCCGAGGCCATGTTCACGTTGAAGATGGTGGTCAGGCCGCTGTTGCCGCCGGCCACCGCGTAGAACTGCTGGAGCGGCACGGGACCGGACGAGCCGGCGCCGAACGCCCACAGCTCCTGGCCACGCGCCGGGCCGTAGCTGGCGATGTTGCCGAGGAACTCGATCTGGTAGTGCCCGGGCGCGAACGAGTACGCGCCCTGCGACAGCATCGAACCGTTCGGCGCGCCGGAGGACGACAGGCCGAGGCGGCCCGCATTCGCGTTCACGAAGGCGGCCGTCGGCTTCTCGAGCTGGCAGGTGCCGAAGCCACCGCCGGCGGGATAGAGCAGGAAGAAGCCGATGTTGCACTTGGTGCCGTCGAACGACGAGTGGTCCCAGAAGGGCGAACTGTTGTCGTTCGGTGCGACCATGTTGCTCCAGGTGCCGGTCGTGTTGACCTGCGCCGGGAGGGTGGAGGCGCCGACGAGCGCGAGCGCGACGCGGGGCCGTGACAGGACGTGCATGATGTATCCCTCGATGGATGGAGAAGCAGGCATTCGACGCGAGACCGACATGCCCTAGAGAGGGCATTTCGCGTGCCGCCTGCGCGCTCCACGAGGGGAAACGGCGCTGACGCCCGAGAGAATCGAGGCGCGACGCCCCCGAGCGTCACCCGTCGCGATGGCCGCTTTTCGTGCGAATGAGGCTCGCGTGCACGGCACGGGCGAGACACGCGCACGAAGGGATGAGATGACGCGCCGTGCGCCACGCGCGTCGGCTCCATCACACCGGCTAGTTCCTTCGTGCGAGGCGCGCCACGCGCGCGTGTCATGCGAGTGAGCGAGGCGCGCGCGACGCTCGGCGCGCGCCGCGGCGGCCTGCTACGGCGCGCGCACCAGCGTGGCGCGCGCGGCATCCAGCTCCACGCGCGCGCCGACGGGATTGTCGATCCAGAGCACGCCGGCGTGCCCCCCCACCGACACGGGCTTCACCAGCATCTCCCGTCCGCCCTCGACCCAGCGCTTGCCGTCGGGCCCGGCGCGCAGGTACTCCTTGGGATCCCAGCGCTTGACGACCGTCTGGTTGGCGAGGTCGAGGAACTCGGCCGCTTCCACCGGCGTGTCGAACAGCACGAGCCAGACGATCGCGTTCCCCTTGGGGGTCTTCACCACCTGGTACGCGTCGCCGGCCGCGATGAACTTCGCGGAGTGGAGCACCTGCCGCGTGCTCTGCGGGATGTGCGCGAACGGATTGCCGCGCCCCTTGGCGGCCTCGTAGGCGCGCACGTACTCGGCGCCGGCGAGGTACGGGAAGAGCAGCGTCTCCTGCACCAGCATCGGCGCGGCGGAGAGCTTGGGCATCTGGTTCTTCGCGTCGCGGATCTGCTGCCGGATCATGTCCCAGCCGCCGGGGAGCTTGTCGGCGAGCGAGCCGTTGCCCTTGTCGCCGCCCAGCGTGAGGATCATCTGCTCGTACGTCGCGTGCCCCTCGATGACGGCCTGCGTGGCGCTCGCCCTGTCGTTGTCGTTGCCCGCCTGCTGGATCGAGTCGAGGTTGACATACTGGTCCTGCAGCGCGTGGACGAGTTCGTGCGCGAGGGTGATGCCCACGGCCTCGGGCGCGGCGCCCTCGACGACGTAGAGCGTCTTCGCCTTGGGCTCGTAGTACCCGACCACCTGCTCCGCGAGCAGCTCGAGGTAGAGCCGCTTCACGTTGATCTCGTAGGGGATCAGGCCGAGCAGCTTGTACGCCTGCTCCTGCCCCTCGAGTTCGGTGGCTGCCTTGCTCTCGGCAAATTGCTGCGCGAGGAAGGCCTTCACCTCCTCGGCCGACTTGGTGGCGACCCTGGGCGGGGTCTTGAAGGTCATCCCGGTCACCTGCTCGATCCGCGGAATGAGCGCGGCCACCTTGGAGGCGTAGGCGCTGCCCTCGGCGACCTTGCCCTTCTCGTCGCAGGCGGCGAGCGCGAGCATGGCGGCGACACGGCAGACGGTGCGCCACGAGCGGCGACGCGGCGTGCGAGCGAGGGGCGTCATGGGAGCATGGTGCGCAGGTACCAGGCCATGGCCTGGTCGCCCCAGAGCAGGACGATCAGCGCGGCCGGGGCGAGAAACACGCCGAAGGGAACGAGGGGGACGCCGCGGTGGTCGGTGGTCGGGGATGCGTCGTCCGCGGGTGCGCCTTGGGCCGGGGGCGCGGCGTCGGTCGCCGATCCAGGCGCCGCGCCGCGCAGCCGCACGATCGGCATGACGATGAGGACGAACACGACCGCGCCGAGCGCCGCGCCGGCGAAGATCGTCATGAGCGCCTTGAGCGGGCCCAGCGCGGCACCGGCGAACGCCATGAGGGTCACGTCGCCGAAGCCCATGGCCTCGCGCTTGAGCGCAGCCTCGCCGAGCCAGCCGATGATGGCGATGGCCCCCGCCCCGGCGCACGCGCCCACGATCGCGTCGAGCGGGCCCGCGAAGGGCGAAGCCTCGTTGAAGGCGAGCGCGGCGAACGCGGTCACGAGCACCCAGATGAGGCCGGACACGGTGAAGCCATCGGGAATGAGGTAGTGCTCGAGGTCGGTGATGGCGATGCCGAGAAGGATCGTGCCGAAGACCGCGACGCGGATGGCGGTGAACGTGGGCCCGAAGGCGAGCCCCGCCGCGAGCCAGCCGGCGCCGACGAGCGCCTCGATGGCCGGATAGCGCGCCGAGATCGGGAGTCCGCACCCGGCGCACTTGGCGCGCAGGGCGAGCCACGACAGCACGGGGATGTTCTCGTACCAGCGGATCATGCGCTGGCAGCGCGGGCATCGCGAGCGCGGCCGCACCACCGACTCGTCAACGGGCCAGCGCAGAATGCACACGTTCAGGAACGAGCCCACGCAGGCGCCGAGCGCCGTCCACACGACCCAGAAGAGCGCGCTCATGCGCGCAGGGCGTGCAGGAGGATGCCGGTCGCGACGGCGACGTTGAGCGACTCGATGTCGCCGGCGATGGGGATGGCGACCATGCGCTGGCACAGGGCGGCGACGGGGGCGGTGAGGCCCGCGCCCTCGTTGCCCACGACGAGCGCGACGCGCTCCGGTGCGGGCAGCGCGGTGGCGAGCGGCGCGCCGTGGCCGTCGGCGCCCCAGAGCGCGACGTCGTGCGCCCCTGCCCACGCGAGGAGTTGGTCGAGCGTGGCATGCAGCGCCGCGTGCCGGAAGAGCGCGCCCATCGCCCCGCGCACGACCTTCACGTTCCAGAGGTCCACCGTGCCGGGCAGCGCCACGGTCGCATCGGCGCCCAGGGCGGCGGCGGTGCGCACGATCGTGCCGACGTTGCCCGGATCCTGCACGCCGTCGAGCACGACGGCGCGGAACGCGCGGCCCGCGACGGGGGTTGGAAGGGTGCGGACCGGGATCTCCGCCACGGCGAGAACGCCTTGCGGCGCGTCGGTGTCGGCGGCGGAGGCGAAGTCGCGGTCGCTCACCTCGGTGACGGCGATGCCGCGCCCGTCGAGCTGGGCCCGGAGCGCCTCGCCGCGTGGCGTGCCGGCCAGCTTGGGCGACACGAGCGCCCCGCGGACGACGAGGGAGGAGGCGACGAGCTCCTCGACGGCACGGACGCCCTCGGTCACGAAGACGCCCTGCTCCTCGCGGGCCCGACGGCGACGCAAGTCGCGGGCTTGGGTCAGCATTCGCACGCCAGTATTCTACACTCACCGCCCACCGAACAGGCCCGGGCCGATTCCCCGACCGACGACCGCTGACCGATGCGCCGACCCATCCGCCACCTGCTGCCCCTCGCCGTCCTCCTGACCGGTTGCCTCGCGTCCACGCAGGAGGAGGTCCAGCTCGGGGCGAGCTACGCGCAGCAGATCAACGCCAAGCTCCCGATCGTGCAGGACCCCGAGGTGACCGCGTACGTCAACCGTCTCGGCGACTCGCTCGCCAAGGTGGCCGACACGCGCGGACTGCAGTGGCACTTCTACGTCGTGGACTCGAAGGAAGTGAACGCGTTCGCGGTGCCGGGCGGCTACGTGTACGTGAACCGCGGCCTGATCGAGCGGCTCGGCAAGATGGACGAGCTGGCCACGGTGCTGGGACACGAGATCGGCCACGTGACGCAGCGGCACACGATGAAGCAGCAGCAGAAGGGCCAGGCCGTCGGGATTGGCGCGACGCTGGGGTGCGTGCTGACGCGCATCTGCAACACCCCGGGCGCCGGAGACCTGGTGAACCTTGGCGCGGGCGCGCTCATGGCCGGCTTCTCGCGCGAGGACGAGGCGGAGTCGGACCGCGTGGGGATCGCGTACGCGCTGCGCGCCGGCATCGACCCGCGCGGCATGATCCGGACGTTCGAGATCCTGCTGGCCGAGCGGAAGGAGAAGCCCGAGGGGCTCGAGGCGATGTTCCAGACGCACCCGCTGGAGGAATCGCGCATCCAGCAGGCGCGCGAGATCATCGCGCAGATACCGGCGTCGCAGATGGTGGGGCTGACGGAAGACACGCCCGCGTTCCAGCGATTCAAGGCGCGCGTCAAGTCGCTGCCACCGAGCCCGGCCGGCAAGTGACGCAGGCCGCGCGCGCCCTCTCCTCGCGCGCGTCGCACCGCACGGGCGCACGGCGCCTCGCCGCGTGACGCCCCCGATCGCGCTCACGATCGCCGGCTCGGACTCGGGGGGCGGCGCGGGGATCCAGGCGGACCTCAAGACCTTCCACCGGTTCGGCGCGTTCGGCACGAGCGTGATCACGGCGATCACCGCGCAGAACACGCGCGGGGTGAGCGGCTGGACCGCGGTGGACCCGCACCTGGTGCGCGCACAACTGGACGCCGTGGCGGGCGACCTGCGCCCCGCCGCGCTCAAGAGCGGCATGCTGGCCGACGAGCGCGTGATCGCGGCGGTGGCGGCGGGGATCCGCGCGCACGTGCTCGCGCCGTACGTGCTGGACCCCGTCATGGTGGCGACGAGCGGCGACCCGCTGCTCGCGCAGGGCGCGGTGACGGCCATCGTGCGCGAGCTGTTCCCGCTGGCGGCCGTGGTCACGCCCAACCTGGACGAGGCGGCGCTGCTCGTCGGCGAGCCCGTGCTCACGGCCGACGCGATGGCGACGGCGGCACGCCGGCTCGTGCACGAGCACGGCGCCGCCGCGGCGCTGGTGAAGGGCGGCCACCTGCGCGGCGGCGAGGGGGCGCTGGTGGTGGACGTGCTCTATGACGGGACGCACGAGGAGCGGTGGGCGCGCCAGCGGATCGAGACGCCCCACACGCACGGCACCGGGTGCACGCTGAGCGCCGCGATCACGGCGGGGCTCGCGCTCGGCCAGCCGCTCCGCGATGCCGTGGACGCGGCGCTCGCGTTCGTGCACCGGGCGATCGAGACCGCACCGGGGCTCGGCGGGGGGCACGGGCCGCTCAATCACTGGGCGTGAGCGGCGGGGAGCGCCGCACACGCGCACCTGCCGCGGTTCCGCCGGATGGAAGTGCACGTCATCCACCCCCGCGGCCGGCTCACCCGTGAGGCGCGACGCGTAGAAGTACTGGACGTCGCGCGCGCTCGCGTCGAGGAGGTTGAGCACGCTCACCGTGACGCGCGCGGCGCCCCACGACAGCCCAACCTCCGCGTTGACGAGCGTGCTCGGCTGCGCGCGCACGCGGTTGGTCTCCTCGAGGGCGTAGGCGCCGAAGTGGCGCAGGCGCACGGCCGCGAATGGTCCGCCGCTCGCGCGGCCGAGCGTGACGCCGGCCGCGATCACGTGCTCGAGCGCGCCAGGAATCGACTGGCTGTCGGCCGGCACGCCGGTGAAGCGGGCGCGCGCCACGCTCGCATCGAGGTCGAGCGCGACGGTGGACGCCGGTCGCCAGTACGCGGCGAACGTGACGCCCGTGCGGCCGCTCGCCGCCGCAGGCTCGGTCGTGCCGCCGTCGCCGCTGAACAGGAGCTCCGAGTCGAGGGCGAGCGTCCAGGCCGCCAGCGTCGCGCGCCACCCGCTCCGCGACGAGAGCCGCGCGCCCACCTCGGCGCCGCGCGAGCGCACGAACGGCGTCACGGCCGATGCGGCGTTGCCCGTGGCGGGATCCACGGTGAGCGTCATGCCGCGCGCGTCGTTGCTGTGGAAGCCCATGCCGGCGCCCGCATAGAGCTCGAGCCCTTCGGCCGGCTGCACGGCCACCGAGAGCTTGGGGCTCGCGATCGCGGCCCGGCGGGCGCCGCCATTGCGTGGGTCGTCGCTCGCGACGTCGAACCAGCCACCATCGCCGCGCAGGCCGACCGTGCTGCGGAGCCACGGCGTCCAGCGCGTCTCGAGCTCGGCGAACGCGCCGAGCGAGGACTGCGTCACGTCGTCCACGCGCACGGTCGCGAGGCGCTGTCGCGCGCGCGTGCGGTAGAGCCCCACGCCGCGGACGAGATCGGTGCGCTCGTCGAGGCCGACGGTGAATGCGTGCGTGACGCTGCCGGTGATGAACTCCCGTGCGTGCGTCGCGCCGACGCCCGTGGTCACGCGATGCTCGCGCTGGTTGAACTGGTCGCCGGTGGCGGTGTCGGCGAGGCCGTAGGTGAAGTTGGAATAGAGGTCGAGCGCGGACTCCACGACGTAGCCCGAGACCGTCGTCACGCCCGCGCCGATGCCGCGCCAGGTCGCCGAAAGCGCGTGCCGCTCCGCGGCGCCGCCGAGCGTGGAGTCCACCTGTCCGAAGGCCCCGATGGCGCCGTCGAGCACTGCCCGCAGCGGGATCTGGTCGGAGGCATTCCAGCGATTCGCGTAGCTCATGGCCGTCACGCTCCACTGCGACGCAGGCGAGCCCCACGCGTACCGCAGGAGCCCGCTCGCCTTGCGCAGCTGCTCGGCGCGGGCCCACGGACCGTCGTAGCCCTTGAGTTCGCCCGCGGCGAGGAGGATTCCCGGCCCGACCCGGGCCGAGCCGCCGCTCACGAGGCGGGCAAAGCCGAACTGGCCGCCCTCGACGGAGGCGAACGACCGTTCGAACGCGCGCGCGAGATGAAACTCCGCCCCGCCCGCCGAGCCGAAGTCACCGATGGCCGCGTGCTGCACGCCGAGGTGGTAGTCGAGGTGATCGACCGTCTCGGGGATCAGGAAGTTGAGGTCGGTGTAGCCCTGGCCGTGCGCGTGCGACGGCATGTTGAGCGGCACGCCGTCCACGCGCGTGCTGAAGTCGGTGCCATGGTCGCGGTTGAAGCCGCGCACGAAGAGCTGGTTCGCCTTGCCGTCGCCCGAGTGCTGGGTGACGATCATCCCGGGCACGGTCTCGAGCAGTTCGCCCTCGCGGAGGAGCGGGCGCATCGCCAGTTCGGCGCGGCCCACCCGCCCCTCGGACGCCGAGCGTGCCTCGCCGACGAGGTTGTCGGCGCGGCCGGTGACGCGAACCGGCACGAGCGCTCGCGCGGCGAGGGAATCGGGGGTGACTTCGCGCTGCTGTGCGCCAACGGGAAGCGCGAGCACGAGGGCGAGGAGGCAGGACGCGCGCGAGCGCCTGCTCGGGCGGAGCATGTCGGAGTGTCGGTCGGAGGGATGCGGGAATGGTTCTCGGCTGGCGGGTGCGACGCCATGACCTGACGAGAGTACGCCCGCGGTGCGCCGGTGGATTGCCCGTGCCGCGTGCGCGACGCCCCGATGGCGCCGGCGCGCGGCGCACCGATGTGACCCGGCAACCATCCGTTTGACCTTGCGTGTCGGAGGGACGGCGCGGCACTCTACGCGCTCCGGGCGCACGCCGTGCCCCCTCATCCCCCACGCAGGCTGGTCGTCCCGATGCTGATGTACATCCTCCTCGCCGTCGTCGCGGTCATCGCCGTCATCCTCGTCCTCGCGATGACCAAGCCCTCCACGTTCGAGGTCGTGCGACGCGCGACGATCAAGGCACCCGCCGAGAAGCTGTTCCCGCTCGTCAATGACTTCCACGGCTGGGCCGCCTGGTCGCCGTGGGAGGAGCTCGACCCCACGATGCAGCGCACCTTCACCGGCCCGGCGAGCGGCCTGGGCGCGGCCTACGCGTGGCAGGGCAACAAGAAGGTGGGCTCGGGCCGGATGGAGATCACCGGCGAGACACGCCCGACCAACGTCACGATCAAGCTCGACTTCATCACGCCGTGGGAGGGCCACAACGTCACCGTGTTCTCGTTCACCCCCGTGGCGGACGGCACCGAGGTGACGTGGACCATGACCGGCCCCACCAACTTCATGTGGAAGGTCATGAGCGTCTTCATGAACATGGGTGACATGATCGGGAAGGACTTCGACAAGGGGCTGGCCAAGATGAAGCGGGTGGGCGAGGGCTGAGCCCCCTCGCGG
>JACQES010000023.1 GCA_016200495.1 Gemmatimonadota bacterium
GAAGGGCTGGAGCGGCAGCCCCTGCAGCGTGGTCGTCTGCCCCTCGTGCCGCCACATCACCGTGGGCGTGCCCCACTCGGCCGACGCGTAGCTCGCCTTGAGCGTCCAGCGCGGGCTCGGCACGCGGTTGATCGCCGCGTTGTTGGTCGAGTCGCTCGAGACCACGCGCGCGTCGTCGTAGTTCGCGCCGGCCGAGAGGAAGAGGCCGTCCACCGGCCGCACCGAGAGGAATCCCTGCAGCCCGCGACTCCGCGACTTGTTGATGTTCAGCCGCTGCCGGATGGCCGGCGGGCCGGCGGCGATCTGCGTCGGCACGTTGAAGTCGGTGTAGTCGGCGATGTAGCCCGTGCCGCGGAACTGCGCCCACGCGACCGGCTGCCAGTCGAAGCCCAGCTCGTAGCCCGACCAGTACTCCGGCTTGAGCCCGGGATTGGGGAGGGTGATCGTCTGGCCGTTGGCGCTGATCTGCTTGCGGTAGAGCTCGGCCAGGTTGGGCGCGCGGAACGCCTGGTAGTACGCCGCGCGCAGGCTGAACGTCTCCTCGGCCTGCCACCGCACGCCGATGCGCGGGCTGAACGACGACGAGCTGCGGTTGGCGTACTGCACCACGCCGGCGCTCGGGTCCTGCGAGAGGCCGTCCACGTTGCTCCACGAGTCGTAGCGGAGCCCGAGTTCCACCCGCCAGTCGGTCGCGGGGGCGGCCACGGCCTGCACGAACGCCCCCATCAGGTCCTGGTTGCCGCCCGACTGGATGCTCTGCGTCTGCTTGCCGCAGTTGGCACCGGGGCAGCTGGTGTTGAAGTCGGCCTCGTAGAACGTGCCGTTCATGTGCCGGTAGTCGGCGCCCACCGAGAAGGACTCGAACCCCCACAGGTCACCACGCGTCCACTGCGCTGTCGCCCCCCAGTCCCTGGACGGGATGCCCACGCGGATGCTCGAGTCCTCGCACGCGCGCGCCGCGGTCCCCGCCGGCGTGCACGTCGCGAACGCGGCGCGGATGCTGCTCGACCGCTGGTTTTCGTACTGGCTGCCGTACCAGCCGCGCAGCGCCAGCTGGCCGCCGCCCACGTTGCCGTTGTTCACGCCGAAGTCGATCTGGCGCTGGCTCCGCCCGGCATAGCCGAGCGGAGTGCCCGTGTTGCGCTGGTCGCCGAACATGTGCCCGACGAGGAACCCCGACCAGTCGCCGGCCGGCGCGTAGTTGAGCCGCATGTTGAGGCTGTTCTGCGAGATCGCCGACACGCCGTCCACGCGTCCGGCCTTCGCCGGATCGATGAACGCGTAGCCGCCGCCGTCGAGGTAGTCCGCGTAGACGTTCGCGGAGAAGGCGCCGAGGAGCGGCACCCCCGCGCCGACGAAGATGTGGCGCGCGTCGCGGCTCCCGCCGTCGATCGTCACCGTCGAGGCGCCGGGGAGCATCGGCTTGGAGAAGAACGAGATCACGCCGCCGATGGCGCCGTTGCCGTAGAGGTTGGACGTGCCGCCCTCGACGACCTCGACGCGGTCAACCATCCCCTTGGGCACGCGGCCCCAGTCGATCCACTCGCCCCACGCGTCGCCGATCGGCACGCCGTCCATGAGCACCACCGTGCGCCCCTCGTCCACGCCACGGAGCGAGACGATCTGCGCCGTCCCGCCGACGAGGCTGCTCGTGCGCGGCAGCTCGACGCCGGGAATCTCGCGCAGCATGTCCTGCGTCTCGCGCGCCGGCGCCTGCGCGACCTGCTCCGGGCTGAACACCGTGAGCGTCGACGCGACCTTGCTCGCCTCGGTCGCGGTGCGCGTGGCCGAGACGGCCACCGTGTTGAGCATCAGCGCCCCCGACTCGAGCGCGACGTCGAGCGTCGTGACCTGCCCCGCCGTGATCTCGAGCCCCATGCGCACGAGCTTCCGCCCCTGCGCGCTGATCACCACCTGGCGCTTGCCCACCGGCAGGCTGCGCAGCACGTACTCGCCGCGCGCGTCCGTCACGGCGGCGCACCCCTGCGCCCCCAGCGCGATGCAGGCGCCGATGATCGGTTCCTTGGTGAGGGCGGCCGTCACCGTGCCCCTGGCCTCGCCCGTCGCCTGCTGCGCGCGCACCGGATGCAGGGGAAACGCGCACAACACCGCGGCTGCCGCGGCGACGAGGGTCGAGGGACGAGACACGGACATCGGGTGCTCCAATGAATCGGGGTCGGTGGTCGGGAGGCCGCAAAGCTAGCGGCGCTTCGAGCGGCGCGGACGGCGCACCGCTCGCACGCCCACGGACCGGCGTATCACGGCGCGCTGTCGTGCTCTAGTACGCTCGACGCCCGGCCGATGCTGGCGCGCCGCCATGCCGACGCAGAGCGACACGCCGGGTCGGCATACCCCTGCAGCCCCCCGGCGGTCCTGCCGATACCCGAGAGGCGTCCCCCCGCACCCGCCGCTCGCGCCCGCGCGTGCGGAGGCGGGGGATTTCGTTTCCACGATCGCCCGCCCGTGCATGTCGCCTTCGGCCGCTCCGCCCGTGGTTCGCCGCTCCGTCCCGATGCTGGTGCCCGCCGCAGCCCCGCCGGGGGCGGTGGACGCGTCGCGCCCGCGCGACGTGCGGGCGCTCGTCGTGGTCGCGGCCGCCATCGTGCTCACGTCGGCGGCCGTGGCGGGAAGCCTTTGGCTCCGGCGCGTGGCCATGGAGCGCGTCGAGGCCGTCGCGGTGCTGCGCACGGTGGAGGCGGAGCTGCACCGCGCCGGGGGCGACGAGTGGCGCGCGATCGCCGAGGCGCTGTCGGAGCGGCGGGGGGTCGCGCGCAACCACGGTACGGCCAGCGCGGCGGCCGATCCGCTCGCCGACGCGCGCGCGGCGATCGTCCGCGCCAACGCGGCGCTCTCGGGCGTGGTCGCCACCGAGCGCCGCGAGGACGCGTACCGTGACATTCTCGCCCCCGTGCGGCGCGAGCTGAGCGCCTACCACCTCGCCGTCGAACAGGAGTTCCACCTCGTGGCCGCGGGCAGCCTGCGCGCGGCCTCCGCGCTCGACGACGCGGAGGTCGACCCGGCCTTCGTGCGGCTCATTGCCGCGCTCGACCTGGCGCGCGACGAACTCGGCGCCCGCGCGACGGCCGCCAGCGTCGCCTCCGACCGCGGCCTCGTCATCATCGGGTTCCTCACCGTGCTCGCCGTGGTCGGGCTGCTGCTGCGCTACAGCCGCCTGCACAGCGCGGAACACACGGCGCGCGCCGAGGAACGCGCCCTCATGGCCAGCGAGGCGCGCTTCCGCTCGCTCGTGCAGAACGGCGCGGACATCATCGTCGTGGTCAACGACGGCGTCATCACCTGGGCGAGTCCGTCGGCCTCCACGCGCCTCGGCCGCACCGAGGGGAGCCTCATCGGCGTCGCGCTCGGCGCGATCGTGCACCCCGACGACGCCGCGCAGGTGCTCACCTTCGCCGCGGGGACGCTGGGTGGCGGGCCGGCGCAGCTGCCGATCGTGTCGTGGCGGCTGCGGCACGCGTCGGGCGCCTGGGTCCCGATCGAGGGAGTGCGCACCGACCTCCGCGACGACCCGGCGGTGGGCGGCGTCGTGCTCACCATGCGCGACATCTCCGACCGCGCCGAACTGCAGGAACGCCTCGCGCACCTCGCCTTTCACGACTAGCTCACGGGGCTGGCCAACCGCGCCCTCTTCCGCGACCGCGTGCAGCACGCGCTCGCGCGCGCGTCGCGCGCGGGACCCGCCGGCAGCGACGTCGTCGTGCTCTTCCTCGACCTCGACGACTTCAAGACCGTCAAC
>JACQES010000305.1 GCA_016200495.1 Gemmatimonadota bacterium
CGCGCCCGCGGCGCCCGCCGCGCCCGCCGCGCGCTTCACCCCCGTCGCGCACCGCGCGATCGCATGCGTGCGCGACTCGCAGAAAACCGCCCGCGCCAGCTCCGTCGCCAGTCGCGACGCGATCACCGCCGCCCCGTGGTCGCTCAGGTGCGTATAGTCGATATACGATTGCGCCGTGTCCTGCGCGAACGCATCGGTCACGTCGGTGAACCACAATCCGCGCGCCGACTCGATCGCCTTCATGCGGGCCACCAGCCGGTCGCGCACCGCCGTGTGGAGGTTCGTGTAGTACGCGTACGTCGGCTTGAGCGCGCGTTCGGCCGCGTTGAGCGGCTTGCGCGACTCGCCCGCCAGCTCGTTCTGCACCGAGAACAGCACCGGTGCCCCCGACACCTCCGCGCTGGCGCGGTAGCGCAGCACCGTCGCCTCGTACCGGTCGAGCCACGCCGCCACGCTCGAGTCCGCCAGCGGCGCCGACATCCGCGCCTGCCACTGCGGGCTCGCCAGCGTGCGGGCGCTCAGCCACTCGCGCGCCCGCGTGCTCGCCTTCCGCACCAGCAGGCTGTGCGTGCTCGCGTAGCGCAGCAGCTGCGACGCCACGTCGAACAGGTTCGGCCTGTTCATCTCCCGCACGAACGCCGCGTCGTTGCGGTGCGAGAATGGCGGCAGCCCCAGCTGCAGCGCGTCGAGGTCGTTGTGCCCGTCCAGCGCCACGACCGCGTCCGGCTGGTACTCCGCGATCACGTCGTCGAACAGCGTCAGGCACTGGTGCAGCACGTACCCCACCGTGCCCGCGTTCACGACGCGGATCGTCACCGGGGCCCCGCGCCGCTTCGCCTCCGCCTGCAGCACCGACTCGAGGTGCGCCGCGATCGTCTGCGTGTTCGAGATGAGCGCGACGGTGCTGTCGCCCACCCCGTCCTCGCCCCACACCGTCGAGCCCCCCGTCACGAAGATCCGCACCTCGTCGGCCGGCTTCGCGCGCGGCAGCTCGCGGTCGTCGCGGAACCCGGCGCTGTTCACCCGCACCCGCGCGGAGCGGTATGCCGGGTTCACGCGGTAGAACCGGTAGAAGTCCACCAGGTGCCGCGGCACCGCCGTCTGCAGCTCGCCGAACTTCATGCGCTGGTGCACGCGCGTCGCCGTTTCGGCGAGTGCGAACAGGACCGCCAGCACGAGGAACGTCTGCGTGCCAGCCGAGCGCGCGGTGAACCAGCGGGGAAGCGAGGGCATGGGCGTGGACTCCGCGAATCGTTGGGGCGACGCGAGGGACCGCGAGGGGATCGGACGGGCGAGGGCCCGTCCCGAACGCCGGAGAAGCTAAGGGCCGTCGCGCGCGGCGGCGATGCGTCGCCGTCGCGCTAGGTGCCCGACCCGCGCAGCGCGCGAACCATCCGCGGGAGCGCGCGCAGCCGCGCCAGCCACGACGGCGCGTGCAACGCCGTCACGAACGCATCCGCGGTGCGATCGTGCTCGCGGCCGTACCGGAACCACCACGGCTGGCGCGCCGACGTCATCTTGTCGGTCACCACCGCGCGCGGTTCCACGCACTCCATGAGCCCGAGTTCGCCGTGGCTCCGTCCCATGCCGCTCGCCTTCACGCCGCCGTGCGGCACGTTCGACATCCCGGCCACCAGCACCGCGTCGTTCACGGCCACGGTGCCCGCCAGCAGCTGCGACGCCACGCGCCGCCCGCGCGTCACGTCCCGCGTCCACACGCTCGCCGACAGCCCGAAGTCGCTCCCGTTCGCGATCGCGATCGCCTCGGCCTCGTCCGCCACCGCCACGAGCGGCACCAGCGGCCCGAACGTCTCCTCGCGCATGACGCGCATCTCGGGCGTCACGTCGGTGAGAACCGTCGGGGGGAAGAACCCCGCCCCGGCGGGCACCGGCGCGCGCGCGAGCACCTTCGCACCCCCCGCGATCGCCTCGGCGAACTGCCCCTCGATCGTGGCCGCCGCCTCGGGACGGATGAGCGGGCCCACCTCCGCCCCCTCGGCCGTCGCCGCCGCCACCGTGAGCGCGCGCACTTCGGCCGCGAATGCCGCGGCGAACCCCTCGAACGCCGCGCGCTCGACCAGGATCCGCTTGGGCGCCACGCACGTCTGCCCCGCGTTGCTGAACCGGCCCCACGCGAGCCCGCGCGCCGCGCGCTTGAGGTCCGCGTCCGCGAAGATGATCGCCGCGTCCGAGCCGCCCAGTTCTAGCGCGCACGGAATGAGCAGCGCGCCGCACGCGGCCGCCACCTTCCGCCCCGTCGCCACGCTTCCGGTGAAGTGCACGCGATTCACCCCCGCCTGCACCAGCGCCGCGCCCGTGGCGCCATCGCCGGGGACCACCACGCACGTGTCCGCCGGCAGCCCGGCTTCGGTGAGCAGCTCTCCGAGGAGCACGCCGCTCGTCGGCGTGAACTCCGACGGCTTGAGCACCACGGCGTTGCCCGCCACCAGCGCCGGCAGGATCGCCCCGGCCGCGAGCTGGAACGGATAGTTCCACGGCGCGATCACCCCCACCACGCCGTGCGGGTGGTACTCCACCGTCACCGTCTTGAGCATGGTCCCCATCGTCCGCGTCTTCTCCACGTGCGGCCGGAGCCGCTTCGGCGCGAGCGCGGCGTAGTACTGGGCATACTCGAGCGCGACGAACACCTCGGCCATCAGCGCCTCGCTGGGCGGCTTGCCGTTCTCGCGGCTCACCACCTGCGCGACTTCCTGCCGGCGGGCGTAGAGCACCTCCCGGAAGCGCGTCAGCACGCGGGCGCGCTCGGCCACGCTCCGGCCCGCCCACGCCACCTGGGCCTCGCGCGCGCGTTCCACCGCGGCGACCACGTCCAGCGCGCTCGGCGCCGTGAACCGGCGCCACACCTCGCCCGTGGCAGGGTCGCGTGACTCGACGGCACGTACGGGCGGCGCGGCCGTCTCGCGCGGAGGGAGGAGGGTCGCCATGCGGGGAATCTACGCGGTCGCCCTCTGGCCGAGGACGCCCCGAACCCCGACATTGAGGGACTGCGGCCCCCGGCCGCCCTCCCTTCGCCCCGGAGCCTCCGCACGATGACGACCCGCCGCACGTTCGTCTCGCGCCTCTCGGGCGCCGCGCTGTCCATTCCCGCGCTGCGCCACGACGCCTTCCCGCGCCTCTTCGACGCCGCATCGGGCGTCCGCGACCGCGCCCCGCTCTCGCTCGCGGACGACGAGGGCTACTGGTCGCTCATCGCCTCGGCCTTCGACGTGGACCGCGCGCGGGTCAACCTGAACAACGGCGGCGTCAGCCCAGCGCCGACCCACGTCCTCGACGCGATGATCCGCGACCTCCGCTTCTCCAACGGCGTCCCGGTCATCGACATGTGGCAGATCCTCGAGCCGCGCCTCGAGAACGTCCGCCGCGACCTCGCCGCCGACTTCGGCTGCGATCCCGAGGAGATGGCCATCGTCCGCAACGCCTCCGAGGCCAACGAGATCATGATCTTCGGCCTCGACCTGCAGAAGGGCGACGAGGTTGTCGTCACCAACCAGAACTACCCGCGCATGCTCACCGCGTGGGACCAGCGCGCCCGTCGCGATGGCATCGTCGTCAAGCAGGTCTCCTTCGACGTCCCCTCCACCGACGACCACGTGGTCGAGCGCTTCATGAGCGCCGTCACGCCGCGCACCAAGGTCGTCGAGATCACCCACATCACCAACCTCACCGGCCAGATCCTGCCGGTGAAGAAGCTGGTGGACGCCTGCCGCCCGCGCGGCATCCAGGTCTTCGTCGACGGCGCCCACGCCTACGCGCACTTCCCGTTCACGCGCGACTCGCTGGGCGTGGACTACTACGGCACCAGCCTCCACAAGTGGCTGACGGCCCCTATCGGCACCGGCTTCCTGTACGTGCGCCGCGACCGGATCCCGGCGCTCTGGCCCCTCATGGCGGCGGCCAAGTCGCAGGACGCCGACATCCGGAAGTACGAGGAATTCGGCACGCACCCGGCCGCCAACCACAATGCGATCGCCGTCGCGCTCGCCTTCCACCGCGGCATCGGCGCCGAGCGCAAGATCGCGCGCCTCCGCTTCCTCCGTGATCGCTGGGCGAAGCGCGTGGTGGCGGAGAATCCGCGCGTGAAGGTGCTCACCCCGCTCGACGGCAATCGCGCCGGCGCCATCGCCCTCGTCCACATCGAGGGCATCGACACCCAGAAGCTGCAGTCGTGGATCTGGGCGAAGCATGGCATCTACACGATCAGCATAATCCACCCCGAATTCCACGGGCTCCGCGTGACCCCGAACGTGTACACGACCCGCGACGAGGTCGACCGGTTCGGCGACGCCATCCTGCAGGCGGCCCGCACCGGCATCGCCTGAGACGGCACGCAACCTGCATTGACCTCCCGGGTGGCCGCGGGGGTCACCGTCCGGGTTCCGGACGCGTGACCCCCGTCACGCGTCGGAACCCGGCTGCCGACACTCGTGTCAGACGTTCGTGCTAGTTCGCCGGCTCGGTCGTCTGTTAAATTGCGGAAGAGGACCAAGTCCTCGCCGTATGTCTTTAGCATACCTCCTCTTGGCTCTCGTGCGATCGCTTCGCCCTTCCAGGTCCCAGGTTGGCTCCGCGCTCCGGGTGGCGGTCATCGGTGTGGCGACCTCCGTGCTCGCCTGCACCCGGACCACCGCGCCGGACCCGCCGCTGAACGGTGATCGTCTCAAGTTCCAGACCCAGATCACGAACGTGACCGCGGGCGTCCCGATCCAGACCTTCAAGGTCCAGATCGTCGACAGCGCGGGCAACGTGATGAACACGCATCCCCCGACGGACGTGACGATCTCGCTCGATCCCCTCGATCCGCGCGACACGCTGTTCGGCGCGACGGTCGTCGCGACCAACGGTGGCGAAGCCACCTTTGCGGGACTCTTCCTCAAGCGCGCCGCCAACAACTTCCGCCTCGTCGCCACCGCCAAGGGGCTCACGGGCGCCGTCAGCCTGCCGTTCGGCGTGTCGGTCGGCACGGCGGCCAAGCTCGCGTGGGTCGTGCAGCCCACCTCGGTCATCGCCGGCGAGAAGATGGTGCCGGCCCCGCAGGTCGTCGTGCAGGACGCGGCGGGCAACACCGTGCCCAACAACTCCGGCCTCGTCGTGCTCTCGGTCCTCACCGGGCCCAGCGGCTCGGTCCCGCGCAACAACGTCGTCACCGCCGTCAACGGCGTGGCCACGTTCGACTCGCTCCGGATCTCGGCGGCGAACTCGAGCTACTCCCTGCAGGCGGTGGGTCCCACCGGCGCGGGACTCCAGGCCGCGGTGAGCAACGTCTTCTCCGTGACGCCGGGCGCCCCCCTCAAGGTGCAGTTCACCGTGGGGCCGACCAGCAGCGTGGTGAACACGGCCATCAATCCGGCCATGCAGGTCGCCATCACCGATTCCATGAGCAACATCGTGACCAGCTTCACCAAGCCGGTCACCCTCCAGTTCGACGTCAATCCGACCGGGGCGACGCTCGGTGGCACCACCACCGTCAACGCGGTCTCCGGGGTTGCGACCTTCTCGGGCATCACGATCGACCTCGTCTCCCCCGCCGGATCCGGCTACCGCCTCCGCAGCATCACCGCGACGGTGCCTGACACCGCGCGGAGCGGCTTCTTTGCCATCGTGCCGTGACCCGACTCGCCCGCTTTCTCCTCCTCGCGTCGCTGGCGGCCGTCCTGCCGCGCGTCGCGCCGGCACAGTTCGCCCTCGACTCCGACCTCCGGCGCGCCATCCAGGTCTACCAGGCCGGGCGCTACGATGCCGCGGCCCTCGACCTCCAGCGCATCGCCGACCGGCCGACGCTCACCACGCCTGACCGCGCGGTCGCGCTCCTCTATCGCGGCTTCGCCCTCACCCGCCTCAAGCGCGATGGCGAGGCCGCCCGCTCGCTCGAGCTCGCGGTGATCGTCGATCCCACGCTCCGCCCCGACCCGGTCACGCACTCCCCCGAGCTGCTCGACGCCTTCCGCCGCGCGCGCAATCGCGTGCCGCTGCTCGCGTCGTTCGAGGTGTCCGCCAGCGAGTTCGTCCTCGGCATCGACTCGGCCGCGCGCATCGACTACACGTTCGAGATTCCCGCCGCCGAGCGGCGCTACAGTGCGCAGCTCCGCCTCCTCATGTTCCGCGTCGGGTCCGCCGACACCGCGGTGGTCTGGCGGGGCGACGAGGGCACCGTCGCGCGCTGGGACGGCAACGTGAAGGGCCAGCCGGTCACGAGCGGCATGTGGGAGATGGTCCTCGAGGCCCGCGCGCCCGGCAGCGAAGTGGCCGCCACCTCGCGCCGTCGCGTCGAGATCGAGGTGCTGACGGCCAGCGTCGATCGCCGCCTGCCGATCCCGACGCCGCCCAAGCTCCTGCCGGAGTCGGTGACCTACAACCGCGTCGACGAGGGCACCAAGGAGAAGCGGGTCACCCGCGGCCTGTGGATGCTCGCCGTTGGCGGCGCCCTCGCCGCGTACAGCAACGCCAACTACCAGGTCGCCATCGACGAGACGCCGAAGGGCTCCGGGCAGCGCATCGCCGTCGCGGGCGCGTACGTCGGCGGCGCGGCCTTCCTCGGCTTCGGCGCCTGGTACGCCCTCACCGGCTGGTTCCGCAGCTACGAGTCGCCCGTGGCCTTCTACAGCACCGAGAACGTGCGCCGCAACCGCGACCTGCGACAAGCCTACGTGACCGACTCGACCCGGGTCGCCGAGCACAACCGGGCCCTGATGGGCGGCCGCCTCGTCCGCCTCCGCTTCGTCGGCGAGGGGTCCCGATGACCCGCGCCCGTCTCCTCGGCGCCGCGGGCGCGGCGCTCGCCGTCGTCCTCGCCGCGTGCGATCCGTTCGGCCCGCTGGGCGTCCTCACGGACGAGCAGCGCCTCGACACCATCGTGCTCACGCCGGACTCCACCAACGTGAAGGTGGGTGACTCCGTGCAGGTCGTGTTCAAGCTCGTCGGCAAGGGCGGCGGCACCGTCGCCGGCACGCCGAGCTTCAGCGCCGGCAACCCGGTCGTGATCTCGGTCGCGAGCACCGGGTGGGTGAAGGCGTTGCGCGTCGGCCGCTCCGAAGTGCTGGCCACGCTGAACCAGAAGCGCGGCGCGTCGGTCGTCGTCGTCACGCCGTAACGCCGGCCCGCCGGGGGACGCCAGGGCCCGAGCGCCGCCCCACGCAGCATGGTCTTCAACTCGCTCCATTTCGCGGCGTTCTTCGTCGTCGTCACGGCGCTGTACTTCGCGCTCGCGCACCGGCGCCGCCTCGCGATGCTCCTCATCGCGAGCTGCTACTTCTACATGGCCTTCCGGCCGGTCTACATCCTGATCCTGGCGTTCACCATCGCCGTGGATTACGTGTCGGGCCTGCGCATCGAGGCCACCACCGGCGAGACCCGCCGCCGCTGGCTCATCGCGAGCATCATCGCGAACACGGCCGTCCTCGCCGTCTTCAAGTACTGGAACTTCCTCGACGACCAGCTCGCCGCGCTCCTCGGCCTCGGCGGCTTCGCCAACCCGGTGCCGCACCTCGGGCTCCTCCTCCCGATCGGGCTCTCGTTCCACACCTTCCAGTCGCTCAGCTACACGATCGAGGTCTACCGCGGCCGGCAGCCCGCCGAGCGCAACCCGTGGCGCTTCGCGCTCTACGTGATGTTCTACCCGCAGCTGGTGGCCGGCCCCATCGAGCGGCCCCAGAACCTGCTGCACCAGTTCGTGGACGAGCACCGGTTCGTCTACGACCGCGTCGTCAGCGGCCTCCAGCTCATGGCGTGGGGCCTGGTCAAGAAGGTCGTCGTCGCCGACCGCCTCGCGGCGTTCGTGAACGTCGTGTACGCGAACCCGCACGGCTTCCCCGGCGTCTCGTACGTCGTCGCGACGGTCTTCTTCGCCTTCCAGATCTACTGCGACTTCTCGGGCTACTCCGACATCGCCCTCGGCACCGCGCGGGTGATGGGCTTCAACCTGCTGCGCAACTTCAAGCGGCCGTACCTGAGCGACTCCATCGCCGACTTCTGGAAGCGCTGGCACGTCTCGCTCTCGTTCTGGTTCCGCGACTACCTCTACATCACGCTCGGCGGCAATCGCGAGGGGGCCTGGCGCACGCGCCGGAACCTCATGATCACCTTCCTCGTGAGCGGGCTCTGGCACGGCGCCAACTGGACGTACGTCATCTGGGGCGGCCTCAACGGGCTGTACCTCGTCATCGAGCAGGTCATCGGCTACAAGGCGCCGAGCCGCGGCGTGGCCCGCCTCGCGGGCGTCCTCGGGACCTTCGCGCTCACCTGCCTCGCCTGGGTCTTCTTCCGCGCGAAGACCACGGCCGACGCCGTGCTCGTCCTCCGCCACTTCACCGACGGCTTCGGCGCGCTCCCCGCCACGCTGCGCGATCCGGCCTTCGTCAAGAAGTTCGTGCTCCTCGGCCAGTCGTCGCAGGACTTCCTCCTCGCCATCGCCGGCATCGTGGTCCTCCTCGGCATCGAGGTCTGGCAGCAGGAGGAAGACGTCTTCGACAAGGTCCGCCGCTGGGCCTGGTTCGCGCGCTGGCCCGCGTACCTGGCGACGGTCGCGCTCTTCCTGTACTACGGTGCGTTCAACACGGCGCAGTCGTTCATCTACTTCCAGTTCTGAGCCGGTGACGCGCCTCCTCCTCCGCCTCGCGCTCCTCGCCCTGCCGTTCGCGGCCCTCGCCGGCGTGATCGCCGTCGTCGATCCGTTCGGCTTCGTCGGGAGCACGGTGCTGCCGGTCGCGCGCCGCGAGGCCGCCGCCCGCACCATCGATCCCGCGCTCGAGGGACTGCTGCGCTACCGGCGCGACCCGCGCGCCCACGTGCTCTTCGGCGACTCGCGGATGGCCAACTTCCACGACGAGCTGCCGTCGCGCATGGCGGGGCACCCCGTGGCCAACCTGGGCATCGGTGGCGCCTCCCTCGTCGAAGTCCTGCACCTCGTGCGCCTCGTCGCGGAGCAGGGCGCGCTCCGGCAGGCCGACGTCGGCATCGCGTTCAGCCAGTACTCCGACTACGACCGCTCCGACCGCACCGCGTTCTACACCGAGCTGCGCGACAACCCCGCGCTCTACTTCGTCAGCCGGAACGTCATCAAGGCCACCTGGCTCGCGCTCACCAGCGACGGCGCCCCGCAGCCGCCCGAGGGGAGCCGCACCCGCGAGCAGTTCTGGCAGGAGCAGATGGACTACTACGGCGACCGCCTCCTCCGCACCCACCGCCACCCCGACCGCGACCTCGAGGAGCTGCGCCGCATCGCCGACTGGTGCCGTGGGCACGGAGTGACGCTCCGGTTCGTGGTGCTTCCGGTGCACGCCTCGCTCCACGAGCGCGTGCGCGCCGCGGGCCTCGCCGACGAGTACGCGCGCTTCAAGCGCGAGCTCGCCGCCCTCGCGCCGCTGGTGGATTTCGACGCCGACACCGCGCTGGCGTCCGACCGGTCGAAGTTCAACGACCCGGTGCACGTCGTGCCCGCGGTCAACGAACAGCTCGCGCGGCGGCTCTGGGGCGCGCCCTGAGGCGCCCCCGGCCTCACCCCATCGCGGCGGGCAGGTCGAGCACGAAGCTGAACCGCGTGCCGCGGTCCACGATCGAGTCCACGCGCAGCTCGCCCCCCATCGCCGCCACCAGCTTGTGGCAGGTGGCGAGCCCCAGCCCCGCGCTCGAGAAGAAGTAGTCGCTGTTGGGCCCGCGGTGGCGGAAGGCGTCGAA
>JACQES010000005.1 GCA_016200495.1 Gemmatimonadota bacterium
GCGCCTCGCAGGCCCGCTTCACGCGCATCTTCAGCGCCGAGACTCCGGCGCCGGTGATGGGCACCATCTCCGCATAGCCTAACTCCTCCACGTGATGCAGGAGGAACGCCTCGCGCAAGGGCGGGTCGAGCCGGGCGAGCGCCGCGCCGATCCGGTCCGCGGCGTCCTGGCCCACCTCGCCTTCCGGCGCCGGGGCGTTGAAGAGCTCGCGCTCGTCGCTGACCAGCCGGCGCTCGCGACGCGCGCGCGCGGCCAGGTGGGCGCGGCACTCATTGGCCAGGATCGCGAACAGCCACGAGCGGAACCGGTCGCGATGGTGATAGCGGCCGAGGGCGTCGTAGCTGCGGAGGAAGGCGGTCTGCACCGCGTCCTCGGCATCATGCCGACTTCCCAGGATGCGCGTGGCATAGCGGGTGCAGTGGGCCTGATAGCGCCGAACGAGAATGCCATAGGCCTCCGGATCGCCCTCGAGCACGCGCGCCACGACGGCACCATCGTCCGGTTCGGGCGTCGCGGCGACGGCGAGCAGGGAGGCGTCGTCGGGCTGCGGGGACCGGGGCATGTTCTTGGGAAAGGCGCCATCGAGCGAAAGCGTCACAACTCCGTGGACCTCGCTGGAAGACGTCCGACCCGGCGGCACGGGCCCTGGGTGCCCGAGCGCTCCATGACCTTGTGACCGGGCGACGCCCAGGTCCCTTCCATGAGATGAGGTCACGAGGTGCCCAGTCCCGCACTCCCTGGAGCAGTCCCATGCATACCGAGGTTCTTCGCCGGCGGTTCCGGCCAGCGCTCCTGCTGGGTCTCGCGTCGACTGGGCTGGCCATCGCCTGCGATCCGGGGGCCGCCACCCAGGCGGATGCCTCCGGCATCGGCGCCGCGGAGTTGCGCATCGTCAACGGCGCGGCTGCGGCCATGTCCGTCGTCGTGGACGGCAGCGTGCGCGTCGCCAGCATGCCGCCCGGCACCGTCTCACCCGCCCTCGGCATCGCCGCGGGAGTGCATCGCGTGGAGTTCCGCTCGCCGTCGTCCGGCGCACCGCTCGCCAGCGTCGACGTCACGCCCGACGCCGTGGGCAGGGCGCTCGTGACCGCCACGCGGCGCGCCGACGGCACGGTCAAGGCCGATGTGCTGGCTGACACCGCGGCCATCGTCGGTGCGGGAGCATCGAAGCTGCGCGTGCTGCACCTCGCGGCCAACGCGCCCGGGGTGGACATCTGGCGCACGCAGCCGGACTATGCGACGCCGATCCGCTTCATGTTTCCCTTCCCGTACCAGGGATCATCGGGCTTCGTGCAGAGCACGCCCGGCGAATGGGTCGTCTTCGTGACGCCGCTGGTGGCGCCGTCGCCCGCCGACTCGCTGGGTGGCGGACCCCCGGCCACCGTGCCCGCGCGGGCCATCGCGACGCACCGCGTGGTGATTGCCGGTGGCGCGCTCAGGACGCTGGTCGTGCTCGACGTGCCGGGCGGGGGCGTCAAGCTCGAGGAGCTGCCGTAGCCGGGCGGCGCGCCCTCGTGCCGTGAACGCGGCTACTTGGAACTCACCTGCCCCGCATAGGTGCGCAGCGAGTCCACCAGTTCGTGCAGCTGCTTCTCGGTGATCTCGATCTCCTGCGCCGCCCCCTCGATGTCGAGCAGCCCGGCGCGCATGCTCACGCTCACCTGGTTCAGGTAGCGGATCTTGCTCAGCACCTCGTCGGTCACCTTGCGCAGCCCCTTGAACTGCCGCTTCTCCGCCATCGCGCGGCGGTAGCGCGCCGCGATCTGCTCGATGTTGAGCGCCTTGGCCCGCGCGATCACCTCGTCGCGCGACGTGCCGGTGATCGCGCCGCGGTCGGGCACGCCGGCGTCGTCCCACCCTTCCTCGTGGAACCAGAGCCGCCCCACGAACTCGATCCCGTCGAACACGATCCGCGCCGTCACCTGCAGGCGCTTGAAGTCGTGCTCGAACGACGCGATGTGCGGTTGGGTGATGTCGTCGAAGGTCGGCATGGGCGGTCTCAGCCGTCGAGGAAGCGATCGAGCGCGGCGAACAGGGGCCCCGGGGCCTCGACGTACGGCACGTGACCCGCATCGGGAATGACGACGAACTCGGCGCCGAGGGCACGCGCGCACGCTTCGCTCGAGGCCAGGGGAATCGGGTCCGCGGCGCCGTGCACCACGAGCGACGGCACCCGCACGCGCCAGAGCGACGGCGTCAGGTCGAACTCGCCGAGCGAGGCCCACGTGGACTGCTGCACGCGCCCCGTCACGCGGAACGGCGTGAGGTCGCGCGCGCGGCGCGGATCGGCGAAGTAGCCCGCCACGCTCAGCTCGAAGGCGCGCTGCCTGTAGGCATCGGGATCGCGCTCCTTGAGTCCCGATTGCGCGAGCTCGTCGCGGAGCGCCGTCACCGCCGGGCCCTGCATGCGCCGGCTGAACTCGGCGTCGAACGCCTGCCGCCACGCGCGCGTGATCGGCGCCGGGTCGAGCAGCGCGAGCCGGCTCGGCCGGACGCGTGGCGCGTCGGTTGTCGGGGCGGCGGTCGTGCCCTCGGGAATCACCGGTGCCGGGAGCGCCACGTCGAAGGCGTCCATCGCCGTGAGCATCGCGAGCATCGCGCCCCACGAGTAACCGACCACCGGCACGGACCCGATCCCCAGCTCGGCCATCACGCAGAAGAAGTCGTCGGCGTGCGTGCGCCAGGTGATCGGCGCCGGCGTGTCCACCTTCGACTTTCCGCCCCCCCGCTGGTCGTACATGATGACCTCGAACCGCTCGGCCAGGTGGAGCATCTGGGGGAGCAGGTAGTCGAGGTGGGCGCCGGGACCGCCGTGCAGCAGCACCAGTCGGGGCGCGTCGCTCCGCCCCCACGCCGCCCAGTAGAGCGGCACCGGGGTGATGGTCGTGAAGCCCTCGCGGGCGGGTTCGGGGATCGGCAGCGGCACGGGTGAAAGGTATGGAGGAGCCGGTGGCCCGGGGGACCCTGCGGGCGCGCACCAGTCGAGCATGCGGCCGAAGAATCAGGTGGCGTACCGTGACGCGATCTCCACCGTGTTCACGTGCACCCGCACGGTATCGTGCACGTCGTGGCCGTACCCGCCCGCGATGGTGACGCAGACCGGGAGCCCGACCTCGCGGCAGGCGCCGAGCACGAACGCGTCGCGCCGCCGGAGCCCGTCGAAGGTGAGCTTGAGCCGGCCGAGCCGGTCGCCCTCGTGCGGGTCGGCGCCGGCGAGGTAGAACACCACGTCGGCGCGCGCCCGCTGCAGCACGTCGCTCAGCGCGCCTTCCAGCAGCGCGAGGTACGTGTCGTCGTCGCAGCCATCGGGCAGCTCGATGTCGCGCGTGCCGGCCACCTTCCGGAACGGGTAGTTCTTGCCCCCGTGCATGCTGAAGGTGGTCACGGTCGGGTCGCCGGCGAAGATCGCGTGCGTGCCGTTGCCCTGATGCACGTCGAGGTCCACGATCGCCACGCGGCGGATCCGGCCGTCGCGCTGCAGCGCGCGCACGGCCACCGCCACGTCGTTGAAGACGCAGAATCCCTCGCCGTGGTCGGCGAAGGCGTGGTGCGTGCCGCCGGCCAGGTTCATCGCGATGCCGCGCTCGAGCGCGGCCTGGGCGGCTTCGCACGTGCCGCCGACCGCGCGGAAGGCGCGCTCCACCAGCGATTCGCTCCACGGGAAGCCGAGCTGCCGCTGCTCCGCCTCGTCGAGGGCGCCGCGCTCGAACCGCGACACGTAGTCGCGCGTGTGCACGAGCTCCACGATCTCGTGCGCGGCGCGCGCGGGCTCGTGCAGCGCCTCGGCCGGCACCAGCCCCGATGCCAGGACGGCCTCGCGCAGCAGGCCGTACTTGGCGATCGGGAACCGGTGCTGCTCGGGGAGCGGAATGACGTAGCGCGCCGAGCTCCAGCAGTGGAGGGGCACTACCGCCCGCGCTCCCCCAGCGTCACGCGCACCGTGACGCGCGCCCCGTCGCGCAGCACCACGATCGCGATCGTCTCGCCCGGCTTGTGGGCGTAGAGCGCGTCGGTGTACGTGTACAGGTCCTTGACTGTCGTGCCCGCCAACTCGACGATCACGTCGCCCGACTTGAGCCCGCCCTTGTCGGCCGGGCTCCCGGCACGCACGCCGCTCAGGCGCAGCCCCGGCACCGTGCCCGCGGCCATGTCGGGAATGGAGCCCAGGTAGGTGCTCGACCCCTCGCGGCTCGAGCCCGCGCGCGGCGCGGGGGCCGGTGCGCGCACGAAGGTGAGCGGCGCGCCGCGGTCGGCGATCGCCCGGATCGTGCGCTCCGCGAACGCGACGATGCGCGCCTCGCCCGCGGCGTTGATCTTGTCGGCGTCGTCGGTGGCGCGGTGATAGTCCGGGTGCAAATCGCTGAACAGGTGCAGCACCGGCAGGTTCTTGGCGTAGAAGCTCGAATGGTCGCTCGGCCCGAACCCGTCGCCCACCGCGCTCACCACCAGCCTGGGCGCCACGTTGGCGCTGTCGACGATGCCCGGCAGCTCCGTCGCGGTCGCGACGCCATAGACGATCAGCCTGTCGTCGTGCATGCGGCCGACCATGTCGAAGTTCACCATGGCACGCGTGCTCGCGAGCGGCACCGGCGAGTGGTCGGCCCACCAGGCGGAGCCCAGCAGCCCCAGTTCCTCGCCACTGAAGGCGGTGAACACGATCGAGCGGCGCGCCGGGTGCCGCGCGAAGAGGCGCGCGAGTTCGAGCACGGCGGCCACCCCCGACGCGTTGTCGTCGGCGCCGTTCCGGATCGCGTCCTTGGCCTCGGGGTCGAGCGCGAAGTCGCTCGAGCGGCCCAAGTGGTCGAGGTGTGCGCCGACGATCACGTACTCGTTGGCCAGCGCGGCGTCGCTGCCGCGGAGCACCGCGACGACGTTCTGCGCCCGGAGCGCGGGCGGCGGCGCGGCGTCGTGGCGCGACGCCAGCGGCCGCGCGGGATACGGCATCTGGTACCCCAGGGCGCACGCGCTGCGGCAGGTCGAGTCCACCGGCACGACCGGCTTGAGCCCGAGCGCCTCGAACCGCGCCGCCACGTAGCGCGCCGCCGAGTCGAAACCGGCGCTGCCGGTCGCGCGCCCCTCGCGCGCGTCGTCGGCGAGCCACGCGATGTCGCGCCGGATGGAGGCGGAATCAGCCGTCGCCGCCGTCGACACGCCGCCGCCGGCGTGGCAGGCGGAGGTGAAGATGAGGGCGAGCGTGGCGAGGCCCATGGCGCGCGAGGCGGGCCGCACCGCGACGCGCCGTGACGTGGCGAAAGGCGCGCGTTGGACGGGAGCCGGCGCAAGGCGGAAACGGTGGGGCATGGGCGAAGCGGCGAGGGGGAAGTCGGGCGCCGAAATCTCGCCCGCGTCCCCCCGTCCGGCCACGTGCCGCGCCGCATGGCGGCCACCCCCGGCGGCCCCTACCTTACCCCTTGAGGCCCCCTCGGCGGGGCCCACGCCGCCATGGACAACTCCGCGATCTTCGCCCGGCACTACGCCCGCTTGGTCGGGCTGCTCGTCACCGAGGGCTCCTCGGTCGACGAGCAGAAGGTGTCGCTGCGCGCCGCCCTCCAGTTCCTCAAGGACGGCACGGTGCTGATCGCGCGCGAGGAGCGCCGCGTGCTCGCCGACGGCGTCATCGTCTCCGACGTCTTTCCGGGGGTCAAGGAACTCGGCTCCCGCATGCAGCAACACGGCGTCAAGGAACTGCTCTTCGCCAAGGACGGCGCCGCGGTCGAGGTGCTTGCGCTCGCGCGACTCCTGGGCGGCCCGTACGTCGAGAACGACGGCGGCCGCAACTTCCACACGCTCTTCCAGGCCCTCGGGGCCAACACCGTCGCCATCACCACCGACGTGCGCATGGAGGCGCGCGCCGACGAGGAGGACGAGGAAGAGGACGACACGCAGGACACGACGCTCTCGATCTTCGGCGTGCGCTCGGTGCTCACGCAGGCGCAGCGCCCCGGGTCGGCGCCGCTCGCCCTCATCGAGCGGCTCGGCCGCAAGAAGACCGCGGCCGGCATCGCCAAGGTGCTCGACAAGCTCGCCACGCTGGCCGAGGCGCTGCAGCGCGAGGGGAGCGCGGAGGACGTGGTCGAGTGCTTCGTGGGGTTGATCGCGAACGAGCAGAACGCGCCCAACCCCGACGCCAAGCGCGCCTACATCCAGACGCTGCGGCGCCTCGCCAAGCCCAACCTGCTCACGACGGTGGCGCGGCAGGTGCGCAAGCACCCCGACCAGCGCGAGCGCTACATCGGCGTCCTCTCGCGCACGGGCGAGGAAGGGGCGATCGCGGTCTTCAAGCAGGTGCTGGCGGCGCCGTCGCTGCACGAGCGCACGCTCTACCTGGGCGTGCTGCGCGAGCTCTCGGGCGCCGTGCCCGCGCTCATCCACGCGCTCGCCGACGACCACTGGTACGCCGCGCGCGCGGCGGCCGACATCCTGGCCGAGCTCAAGCCGGTCGAGGCGGAGCAGGGGCTCATCAACCTGCTTGCGCATGCGGATGATCGCGTGCGCCGCTCCGGGCTCAAGGCGCTCGCCGCGCTCAACACGCCGCGCGCGCCGGACGCGATCAAGCGCGGGCTCAAGGACCCGTCGGCGCAGGTGCGCGGCGCGGCCGCGCTGGCGCTGGCGGCGCCGTCGCTGCACGAGCGCACGCTCTACCTGGGCGTGCTGCGCGAGCTCTCGGGCGCCGTGCCCGCGCTCATCCACGCGCTCGCCGACGAGGCGGACGACGTCGCTCCGCCTCTCGGCCATCGTGGCGCTCGGCGCGCAGCACACCCCCGCCGCGGTGATGGCGCTCAAGGAACTCGCCAACGACCGCGAGCGCGAAGTGCGCGAGGCGGCGCAGCGCGCGCTCTCGCTGCAGCGGAGCACGCCGAGCGGCTCGATGCGCGCGATCACGCCGGGGCACAACACCCCCGTGCGGCCGAGCACGCCGTTCGGGATGCGCGCGATCGACTCCTGAGAAACAGCTGGCGGCAGGCGATGTGTCGCCTGTTTGCGCCACTCGCGAGACCGGCCAGGCACGTGCATCGTTGTCGCGTCCTGCACCGTGTCCCGTCATCCGCGAGGAGGCCCGATGAACGTGATGCTGCTCATCGCCCGTGTCCTGCACGTCGTGCTTGGTGTCTTCTGGGTCGGCACGATGATCTTCAACGCGTCGTTCCTCGGGCCGTCGCTGCGCGACGCGGGGCCGAACGCGGGTCCCGTCATGGCGAACCTGATCGGGCGGCGGATGCTCGACGTGATTCCGCTCGCGGCGACGCTCAACATGCTCGCCGGGATCTACCTGTACTGGTACGCCTCGAACGGGTTCTCGGGCGGCTACATGGGGACGCGCGCGGGGATCACGTACGGCGTGGGCGGCGTGCTGGCGATCGTGGCGTTCGGGATCGGCATCACGATCGTGCGGCCGTCCATGCTCAAGGCCGCGGCGCTCGGCAAGGCGATGGCGTCGGCGGCGGACGCCGAGAAGCCGGCGATGATGGCGGAGGCGCAGGCGATTCGCATGCGCGCGGGGAAGGCCGGGCAGATGGTGGCGTGGCTGCTCGGTACGACGGCCGTCACCATGGCCGTCGCGCGCTACATCTGACGCGCGCCTCGGGGGCGCCGCGCGAACGGCGCGGCGCCTCCGAACGATTGCGCTACCGGTTGGTGAAGTCCGTGCCCGGCCCGACGCGCCGGCACCCCTCGGCGATCACGTTCGCCGCCCGGTCCAGGTCCACGAGCGAGACCATCTCGTTGGGCGAGTGCATGTAGCGGTTGGGCACCGACACGAGTGCGGTCGCCACGCCTGAGCGCGCGACCTGGATCGCGTCGGCGTCGGTCATCGAGCCGCGCGGCGCGCCAGCCAGCGTGTACGGGATCTGCAGGTCCGCCGCCGCGGAGCGCAGCACGTTGAGCACCACGGGCGAGAAGATCGAGCCGCGCGAGAGGACGGGGCCCGAGCCGAGCTTGTGGTCGCCGTGCTCCTTCTTCTCGATGCCGGGGTGGTCGGTGGCGAAGGTGACGTCGACGACGACCGCCATCTGCGGGTCCACGCGATCGGCCGCGACGCGCGCGCCGCCGCCGGAGAAGCCGATCTCCTCCTGCACGGTGGCGACGGCCACGACCTTGGCCGCGCCCGGCTTCTCGGCGTAGCGGCGCGCGGCCTCGAGCACCACGAAGGCGCCGATCCGGTCGTCGATCGAGCGCGAGACGATCCGGTCGTTGGGGAAGTCGAGGGTGCGCTGGTCGAGCACGCCGGGGTCGCCGACGGTGAGGCGCGCCTCGGCCTCGGCGCGGTTGGCGGCGCCGATATCGACCCAGAGGTCGGTCATCTTGGAGCCCTTGTCGCGGTCCTCGGGCTTGATGAGGTGGACGGGCTTCTTGCCGATGACCCCCGTGACCTCGCCCTGCTTGCCCATGAAGCGGACGCGCTGCCCGACGAGCACCTGCGGGTCCCACCCGCCGATGCCGGCGACATAGGCGTAGCCCTCGTCGTCGATGTGGACGACCATGAGCCCGATCTCGTCGATGTGGCCGGCGAGGAGGATGGTCGGAGAACCCGTCGGGTTCACGACGGCGAACGAGTTGCCCAAGGCGTCGTTCGAGACCTGGGCGAACTGGGCGGCCTCGTCGCGCCAGACCTTGGCGGGGGCGGACTCGAAGCCGGAGGGGCCCGGGGTGTCGAGGAGGCGCTTGAGGAAGGTGACGGCGGCGGCGGAGAGCATCGGCGAGAGCGAAGGGGACGGGGTGGGTGCCGGAATGGTAGCCGCCGGGGGAAGGGCGGGTCCAGCACGGTCCCAAGGTGGGGCGGGGGCGTCAGCCGAGCGTCAGTCGGGCGGCCGCTAGAACGTGTACATCCGCATCCCCCGCGGCGACTTGGAACTCCGATAGAGGAAATCCGCCGGCCAGGGCAGCATGGTGAGCTGGATCGACGTCAGCACCTGCGGCAGGAACTCGCGCACGTCCTGCCACGCGTACTCCCACAGGTCGTCGGTGATCGCTTCCTGACGCTTGAAGATGTCGGTGGCGTCGAACTCGTCGGGCAGCGCGGCCATCTCGTCGGTGAGCGCGCGCCAGACGCTGTCCACGTGCGCGCGGAAGGCGAGCCGCCGCTCGGTGAGCTTCGCCACCTGCGTGTTGGTGAGGAGCAACGAGTCGCTCTCGGCGAGAATGGTGCCGTACGGATTGGAGATGTTGCGGCGGTAGCGCGCGAGGAGCGACTGGTACTGCTCGGCGGTCGCCATGCAGGCGCGCATCAGCAGGTCGGCGGGCTGAGGCGTCGGCCCCGGCCCGGACACGCCGACGGCGTAGGTGTGGACGACGATGAAGTCCGCGTCGGCGCGCCACGGGATCGAAGCCGCGCACGGTGAGCAGCACCGGGTCGGGCGGGATCGCGAGCCCCCACCCCTGCAGGTTGGCGCTGCCATTGGCCAGCTGGTCGATGCCGGACAGCACGTTGCCCGCCGTGAGCGTGAACTGCGCGCGCCGCCCGAGCCCCGGGAGCGACCCGTTGTACGAGAGCGTCGCGTTGAGCCCGCCCGTCCACGGACCCTCGCAGCTGTTGCGCACGGCCACCTGGCCCAGCTGCGCGCGCAGGCACGCTTGCGCGAACGTCGGCGCGCGCGCGAGCAGCGCCTGCATGCCGTTGGCCCCCGCCGTGTCGAGCGCGCTCCCGGGGCTGAACACGAACGCCCGCTCGCCGCCACGCCCGGTGCCGGTGATGTCGCCGCTCACCACCGGGGTGAACGGGCGCCCCGACTGCGCCCAAGCGCGCACGGAGAAGCCGACGGGGCCGACGTTGGTGCCGGCCATCAGCTGCGCCACGTGGCGCACGTCGTTGGTGCCGCGCGCCCACTCGACCACGTTCGGGTCGCCGGCCCCCGCGCCGTCGCAGCCGCGGAACTCGCGCGCCCCCACCGGCGACACCGCGCCCGACGCCGGCGTGATCCCCGCGAGCGGCACCCACACCGAGCGCCCGTTCTCGTCCGGCAGCGTGAACTGCTGCTGCGGGCGGAAGTTCAGGTCCACGCCGCTCGGCTGGTTCAGGTTGAGGCTGTACGTGCCTCGCAGGGTGAGCAGGAACCCCGGCACCGGCGTCTGCCATTCGAGGTGCGCGCGCCAGCTGCGCTCCGGCTGGTAGTCCGGGGCGAACAGCTGCACGGCGGGGGCAGCGTCCACGAGGAGCCCGCCTCCGGAGACGCAGCTCGCAGGAATCGCGGCCGGGTTGGCGCCCCACGTGAACCAGTCACGCGCGGGGACGTCGTTGCCGTAGCACGCCACGCGCTGCGCGCCGGTCGCGAGCCCGGTGGACTGGCGCATGGGCACCAGCAGCGAGGTGGGCATCGTGTTGCGGAACTCGCCGATGCCGCCGCGCACCGCCCCGCGCATGCCGCTCAGGAACCGCGCCACGCTCGTGAAGGTGACGCCGTAGCCCTCGCCGCCACCGTAGCGCCACTCGAAGCCGAGCCGCGGGCTCACGTGCACGCGGTTGGGCGCGTCGGTGGTGCGCAGGCCGAACGCGGACGTGACTGCGGGATTGTCGGCGGGGCGCACGAGCCACGAGTTGACTTCCGCGCGCGCCCCCAGCTGCACGCGGAAGTTGCGCGCGATGCGCCACTGGTCGCCGAGCGCGAGCGCCCCCTGCACCTGGCCGCTCCGGGCCTCGGGGGCGTAGAGCGTGCGCGCAAAGCTGGCCGGGCGGTCCGCTGCGAGGTCCGCGAGGGAATTGAACGTGAAGCTGCCGAACCCGTTGTCGAGCGAGGCGCTGCGGAGCGCGTCCACGCGGAACATCCCCGTGAGCGCGAGCCGGTGGGCGCCAGTCGCGCCGGTGATCCGCTGCAGCTCGTTGACCATCTCCCACGTGAGCGCGTCGGTGAGCCCGTTGGCGAACGGGCTGCCGCCGAACCCCACGGCGCTCGTCGTCGTGGTGCCGTCCGCGAGCGACGACCCGATGACCACGTTCCCGCTCGGCAGGGCGAAATCGGGAGCGGTGGCGCGGTGCGACCAGCTGAGCCCCGAACGCACTTCGTTCATCCAATCGGTGCGGAAGGTCCAGCGCGCGCTCCCCTGCAGCACGACGTTGGCGCGCGTCTGCCGCGCGGTGACGGTGCCCGTGTTGCCCGACGAGAGGCCGAGTCCCTGGTCCTGGCCGAGCGCGGCGATCAGGAAGATGCCCTGCGTGGTGTTGCGGTACGGGTTGCCGTGGTCGAGCCGCAGGAGCGCGGTTGCGTCGGTGGTGGCAACGCCGGCGAGCGTGCCTGCGGTCGGAATGCCGGCGTTGCGCAGTGACGTGAACAACCGCGCGACCGAGTCGCCGGCGAGACCGGCGTTGCCGAGCAGCGACGCGTCGGCATGGATCAGGTCGGTGACGTCGGCCACCCGGCGATTCACCTGCACCGCGCTGTTGTAGTACCACCGCTCGAACGCGAGCTCGCCCGACGCCGCGAGGCATCCCTGCACGTTGGTGCGCGCGAGTCCCGTGGCGCGACTCACCGGATCGTTCAGCTGGAGCGGCGGCGCGTCCACCGCCACGCGCAGCGAACGGAAGGCGAAGAGGTTGCCGGGTTCGATGTTCGCGTCGATCTGCGCGCCGCTGAACCCGCCGCGCCCGGGATCCAGGCTCGACGTCGTGACGCGCGGCCAGATCTCCACGCAGCGCGGCAGACCGCCGCCACCGAACGCGAGGCCGTTCACGCGCTGCTGGTTCTGCGAGGGGTCGAGGCCGAGCGCCGAGGGTCCCCCGGCCCCCGCGATGATGCCCGGGACCATGCTCGCGGCCGCGTCGAGGTTGCCCTGCTGCTCTGGGGTGAGCGCGGCCGTCACCCCCGTGGCGATCTCGTCCGCGTCGCCGCTCGCGCCGCGGCCATAGTTGTCGGTGGGCTGCGGCCGCGGTCGTTGCGCGTGATGCGCACGAGGTAATCGCCGGTCGCCTCGGCGAACTGGAGGCTCCAGCGCCCGTCCGCGTCGGTGAGCGTCGAGTCGGTGGCGCGGTCGGGGGCCATCTGCACGAGCACCTTGGCGCCGGCGACGGGCGTGGTGGAATCGGCGCGCGCCACGCCGCTCACCGTCTCCGTGCGTCCCTGCGCGCTCCCCGTGCGCGCCGAGGCCACCGTGAGGAGGGCCACGGCGGCCAGGCGCAGCGAGTGGGCGACGCACGTCGTCAGCATGACGCCCGATGAATTCGCCCGCGCAGGATGTCGCGCAAGGCCCTAGTGCACCCGCACCGCGTGCATCGCCAGCGGCGCGCCGAACAGCGCCGGATGCATCGCCGCCGCCATCGTCTCCACCCCGTGCACGAGCCGCGGCCCCGGCCGGCTCGTGAGCGCGTTGGCGTCGAGCGCCCAGACGGGGAGCGCGCGCGCCCACGCCCAGTCGTCGCGCGCGAGCAGCGCGCGCGCCGCGTCGATCGAGGCGGCGAGGTCGTAACCGCACGGGCCCACGAAGAGCACGTCGGGCGCGCCCGCGCGCACCTGCTCGATCGTCACCACCGCCGAATGGTCGCCCGGCTTGGCGAGCACGTCCACGCCGCCGGCCCTGGCCACCATCTCCGGCACCCAGTGCCCGCCCGCGAAGAGCGGCTCCGTCCACTCGATCATGGCCACGCGTGGCCGCGGTGCCTTGGCGGCCTTGAGCGTCTCGTGCACGTGCCGCAGGCGCGCGCGCAGTCCGTCAATGAGCTCCTCGGCCTCGTCGCTCGCATCGATGGCGGCCGCCACGCGCGTGATGTCGGTGAACACGCCCTCCATCGTCTTCCCGTCGAGCGTCACGACCACGGGACTCGGCGTCATGTCGGCCGCGAGCGCGCGCACGTCCCCCTCGCTCACCGCACAGACGTCGCACAGCGCCTGGGTCACGATCACGTCCGGCGCGATCGCGCGGATGCGCGCCTCGTCAATCGTGTAGAGCGGCGCCCCCGTGGCCGCGATGGCGCGCACTTGCGCGTCGATCGCGCCCGCCGCGGCGGTCGAGTCCACCGCCGTCGCCGTCACGCGCGGCAGGGCGCGGATCTCCTCCGGCCAGTCGCACGAGTGCGACACCGCGCACAGTTGGTGCGTGGCGCCGAGCGACGCCACGATCTCCGTCGCCGACGGCAACAACGAAATGATCTTCATCAATGTCGTCCTGAGTCAAGCGAAGGCGCAGCCCAGCCTCGCAGTCCTCCGCGCCCCCGTGCCTCTGTGGTGTCCGCAGTCCCTCGGTGTGCCCGGTGTGCGCGGTGGTGAATGCCCGTCCTACCCTCGCGAAGGCACCGGAAACAGCGCATACGAAGCCAACAACCCCACCACCCCCGCCACGTAGATCGTCCAGTCGCCCACGAGCAGGAAGAACACGCCGCCGAACAGCGCCGGCATCTCGCCGATCGCCCACGCCACGAGCGGCAGCTTCGTGTCGCGCCCACGCGCGATCCGCTCGGCGAGCGCCAACCGCATCGTGACGAGCGCCGCGAGCGCGAGCCCCCAGATCACCATGCCGGTGACCCGGAGCGTCTGCGCCTGCTCGTGCGTGATGCTCGGCACCGTGCCCCCCTGCCGCACCGCGTACGCCACGCCGCCGAACACCAGCACCCCGCTCAGGAGCGCGATGCGCACCAGCGTGAGCACCTGCCCCGGACTCGGCGCCATCTACTTCTTCTCGTAGACCGGCTTCCCGCCCAGGTACGTCGCCACGACCTTCGTGTCGAGCAGCTGCGCGTCGGGGGTGGTCATGAGGTCGTGGTCGAGGATCACGAAGTCGGCGCGCTTGCCCACCGTGATCGAGCCCAGGTCCTTCTCCTGGAACCCGGCGATCGCGGGCCAGAGCGTGATGGACTTGATCGCCTCCTCGCGCGTCATCTTCTCCTGGCCCCGCCAGCCGCCCGCGGGCCAGCTCTTCGCATCCTGCCGCGTGACGGCCGAGTGGAAGGTGATGAACGGGCTCACCTGCTCCACGGGGAAGTCGGTGCCGTTGGGGATGATCACCCCCGTCTTGAGCAGCGAGCGCCACGCGTACGCGCCCGCGAGCCGCCGCTCGCCCAGCCGGTCCTTCACCCAGTACATGTCGCTCGTCTGGTGGCTCGACTGCATGCTCGGCAACACCTTGAGCATCGCGAAGCGCGGGATGTCGGCCAGGTCGAGGATCTGCGCGTGCTCGATGCGGAACCGGTGGTCCTGGGTCGGCACCTCGCCGAGCGCCTTCTCGTACGCGTCGAGCGCCGTGCGGTTGCCGCGGTCGCCGATCTCGTGCGTGTTGACCTGGAAGCCGGCCTTGAGCGCCTTGACCGCGACGTCGTGGATCTGCTGCTCGCTCTGGATGAGCAGGCCGCGGTTCTTCGCGTCGTCGGCGTAGGGCTCGAGCAGCGCCGCGCCGCGCGAACCCATCGCGCCGTCGCCCAGCACCTTGATCGACCGCACCCAGATCCGCCCGTCGTACAGGTCGCTCCGCGGGCCGACCTTGAGCAGCGAGTCGAGTCCCGCGCCGTTCATGATCATGATGTAGTTGCGGAGGTTGTAGCTCCCCGCCTTGGCCATCTCCTCGTAGAGCGCGATCTCGGCCGGGCTGACCCCCGCGTCGTGCACGCCCGTCAGTCCCTGCGAGTTCGCGTACGCGATCGCGGCCGTGACCGCCGTGCGCTGCTCCTCCCTCGTCGGACCGGGCACCACGCGACGCACGAGCCCCATCGCGTTGTCCACGAACACGCCGGTCGGTTCGCCCTTCGCGTCGCGCTCGATGCGCCCGCCCGGCACGTCCTTGGTCGCGGCCGTGATCCCCGCCGCGGCGAGCGCCTTCGAGTTCACGTAGATCGCGTGCCCGTCGATGCGGCCGAGGATGACGGGGCGGTCCTTCACCACCGCGTCGAGCGCGGCCTTGGTGGGGAATTGCTTGCCGGGCCACGCATTCTGGTCCCAGCCGTGTCCGCCCAGCCAGCCCGTGCCCGGCTCGGCCTTGGCACGCGCCGCCACGCGCTGCAGCAGCTCGTCGAGCGTCTTGGTGCCGGTCAGGTCCACCATCCGGAGCGCCTGCGCGAGGCTCGAGAGATGGGCGTGCGCGTCGATGATGCCGGGAATCACCGCCTGCCCCTTGGCGTCCACCACGCGCGTGCTCGCGCCCTTGAGCTTGAGCGCCGCGGCGCTCGTGCCGACGAAGGTGATCCGTCCCTTGGCCACCGCGAACGCCTCCGCCGTGGGGACCTTCTCGTCCACGGTCGTGACCTTGGCGTTGGTGACGATCAGGTCGGGCGCCTGCGCGCGGGCGGGTGCGGCCAGGCAGCACGCGACGAGCGCGGCCGCGGCGGGGCGGCGGAAACGGACGGACATGTCGGTTGTGGGCGAAGGGTGGGCGCGGACCGGACGCGCCCGAAAACTAGCGCGTCACCCGGGTCCAGACCGCGACGACGCCGCAGCGCGAGTCATCCTGGTTGCTGCGCCCCGAGAACTCCGCCGGCACGGTCGAGAGGCCCTTGTAGATCTCGATCCCCTCGATGTCGCTCGGCTGCACCAGCTCGTCGATCGACATGCCGTTAAGCGGCACGTTGACGCCGTCGATGAAGAACCGGATCGGGCACGCCTGGGCGGTGGTCACCCCGCGAACGACCCACTGCGTCTGGCCCCGCCGGTCGCGCGACTGGTAGAAGCCGGGCGTCGTGCGGAACACGTCGGAGGTGTACACCGCCTTGAGCTGCAGGATGTCCTCGCGCGTGTAGAACGTGCCGCCCGGGTACGTGGCCTTCCGCTGGTAGAACGCCCCGTGGAAGACCGACCGCATCGGCCGCGGCGTCGTGAAGATCACCTGTTCCGGGAGCTGGAACGGCGCCTTCGACATGGGCTGCATCGTCAGGTCCATGGCGCGCGACTCGCCGCTCTTGACGTGCACCGTGATCGTCTGGGGCAAATACCCGACACGGCGCGCCGACAGCAGCACGGGGCCCGGCTCGATCCCGCCGATCCGCCAGGTGCCGCCCGTGCTGCTGCGGGTGCGGAGCGAGGTCCCGAGGATCGCGATCTCGGCGTCGATGATCGGGGCGCCGAGCGAATCCTCGATCACCCCCGCGATCATCGCGACCTGCGGGGCGATCGGCTCCGGCTCGGCCGCGACGGCCGGCGCCACGAGCGGGGCGGCGATCGGGACCGCCGGCTTGGCCGGCGTCTTGACCGGCTTCTTGGCCCCCTGCGCGGTGATGGTGGCACTGGCCGTTCCCATCGCCAGCGCGACCAGCGCGCAGCGATGCAGCATGGGGGACGGACGCAACCACAACATCGGCCTGTGGGGGGTGGGGGTCGGACGATGACGTGCTACGAGGAGCTAGATGTCACGGGGGGGCACCCCCGTCAAGCGTGTCACCCCGGGAGGGCAGGCTCCGACAAGGCGATATCCGATGCCAAACCGGGGCGAAACCCCCGCGCCGACGCGTAGAAGGCGCGGAATGGGGCGAGATCCACCTCCATGTCACCCGTCAAATAAACCGGAGTTCCAATCCGGACGGTCCGGGTGGGGAAGTCGAGCGACCCCGGCACCACCGGCACCCCCGCCCCCCGGGCAATGTGGTAGAAGCCGCTCTTCCAGGCCCGGGTCTTGCGCCGGGTCCCCTCGGGGGAGATCACGAGGATCATCCGGTCGGCGGCGTTGAACCGCTCCACCACCTGGTCCACCACGTTGAGCCGGGCCCCCCGCTCGACCGGCACCCCACCCAGCCGCCGCCAGAGCACCCCGAGGGGCCAGAAAAAGATCGTGTGCTTGCCGAGCCAGGTGGGGCTGAATCGGAGCGCCGCCTGGGCCCAGAGAAAGAGGATGAAGTCCCAGTTCGACGTATGCGGCGCGCCGATCAGCACGTACTTGGGGAGGTCCGGCAGCTGCCCCTCGACCTTCCACCCGGCGAGGCGCCCCAGCCAGCGGACGAGCGCGCCGATCACTCGCGCGGGGGGCGACCCGGGGTCGGCTGGCCGCTGGTCACCCAGGCCGTCCACCACAGGTCGCGGAGCATCGTCGCCCCGGCCGCGAGCCGCGCCGCGACGAACGCCTTGTGCGTCGCGGCCGTCGTGTTCGTGTCGAACTTCTCGACCTTGTCGAGGTCGTACAGCGGCCGCAGCTGCGCGGCGCTGGTGCGCAGGTAGGCCATCGTCGCCTCGCGGATGTTCGGGGCGACCGCCGCGGGCGCGGTGACGAGCGGCGCCACGTCGGCCACGGCGAGATGCGACTGCACGTACACCGCCTCGAAGCGGCCGTGCATGCGCGTGTCGGTGGCGTAGCCGTCGGGGTTGGGCCCCACCCAGCCGTTGTGGTGGATGGTCGTGTGGTGCGGATTCGCGCCGTCGGCCACGTAGTGCCCGAGGATGCCCGCATCATTGATGATCCGCGCCTCGAGGCGGCGCTTCACTCCCTCGTCGACGGCGGCGCGCCAGAGGCGGAAGTCCACGCGCAGCGTCTGCGCGAGCTCGGTGATGCGGAACGGGAGGAACCCGACCTTGTGGTCGAACCCGGCGGCCTTGATCGCCGCGAGGTACTCGTAGCGGTCCTTGGCCTTGAAGGCGTCGTCGGGCACCCCCTCGAAGTCCACGAAGTGGTCGAACCCCGAGCCCGAGCCAAGCGCCGGGTCGATGTTCTGTTCGCCGAAGTCGCGCCACCGGTCGGGCTCGGGGTTGAGCCATGCCAGGTCGGCGCCCGCATTGCGGAAGAAGGCGGGCATGTCAGCGGGAAGCGCCCGGGCGGCCAATTCGCCGACGATGCGGTGGCCGGCGTCGCCCCAGCGCACGGCGGACGGCGTGGCGGCGACGAGGGCTAGCGCGAGCGGCAGCGCGGGGAGGCGCGCGAAGGAGCGACGGGTCGGCATGGACAGGCGGGGAAGGGCGACGCGCACGCGGCGCGCGCGAGCAATCTGGGGCCTGCCCGTCTCGGGCGACACGGGGACGCGCCCGGCTCAGCCCGCCAGCGGGTCGAGCCGGATCGCCGGCGCGCGCCGCGGCACGTCGCGCTCGGCCACCGCCGCGAGGCGAAGCAGCAGGTCCTCGCGCCATGCCTGCGCGAACCCCTGCATCGCGATCGGCAGGTCGTGCGCGCCGCTCCCCACGGGGAAGCTGATGGCCGGGTGCCCCGTGAAGTTGAGCAGGAAGGCGAAGCGCATGATCTCGGTGGCCGCGCTGACGTCGCTCACGCCGCCGGCCGAGTCGGCGGCGATGGCGGGGGCGGTGAGCCCGGTGGCCGGGGTGAGCACCACGTCGCACTGCGCGAGCGCGGCGTTCACGTGGCGGATGGCGCGCGTGCGCACGCGCTGCGCGCGCACGTAGTCGGCGCCATTGAACCGCGTGGCGAGCGCGAGCACGGCGCGCGTCTCGTCACCGAAGACGGCGCGATTGGTGCCGACTTGGGCTTCCATGCTCGCGAGCGCCTCGGCGGTGATCGTCACGAGGTGTGCCACGCGCGCCGTCTCGAGCTCGGGGATCTCGATCTCGACCACGGTCGCACCGCGCTGCACGAAGCGCTGCAACTGCGCCTCGCACGCGGCCACGATCTCGCTCGAGGCGTGCTGGAACCAGGGGCGATACACGCCAAGCCGCACGCCGCGCAGGTCGTCCCGCTCGAGGTCGGCGAAGGTGACCGGCGGCGCGGCACACGAGGCGGGGTCGCGCGGGTCGGCGCCGGCCATGGCGGCGTAGCCCAGCAGGGCGTCGCGCGCCGTGTTGGCGAGCGGCCCCACGTAGCCCACCGTCCAGCAGATGGTCGAGGCGCCGGCCTCGCTCACGCGGCCAAAGGTGGCCTTGAGCCCCACGCCGCCGCAGAACGCGGCCGGAATGCGCACCGAGCCGCCGCCGTCGGCGCCCACGGCCACGGGCACGAGCCCCGCCCCCATCGCGGCGCCCGATCCGCTCGACGACCCGCCGGTGTGGTGCGCGGGATTGACCGGATTGCGCGGCGCGCCGAAGTGCGCGTTGGTGCCGAACACCCCCATGCCGATTTCCTGCATGACCGTCTTGCCGACGATGATCGCCCCGGCGCGGCGCAGGCCGGCCACCGCGCCGCAGTCGGCCGCCGCGGGCTCGGGCCCGAGGGCCTTGGTGCCGAGGCGCGTGCGGTAGCCCTGCACGTCCACCTCGTCCTTCACGGCCACGGGCACGCCATCGAGGGGACCGAGCGGCTTTCCGGCCGCCCAGCGCGCGGCCGACGCCTTGGCCTGCGCGCGCACGTCGTCGGCGTCGAGCGCGACGAACGCCTTGAGCGGCTGCGGCGCCTTGTCGTTCTCGGCGACCAGCGCGAGGAGCTTGTCCGCGACTGCGATCGGCGTGGTGCGCGCCGACTGGTAGGCGGCGTGGAAGTCGGCGATGGTCGACGTGGCGAGTCCTTCGGGCTTGGCCCAGCCGGCCGTGCGGCGCAGCAGCTCGTTCAGGTCGGCGCGTTCGCCGGGCGTCGCGGCGGGGCCGTCGAAGGGGCAGGTGGGGAGGAAGGTGGGAGCGTCCTGCGCGGTGGAGGCGCGGAGCGCGCCGATCCCCGTGTCGGCGACGAGCTTGCCGCCGACCAGGATGCCGCCCACGCCGTTCTCGATCACGCCGACGAGCGCGGAGAGCGCGCCACCGGCGAGGCGCGGCATCTTCACGGACTTGAGGTCATAACTCATCTATTCGCCCCGGAACGTCGGCGACCGCTTCTGCACGAACGCCTGCATCGCCTCGGCCACGTCCCTGGTCTGGAAGGCCTGCTTGATGCTGGTGAGTTCGTTGCGCAGGTGGGGCACGAGCGGCGTGTCGGCGCTCTGGTGGATGAGGCGCTTGGCCAACGCCATCGCGATCGGCGCGCCGCGCGCGAGGCTGTCGGCGTACGCGGCGACTTCGTCGGGGAACGGGTCGTCGTCGTAGACGTGCGTGGCGAGGCCGATCGCGAGCGCCTCGCGGGCGTCCACGTCGCGCGCGGTGAGGATGAGCTCCGCCGCGCGCGACTGGCCGATCAAGCGCGGCAGCATCCAGCTCACTCCCGCGTCGGGCGAGAGGCCGCGGCGCACGTAACCCGTGGTGAGCTTGGCGGACGACGACAGGAGGCGGATGTCGCACGCGAGCGCGAGTCCGAGCCCCGCCCCCGCGGCCGCGCCGTGCACGGCGGCCACCACCGGCTTGTCGCACCCGGTGACGGCGAGCACCCAGCGCCCCACCCACGCGAGGTCGTCGAGCCGCTCGCCGCGCGTGTCGCCCGAGGGGCGCGCGGGATCCTGCAGGTCGAGCCCCGAGCAGAAGGCGCGGCCAGCGCCGGCGATCACGACCACGCGCACCGCGTCATCGGCGGCGGCGTCGGCCATGGCGCGCGGGAATTCGGCGGCGAGGCGCGCGTTGACCGCGTTCAGCCGCTCGGGGCGGTTCAGGATGATGGTGCGCACCCCGCGGTCGGTGTCCACGACGAGGAGGTGCTGGAAGTCGGCGTTCATGCAGGCACGAAACCCAAGCGGGGAAGCAACGGTAGAACGGGAGCGGGCGGTCAGAAGCCCTGATAGCTTGCCCCCGCGTCCCCGCCTCGCGCCAGTCTGGCGCCGGAGCGGCGACCCACTCGTCAGACCCGCGCCGCGAGCGAAATTCGCGGGCGCGCTCATTCCCTCGGGAGGACCGTCAGTGCATTCGACCCTTCGCGCGGCCGCGCTCGTGCTCGTCACGGCGGCCACGTTGCCCGCCCAGTCGGTGGTGCCGCTCCCTGCGCCGCCGGCCCCGAAGCCGATCAAGTTGGCCCCCCAGCCGACGACGGCCGCCATCAGCGAGCGCGACCTGATGTCGCGCCTCTACGTGTACGCCGACGACTCGATGCAGGGGCGCGAGTTCGCGACCGCGGGCAACACGCGCGCGACGGCGTGGATCGCCGAGCAGGTGAAGAAGATCGGGCTGGTGCCGATGGGCGACAACGGCACGTACTTCCAGGTGCTGCCGGTGATCACGCGCTCGCTCGACGAGACGATCGCGCTCGCGACGCCGGCGGGGCGCGTGCAGTGGTGGACCGACGTGCTCCCGCGCGACCAGGGGGCGGGGCAGCGCTCGATCGACGGCGCGCCGGTGATCTACGGT
Organism: Gemmatimonadota bacterium; assembly: GCA_016200495.1. Lineage (GTDB taxonomy): Bacteria > Gemmatimonadota > Gemmatimonadetes > Gemmatimonadales > Gemmatimonadaceae > JACPPC01. Next base: position 20,973 of record JACQES010000005.1, read on the forward strand.
GGCACGTGGGGCGAGGCGAACCTGATCTCTGACGCGCAGGCGGCGGGCAAGGTGGTCATCATCCGCCCCAACGCGAAGCTGGCGCAGAACACGCAGGTGCCGGGCGCGACGATCAACCGCGGCCTCGTGAGCGCGCGCTACAAGAGCGCCGCGGGGATCATCGTCCCGACGCTGGAGCTGATCCCGGCCGAGGTGCGCGAGGGGCTCAAGGAAGGGGTGATCGAGATGAAGGGGGACGACGCCCCCGCGCCCGTGCCGTCGTTCGCGTACGTGACGGCCGCCGTGGCGCGGCAGCTGCTGGGCGTCGCGCTCGACGCTGCGCAGCCCGGCCAGACGGGGCAGGCGTTCACCGGCACGATCCGCTACGCCGAGACGCCGATCGCGACGCCGGCGCGCAACGTGGTGGCGATGCTGCCGGGCTCGAACCCCAAGCTCAAGGGGCAGTTCGTGGCGGTGGGGGCGCACAACGACCATGTCGGCGTGCACGGGCCCGCCGTGGATCACGACTCGGTGTACCTGTTCAACCATCTCTTCCGAATGCGCGGCGCGGAGGACAAGCCGCCCAAGCTGACGGCCGACCAGGCGGCCATGTTCAAGGCCGCGCTCGATTCGGTGCGCAAGATCCGCGCGCCGCGCCTGGATTCGATCTTCAACGGCGCGGACGACGACGGCACGGGCACGGTGAGCGTGCTCGAGATCGCGGAGGCGATGGCGGCGATGAAGGTGAAGCCGGCGCGCTCGACGATCTTCGTCTGGCACACGGGCGAGGAAGTCGGGCTGTTCGGCTCGGCGTGGTTCACCGACCACCCGACGGTGCCGCGCGACTCGATCGTGGCGCAGATCAACATCGACATGATCGGCCGCGGCGACCGGTGGGACCTGCCCGAGGGGAAGCCCGGCTACGTGCAGGTGATCGGCTCGCGGCGCCTCTCGACGGAACTGGGCAACCTGGTCGAGAGCGTGAACAAGGAGAAGAAGGCGGGGATGGTGTTCGACTACCAGTTCGACGCCAACGGACCACTACATGTACGCACGCTACGGCATCCCGGTGGCGTTCTTCTCGACGGGCGGGCACCCGGACTACCACATGCTCACGGACGAGCCGCAGTACATCGACTACGCGCACATGGCGCAGGTGGCCAACTTCGCGAAGGAGCTCGTGGTGGCGCTCGGCAACCTCGATCACCGGCCGGTGGTGGACAAGCCGAAGCCGGATCCGCGGGGGCAGTGCGTGCAGTAGGGGTGCCTTACGCAGAGGGTCGCGCGCGCGCCGGGCGGGCCCGCGCGACCCTTTTCGTATCGTTGGTGTCCGCGCGTCGTGAATTCGTACCGAACGAAACGGAACCATGTACGCGATGACAGCGTGCCCGCCGGCGCGGTGCACGCCCGGGCTCGGGGCCAGAGCCGGGCGACGGATGCGTCTCGCGGTCCTTCTCATTTCGGGTGCATGCGCCTCTGATTCGACTGGACCTGCCGCCGCTTCAGATCCGATCGTCCAGCCCGCGTGGGTCACCGGGCGAGCGCTCGTCGCGCTTGGACCCGACGGTCGATTCACGCTCGACACCGGTGCGCCCGCGGTCATGTCGCGCGTGAGCGCGGACTCGTTCGCGCGAGCGACGATCCGGTTCCTTCGCGAGGTCTACGGCGACTCGACGAGCGCCGACCAGTTCGCCGGCCGTGGCGCTGCTGTGCACCTCAAGGAATTGAGTCCTTGCTTGCGGAGGGTCTACACATCGACGGCACTGGACTATTCGTCACTCCTTGGCGGCGCGTCGCGCGAGCGCTTCACGGCCTCGAATTGGCTCATCACGACGTGCAACGCGGCGGGAACGCCGGAAGTCGTCGTCGCAGTCGCGGATGTCCGGACCGCCCTCCAGGTTGCGAACAACGACTTCGTTCCGCCATGGGGCACGGCAGGAGAACTCCTGTGGTTTCCTTTGCCGATCGCGTACGCGCAAGACGGAATGTTCCTGTCTCCTGAAGCGGCCGTCGAGTACGTGGTGCGGAGCACGGGGGCGCGAGTTCAGGAAGTTCCCTCGGCCACGCTTTCCTGGCTTCCACTCGGGAGCACGTTCGTCGCCGATATTCCCCAGTGCGTGATGTGGAAGCTGAGGGTTGACGCGCCGATTTCGATAGCCACGAGCACCGGTCGCAAGGTCGTTACCGACGAGTTCTTCGTGCGGCGCGCGACCCCGTGCGGTCGCGGCGCGATCGCGGCCTATGTGCCCGCGACGACGTAACCTGCGGCGCTGTGGCGGCGCGTATTTCCGACCACCGTCGCGACGCTCACGACGGACAGTGCGTTCATCCCGCTTCAGGCCCCGGTGCAGTTCGAGCTCGTGTCGGAGTGGAAGGCGCCCTGACGGCGAGTAGGCGATTCGGCGCGGCAAGCCGGCGCCACGGAATCTATTTTCGACCCGCTCCCGTCCGATACAGCGGCAGGGCAATGAACAACCCGAACGCGACGATGCCGACGAGCGCACTCTCGCCGAACCCTCCGACGCTCTTCGCGAGGTTGAACGCCCCGTCCCACCCCTTCACCGCGAGCGCCGTCAGCAGCACCCCCATGATCGCCCCACCCGCGATCAGCCCCGACGAGAACAGCACCCCCGGCCCCGAGTCGGCCGAGCGCCGCGCTTCCTCGTCGTCCTCGACGTCCACCTTGTTGCGCCGGTTCACGAGCCATCGCACCAGTCCGCCCATGAACATGGTCGCGCTCGTCGAGATCGGCAGGTAGACCCCCACCGCCACCGGCAACGAGCTCACCCCCATCACTTCCATCGCGATCGCAAGGAAGGCGCCGATCAGCACCAGTCCCCACGGCAGCTTCTGCGTCAGGATGCCATCCACGACTAGCGCCATGATCTGCGACTTGGGGCTGTCGAGCTTGTCGACTTCCTTGCCGTCGGCGCCCTTGCGCTCGCGTCCGCCGATGCCGGGGTCCACGAGGTACCTGATCATCCCGGCCTGGTCCACGAGGTAGCGGCCCGCCGGCGCGTTGCCCGTCTGCTCGTACAGGTGCCCGACGCGATAGTCCTTGCCGTCGGCCCCCTTCCGCGTCGCGCCGTCGATCACCGCCACGCGCACGCCGGGGTAGCTGCGCTCGACGATCGTCGTCTTGGCCTCGTTCAGGAACGCGATGATCCCGCCGATCACGAGTGCGCTCGTCGTCACTCCGGCGAGCAGCCCCACCTGCTGGCTCCGCGGCGTCGCGCCGACGAGGTAGCCCGTCTTCAAGTCCTGGCTCGTGGCCGCCGCCACCGCCGCCGCCACGCACACCACGCCGCCGATCGAGAGCGCGAGCGCGCGATGCTCGGGCCCGCTCCACCCCGCGGCATAGAAGAGCAGCGCCGTCAGCAGCACCGTCGCCACCGTCATCCCCGAGATCGGGTTGGCCGACGCCCCGAGCTGCCCCGCCACGCGGCTCGACACCGTCACGAACAGGAACGCGAACAGGAGCGCGATCAGCGCGCCGGCGAAGTTGATCTGGATCATCGGCAGCACGACCATCAGCACCACGCACGCCAGCACGCCACCCAGCACCACGGGCATCGGCAGGTCGCGCGCCGTGCGCGGGACCTCGTCGGTGCCATCGCCGCCGCTGAACCCCGCGAGGCCGCGCCGGATCGAACTCACGATGGTCGGCAGCGCGCGCAGGAGCGAGACGAGCCCCGCCGCGGTGACGGCCCCCGCGCCGATGTAGAACACGTAGCTGCTCCGCACCGCCGCCGCGTCCATCTCCGCGATCGGCACCGTGCCGGGGAAGATCGGCTGCGCGAGCCCCGCGCCGAACAGCTTGATGGCGGGGATCAGCACGAAGTACGAGAGCACGCCGCCCGCGAACAACGACCCCGCGATGCGCGGCCCGATGATGTAACCCACCCCCGCGAGCTCGGGGCTCACCTCCGCCGACAGCTGCCCGAACAGCTCCGGCTTGCCCGACGGCAGGATGCGCTGGAACACCTTGCCCGGCACCTCCGCCCAGAGGTGCACCCCGGAATTGAGGAACTTGTAGAGCACGCCAAGCCCGAAGCCGCTGAACACCGTCCGCGCCATCGTGCCCGCCGTCTCGCCGACGATCAGCACCTCGGCGCACGCCGTCCCCTCGGGGAACTTGAGCTGCCGGTGCTCCTTGACGATCAACGACGGCCGGAGCGGGATCATGAGCAGCACGCCGAGGAGCCCGCCCACGAGCCCGACCGCGGCCACCGTCCAGTAGGGCAGCTCGTAGCCCAGGAGCAGCAGCGCGGGCAGCGTGTACGCGATCCCCGCCGCGATCGACTCGCCGGCCGAGCCCGTGGTCTGCACGATGTTGTTGCGCAGGATCTGCGTGCCGCTCGTCCCCCACGCGTTCTGCACCCACTTGAAGATCGTGATCGAGAGGACCGCGATCGGGATGGACGCGCTCACCGTGAGCGACACCTTGAGCGCGAGGTACACGCTCGACGCCGCGAACAGCACGCCGAGCACCACCCCCACGGCCACGGCGCCGATCGTCAGCTCGACCGGCGATTCATCGGCGGGAATGAACGGCTGGTGGCCGTCGTCCACGTCCTCGACTCGCGTCGCGGGACGCGGGGTGAAGCGGACCTGCTGCGTGGGGCGCTTGGTCGCCATCGCGGAACTCGACTAGGGAAGCGGGCGGTCGCCCATCAGGTAGCGGGTGAACCATCCCTGCATCTCCTTCCACCAGAGCTGCTGGTTCTGCGGCTTGCCGATCCAGTGTCCCTCATCGGGGAACACCACCATGCGGCTCGGCACTCCCTGGCGCTGGAGCGCGGTGAAGAGCGAGAGCCCCTCGTTGATCGGCACGCGGAAGTCCTGTTCGCCGTGCATCACGAGCATGGGCGTCCTGAACTTGCCCGCGGCCAGGTGCGGCGACCACTTGCGATACTGTTGCTGCATGGCGGTGGCGTTCCACCAGGTGCCGCCGAACTCCCAGTCGGTGAACCACTGCTCCTCGGTCGCGCCGGCCATCGCCTCGAGGTTGAACACGCCGGCGTGCGTCACGAGCGCCTTGAACCGCGTCGAGTGGCCGGCGAGCCAGTTGGTCATGTAGCCGCCGTACGAGCCGCCGGTGGCGCCCAGATGCGCGGTGTCGATCCACGCGTTGCGCGCGATCGCCGCGTCGAGCCCGTTCATCAGGTCGGTCACGACCTTGCCGCCCCAGTCCTTCGAGATCTCGTCGGTGAAGCGCTGGCCGTAGCCCGTGGAGCCGCGCGGGTTGATGATCACGAGCCCCGCCCCCGTCGCGGCGAACATCTGGTAGTTCCACCGGCCATGCCACTGGTCGAACCACGCGCCCTGCGGGCCGCCGTGGATGAGCAGGATCGCCGGATACTTCTTGCCGCTCACGTAGTTGGCCGGCTTGAGCACCCAGCCTAACACCGAGTCGCCCTTGGCGCCCTTGAAGCCGAACGGCTCGAGGGCGGGCAGGTCCACGCCGGCAAGCCGCACGACGTTGCGGCGCGTGATCGCCCGCGCCTCCGTCACCCCGCCCGCGCCCAGCTTCCCCGTCCACACCTCGGCCGGGTGCTGCGCGTCGTCGTGCGTCCACGCGAGCGTGCCGTTGGCACCGAGTCCCAGCGCGCCGTTGTGCCCGTCGAGCACGAGCGGCGTCGGCGTCGCTGCTGCGGCCATGCCGTCGGCCTTGAGCGCGATGCGGAAGAACGCCGTGCGCCCGCGGTCCTGGGCGCCCAGCAGCAGCGCCGACCCGTCGGCCAGCGGCACGATCGCGTCGGTCGAGCGATCCCACTGCGGCAGCAGCTCGACGCTCGCGCCCGTGGCGCGGTCGAGACGCATGAGCCGCCACTTGTCGGCCTCGAAGCCGGCGCGTCGCTGCGACACGTAGTAGATCGCCTTCCCGTCGGGCGCGTAGACCGGGTTCTGGTCGGCGCCCTTCGCGTTCGGCGTGCGGTTGAGCGGCGTGCCACCGCTCGCGGCAATCGTGTAGATGTTGACGTCGGTGCTCCACGCTTGGGTCTGCGTGTCGAGCTTGGCCGTGAACGCGAGCTCACGACCGTCGGGCGACCACGCATAGCCCTCGCTCCCGCCGAACGGACCCGGCGGCACGTCGTACGTCGCGCCCGGCACGAGGTCCACCGGCGCGCCGCCGTCCAGCCCCACCACGAACAGGTGCGAGCGCGTGCCGTCGTCCCACTGGTTCCAGTGGCGGTACATGAGCCCGTCGGTCACGTGCGCCTTGACCTTGCTCGCCTCGGCCTTGGCCGCCTTGTCGGCGTTGCACGCTTCGTCGCGGCACGCCGGGTAGACGCCGCTCGTGAGCGCGAGCTGCTGGCCATTGGGGGACCAGACCGGTCCCGTCGCGCCGCCGGTGAGTTGGGTGAGCTTCCGACGCCCCGTGCCGTCGGCGTTCGCCACCCACAGCTGCCCGCGCGCCACGTACGCCACGCGCTGCCCGTCCGGCGACCAGCGCGCCTCGGTGGCGCGCGTGGTGTCGTCGGGAAAGGCGCGCGCGTCGCCGCCGGCCACGGGCTGCACGTACGTGGTGGCGACGCGCCGGTTGCCCGCGAGGTCGGTCACGCGCACGACGTACAGCACGAACCGGCCGTCGGCCGAGAGGCTCGGATCGGCCACCTGCTCGACGCCGGCCAGGTCGTCGAAGGTGAGCGCGCGGCGTTGCTGGGCGGAGACGGGGTTGGGCACGACGAGCGCCGCGCAGGCGGCGGCGAGGCATGCCTGCATCATGCGCGCACCGCCCCGCACCCGGATCGGCCTCATCACGCGCCCCCGGCTCACGGCTGCACCTTGGGCGGCGCGCAGCTCGTCTCCACCGGCGCCTGCGCCGTCGACAGCATCGCCGGGCCCTGCTTCATCAGCGCCTCGATCTCCGCCATCTCGCGCGGCGCCTTCGAGATCCACTCGAGTCCGCTCGCCGTGATCACGTAGTCATCCTCGATGCGCACGCCGATGTTCTTGTACCTGGCATGCGCCTTCGCGATGCTCGCGACCAGCGCCTTGTTCCCCGGCGTGTCCGGCAGGATCTCGAGCAGGTTCTCGCGCACGTAGATCCCCGGCTCGATCGTGAACGCGCTCCCCGGCGCCAGCGTCCCGGTGAAGTAGTGCTGGTCGGGATCGTGGACCTCGAGCCCGATGCCGTGGCCGAGCCCGTGCATGTAGTAGAGCGAGAGCTGCGAGCACTTCTTGCCGTTGCCGCAGTCGTACGTCGCGTCGGGCGCGGTGATGAGTCCCACGCGCGCCAACCCCTCGGCCAGCACCTTGCTGGCGGCCTGGCTCATCGCGCGCGCCGGGCCCCCCGGCACCGCGGCCTTCTCGGCCGCCGCCTGCGCGTCGCGCACGATCTGGTAGATGTCGCGCTGCGCCGGCGAGTAGGTGCCGTTGACCGGCACCGTGCGCGTCACGTCGGCCGCGTAGCCCGCGAACGACGCGCCGATGTCCATCACCACGATGTCACCCGCCTTCATCTGCCGGCTGTTGGCGCCGTAGTGGAGCGTGGCCGAGTTGGGGCCGGATCCGACGATCGTCGCGAAGCTCGGCCGGTCGGCGCCGTTCCGCCGGAAGGTGTACTCGATCAGCCCCTGCACCTCGTACTCGCCCGCGTCGGGGCGCACGGCGCGCATGGCCAGCTTCTGCGCGTCCACGGTCACGTCCACGGCGCGGCGGATGCACGCGAGCTCGGCCTCGCTCTTGGTGCCGCGCAGCTGCTGCAGCGCCCGGCTCGCGTCGCTCGAGGCGATCGTCGCGTTCTTCTGCTTCATCTGCGTCGCGACCGCCTCGTCGCCGAGCGTGAAGACTCGCGCCACCTTGCCCGCGAGCGAGTCCACGACCTTGGTGAACTCCGACAGCGACCGCCCCGTCGTCCCCGTGGCCTGGCCCGCGCGCGCGGGCCCCAGCCGGTTGCCGGTCCACACCTCGCGCGCCGGGTCCTTGTCGGCCGCGAACAGGAACTCCGTCTGCGTCGCGCCCTGCCGCACGATCACGAGCTTGGCACCCGGCTCGCGGAATCCCGTCAGGTAGTCCATCTCCGGCGACTGCCAGAAGGACATGTAGTCCTCCTTCGGTTCCTCCGCGCCGTTCACCACGAGCGCACCGTCGCCGAGCGCGGCCATCAGCTTCTGCCGGCGCATGGCGTACTCGGAAACGGCGGCCTGGGCGGCCGAGGGACGCGGCGCGGCGAGCGCGGCCAGCACGGCAAGAACGACGACGCGGGGAAATCGGGTCACGGGCGGAATCCGAAGGGGGTTGGACCGGGAGAAAGTACCCCTCGGCGGGGCACTCGGGCAGAAGGGCCCGCGCCGCTCATCCATGGCTCAACGCCGCCCCCCTCCGTAGCGTAGGTCCCGTGTCCCCGGGGCGTCCCGCGCCGGGCGGCCTCCCCTCCCGCACACCGCTCCAGCATGCGTCCCGTTCGCACGCTCCGCCGCGTGGCGGTCCTCGCCGTCTTCGGCCTGGCCACCGCCCTTCCGGCCCAGCAGGTCCCCACGCCGAAGCAGTTCTTCGGCCACGACATCGGCGCCGACTACCAGCTGCCGAACTACAGCAAGTTCGTCGGCTTCTGGCAGGCGCTCGCCGCCTCGCCCCGCGCGCACCTCGACACCCTGGGCCTCACCGCCGAGGGGCGCCCGCAGCTGAGCCTCGTGGTCTCGAGCCCGGAGAACATGAAGAAGCTCGCGCGCTACAAGGAGATCGCGAAGAAGCTCGCGCTCGCCGAGGGGCTGACCGACGACGAGGCCCACGCGCTGGCGGCCGAGGGCAAGGCCATCATGTGGATCGACGGCGGCCTGCACGCCACCGAGGTGCTCGGCGCGCAGCAGCTCATCGAGACCAGCTGGCAGTTCGTGAGCATGAACGATCCCGAGACGCTCCGGATCCTCAACGACGTGATCATCGTCTTCGTGCACGCCAACCCGGACGGGATGGAGCTCGTCTCGAACTGGTACATGCAGGAGGCGGACCCGAAGAAGCGGAACACGCAGATCCCGCGGCTCTACCAGAAGTACATCGGGCACGACAACAACCGCGACTTCTTCATCGCGAACCAGCCCGAGTCGATCAACATGAACAAGGCGCTGTACATGGAGTGGTATCCCCAGATCATGTACAACCACCACCAGACCGGCCCCGCCGGCACGGTGATGTTCGCGCCGCCGTTCCGCGACCCGGCCAACTACAACCTCCATCCCAGCATCATGACCGGGATGGACCTGATCGGCGCCGCACTGCACGGGCGCATGGTGGCGGAGAACAAGCCGGGCGTGGTCAACCGCTCGCTCTCGGGCTACTCCACGTGGTGGAACGGCGGGCTCCGCACCACGGTGTACTTCCACAACATGCTCGGCATCCTCACCGAGACCATCGGCAACCCGACGCCGATGAAGATCCCGTTCCTCCCCGAGCGCCAGCTCCGGAACGCCGACCAGGTCTACCCGCTCGAGCCGCTGCAGGAGTGGCACTTCCGGCAGTCCATCGACTACTCGGTCACCGCCAACCGCGCGATCCTCGACCTGGCATCGAAGTACCGCGAGTTCTTCCTCTACAACATCTACAAGATGGGGAAGGACGAGATCGCGATGGGCAACCGCGACACCTGGATCACGACGCCCAAGCTGCTGGCCGAGGTCCAGGCCAAGGTGGATGCCGAGCGCGCGCGCAACCGCGAGACGCAGGACAACGAGCTCGCCTTCTTCGGGTTCGGCGCCGCCGCCCCCGAGAAGTTCGCCGCCGACTTCAAGCAGCCCGAGAAGCGCGTGCCGCGCGCCTTCGTCATCCCGAGCGACCAGCCCGACTTCCTCACGGCGCAGAAGTTCATCGTCGCGCTCCAGAAGAACGGCATCTTCGTGCACCGCGCCACCGCCGCCTTTTCGGCCAACGGCAAGAACTACGGCGCCGGGTCGTTCGTGGTGCAGGCTAACCAGGCCTGGCGCCCGCACGTGCTCGACATGTTCGAGCCGCAGGACCACCCGAACGACTTCAAGTATCCGGGCGCACCGCCCACGCGGCCGTACGACAACGCCGGCTGGACGCTCGCGATGAGCATGGGGGTCAAGTTCGACCGCCACCTGGAGCCCGTCACGGGCCCCCTCGAGCGGCTCGACCCGCTCCGCGATCGCGTCAAGCCGACCGCTGGCACCGTCGCGAGCGGCGGCGCGGGCTGGACGATCTCGACCAAGCAGAACGACGCCTACCGCGTGGTCGCGCGCCTCTGGAAGGCGGGGGCCGACGTCTATCGCCTCGACCGCGCGTCGGGGAGCGCGAGCGCCGGCGCGTTCTACGTGCCCGCCAACGGCAAGAGCACGCCGATCGTGCGGCAGGCCGCGAGCGAGCTCGGCGTGAGCTTCGCCTCGAGCGGCAACCTCCAGTCGTCGGCCACGCCGCTCAAGGCACCGCGCATCGCGATCGTGGACCGGTACGGCGGCCTCATGCCCGCCGGCCACACGCGCTGGCTGCTCGAGCAGTACGACATGCCGTACGAGATGATCTACCCGCCGCAGGTGGACGCGGGGAACCTCCGGCAGAAGTACGACGTGATCGTGCTCGTGGACGGCGCCCTGCCGCGCAACGAGGGCGCCGCCGGCGGCCTGAACGCGCTCTTCGGCCGCATCGACACCAGCACCGTGCCCGCGCAGTTCAAGCCGTGGCTCGGCACGCTCTCGCGCGAGCGGTCGATCCCCAGGCTCAAGGAATTCGCCGAGCAGGGCGGGCGCATCATCGCCATCGGGTCGAGCACCTCGATCAGCCGCTCGTTCGGGCTTCCGATCGCGAACTACCTGAGCGAGCGCACCCCCGACGGGAAGGTGCGCAACCTGCCCAGCGACAAGTTCTACGTGCCGGGCTCGCTCCTCGAGGTCGCCTACGATACCACGACGACGCTCGGCCGCGGGCAGGACGCGCGTGGCATCGTCTTCTTCGACAACGGCTCGGTGTTCAAGCTGCCGCCAAACGCCGAGGAGCTCGGCATCCGCCCCGTCGCGTGGTTCGACAGCGCGACGCCGCTCAAGTCGGGATGGGCGTGGGGCCAGACCTACCTCGAGGGCGGCGTGGCCATCGCCGAGGCGAGCGTGGGGAAGGGGAGCGTCTACCTGTACGGGCCCGAGGTGCTCTTCCGCGCCACGCCGCACGCGACGTTCAAGCTCTTCTTCAACGGCGTGTTCGGGCCCGGGAACAAGGTGGCGCAGTAGCCGCGGCGCGCGACCGCACGCGCCTGAAGGCACGAAGGACCTGCCCCCGCGGCAGGTCCTTCGTCGTTCACGGGGTCGGCGCGCCGCGTCGCTGGGTCACGAGCCAGCGCATCGACGCGGAGTCGCTGAACGCGCTGAGGCAGTCGTGCCGTCCACGGGGGACCTCGGTGTAGCGGAGGTAGCGCATCCCGGCGCGGCGGAACGTCGCGATCATCGCGCGCGGAATCGTGACGGTCACCAGCTGGTCCTGCTCGCCGTGCCAGACCCAGGTTGGCAGGTCGCGCAGCTCGGCCCCGACCAGCGAGTCCACCGCACCCACCGGCGTGCCGTAGTCGCCGGTGAAGCTCATCGGCGGGATCGCCGCCGCCACCGTCATGAGCGCGCTGAAGCGATGGGCGTCCTGCCACGCGATCGGTGTCCACGGCGAGCGCGCGCTCCGCGGAGTCGATCGTCGCCGTGATGAGGTCCCGCAACTGCTGCCGTGGGAGCTCCTCGTCGCGCGGCACGTGCGGAAAGAGCACGATGGCGGGGAAGGTGGCCGACTGCTGGTTCACCATCGCGGCGAAGCAGCTGCGCATCTGCCGTTCGCCGTCCGTGCCGAGCTCATTGGCCCCGTGGATGAAGAGCACGAGCGGCCAGCGCCGCGTGGGCGTGTAGTCCCGGGGCACGAACGCCTGGTAGGGCAGCGCGCGACCGTCCACCGACACGACGTGCTTGCTGAAGGCGCCGGGGCGCCAGTCCGCCGCGGCGCACGCGAGCACACCCGCCACCGCGCAGCCGATCGTCACGCCGCGCCGGACGAGGCGCACGCGCCCGGGCGCGCTCACGAGCGCGCGGGGCGCGCCGCGAGCTTCTGCTCCACGGCCGCGCGCAGCGCAGGCCAGAGCCCGTCCACGATCCCCGGCACCGCCGCCTCGGTGTTGTGGCCCACGCGATCCACGAACACGGGGAGCGTGTCGTCCTTGAAGAGCCCCGTGAGGTCCACGAATCGTCCCGAGGCGAGGCTGCGCATCGCGCTGTCGAGCTGCGCGGGGATGCGCCGGTGCGCCACCTGCGCCACCGAATGGAGCGGGTCACGACCGATCTGCGTCATCAGGTTCTTCTCGTAGGGATCCAGCCGCTTGGGCGTGGCGTGGAGGTTGGGCTGCCACGCGTACACGGGCACGAATCCGTGCGCCGCGGCGAGCGCCTCCACGATGCGCACCGTGGCCACGTATGTGCGCACCGTGCGGGCGGCCACGCTGTCGCCGGGGATGAACGCGGGCACGCGAGGCGGCCGCTTGCCGCGGGCCCACTCCACGAGCCCCGACCGCGTGAGCGCCTGGCCCAGCGCCGCGCCGAGCGGTCCGGTCTCGCGTGCGAGGCCCTCGGGATAGCGCGTGCGGTCGAGCGCGCGCCCGAGCTGGAACTCCGCGATCCGGTTCGACTCGTTCTGCGGGTCGCCAGCCACGCCGCGCTGGATCGTCGCCGACACGTCGTTGAGGCCATCGTAGAAGAGCACGACGTCCGGACGCTCGCCGTTCCGCAGGTCGAGCAGCAGTTGCACCACTTCCTGCGTGAACACGTAGCCGGACTCGCCGAGGTTGGTGACCTCGATCCGCGCCCCGGGGCCGGCCAGCGGCTGCAACCGTCGCGCGATCTCGGCCGCGATCGTGCGATCCTCGCGCAGCGGCTCGCCCCACATCGTGGACCCGCCGTAGAGTCGGACGCGCAGCCGCGGCTCGGCCGGCACGCGCGGCTGCGGTGTCCCGCGGCGTCCGAGCGAGTCGATCGTGATCACGGAGCCGCGGAATCCCGGTGCCCGGCGGAAGTACACGTACGGATGCCACTCCATCCGGCTCACCGCGTCGAACTCGGTCCGCCACGTCTCCCACCATGGCTCGCGGCGTGGATCGCCGGCCACGTACGATCCTGGCGGCGTGTGCGCCGCGCGCTCCGCCCGCACGCGCCGCCAGCGGAGCGCCCCCTCGACGGCGAGCAGGAGGGCCAGCGTGACGCCGAGCATGAGCCAGCCGGAGCGGAGCGCGCCGCCCAGGCGGCGCAGGAAGGTGAGCAAGGTCGAGGCCATGACGGCGGGCGGGACGGTGACGGGGACGCGGGGCAATCTAGCGGGGCGGTTCGACGCGTCCCCCTGCATGGTGGCGCGCGCTTCGCGCGCTCGCGAGCTTTCCCTCGTGCGCCGCCCATTCCCCTCCGCCCTCGTCGAGCGCATGGCGCATCGCCGCCCGTGACCAACCGCCCGGTCACCGTCGCGATCTGCACGTGGAATCGGGCAGCGCTCCTGCGGGAGACCCTGGCGCGCATGACCGCGCTCGACGTGCCGGCGGGGCTCGGGTGGGAGCTCGTCGTCGTCAACAACAACTGCACCGACGACACCGACGCGGTCCTCGCGCAGTTCACGGATCGCCTCCCGCTGCGCCGCGTCGCCGAGCCGACCCCCGGACTCTCCAACGCGCGCAACGCGGCCGTGCGGGCCGCCGGTGGCCGCTGGATCGTGTGGACGGACGATGACGTGCTCGTGTCGTCCGGGTGGCTGTCGGCCTACCTCGCGGCGTTCGCGGCGGATCCCGAAGCCGTCGTCTTCGGCGGACCGATCCGGCCCTGGTTCCCGGCCACGCCGCCGGCGTGGCTCACGGCCGCATGGTCGCGCGTGGCGCCCGCCTATGCCTGCATCGACTACGGCGACGCGCCGTTCCCCCTCGACAGTCGCCGCGTCCCGTTCGGGGCCAACATGGCCTTTGCCGCCGACGCGCTGCGCGCGCACCCGTTCGACCCGGCGCGCGGCGTGCGCCCCGGCAGCCGCATGGGCGGCGAGGAAACCGACGTCGTGCGCGCCTTGCTCGCCGGCGGCGGACGCGGCCGCTGGGTGCCGGAGGCGATCGTGGATCACTGGATTCCGCCCGAGCGCCAGACCATCGCGTACCTCCAGCAGTGGTTCGAGGCCTACGGCGAGTACCTCGGCCGCTACGATCCCGCGCCGGACCCGGCGCTCTTCCTCGGCGCGCCGCGGTGGCGGGTGCGGCAACTCGTGGTGTCGAGCGCGCGAGCGTGGTGGCGCCGGCTGCTCGGCGCGGGGCCCGAGGCGTGGCTCGAGGACGGGATCGCCGAGTGGACGGCTCGCGGCGCGCTGCGCGGACACGCGGCCCGCGGCCGGGGCGTCGCGTCGTGATGGCAACCCGTCCCGAGCGCACGGTGCTGCCGGAGCGCAACCTCGACGTGCTCCGCGCGATCGCCGTGCTGAGCGTCTTCCTCGACCATCTCACCGGCGCGATCGGCCTCGCCTCCGATTTCACGCGCTGGCTCGGACAGTCCGGGGTGCTCGCGTTCTTCGTCCACACGTCGCTCGTGCTCATGGCGTCGCTCGAGCGCGACGGCGCGCCCGACCGTGGGCACTGGATCCGGCGCTTCTACCTGCGGCGCGCCTTCCGCATCTATCCGCTCGCGTGGGTCGTGATCGCGGTCGTGATCGTGCTGCACGTGCCGCGCGGCTCGCTCGAGACGACGTGGGAGCCCGTGGGGTGGTGGCGCGCGCTCGTGAACTTCGCGCTCGTGCAGAACCTCACGACGCAGGCCACCGTGCTCGCGCCCCTGTGGACGCTGCCGCTCGAGCTGCAGATGTACGCGGTGCTGCCGTTCGCCTACCTCGTCGCGCGGCGTCCGGCGGTGGCGCCCATGGCGGCGCTCCTCGTCGGCGGGGCCGCGCTGGCCCCCGTCTTCATCTGGAGCGACGGGCACCACGTGCCGCAGATCTGGCGCGCGACGCTCTTCCTCTTCGTCCCCTGCTTCCTCATGGGGGTGCTGGCGTTCTGGATGCTCCGCCGGCGCGCGGGACGCGTGCCGCCGCTGCCGGCCTGGGCCTGGATTCCGATCATCCTCACGGACATCGCCGTGACCTCGCTGGCGTGGGACACGGGCCCGCGCTGGATCCTGCGCGTCGCCTTCTGCGCCGCGCTCGGCGTCGCGATTCCGTTCGTGCGGGATGCGGCCGACGGCTGGTTCACGCGCGCGGCGCACCAGGTGGCCGTGTACTCGTACGGCATCTACCTCATCCACCTGCTCGCCATCCGCGTCGGGTTCGGCGTGCTGCGCGCGCAGCCGATGGTCGTGCAGTGGGGCGCGATGGCCGTCGTGCTCGTGGGCGCGGTGTACGCGGCGTACCACCTGGTCGAGAAGCCGGGCATCGCGCTGGGCCAACGGCTTGCCGGCGGGCGACTCGGCGCGCCGTCGCTCGAATCAACCGCACCGGCGCCGTGAGCGCGCGGCATGGTGCGCAACCGAGCGCGGTCAAACGGGCGCGTGAATCACCGCGCGCCGTGATGTGTGAACCTGCGCAATCAACCCAGCGCGTGCTTCACGGCGTGCACCATGCGCGCCGGCGTCCCGCCCTCAGTCCCCGCCGCCCTCGAAGACCGCGCGCAGCGCCGAGGCGAGCATCGCGAGGTTGTTCGTGATGAGCCCGATGTGTCCCGAGGGCAGCGGGTGGAGTCGCACTTCGGCCGCCACCTCGCGCCACCGCTCCACCGGGTTCACGCGCCGTCCCTTGCCGGGCGCCCCCTCGGCCCAGAGGAAGTCGAGCCTCCCCGCGTAGCGCGACGGGATGTACGCCGCCGTCGCGCGCTGCTGCACCTCCTGCACGATCTCGTCGCCCGTGGCTTCGGGCGGTTCCGGCGAGGCGATCGCGTCGGGGGCGCTGGGGACGGACGCGGTAACGGTGGGGCCCGGGCGGACCGCCGAACCGCCACCCAGGAGCAACCGTGGCAGGGTCCGCGTGAACTTGTCCGTCACACACCGCACGCGCTCGGCCGGCGGCAGCGCCTGCACGTACCGCACGCGCCGGTGCACCCAGCGGAGTCCTGTCATCAGCGCTGCGGCGCGGTCGAGCCGTCGACGCGCGTCGCCGCCGGGCAGCAGCGCCAGCAGCGGACGCGCCGCGGTGAGGCGCGCATTCACCGGGTCGCTGTCGATCACCACGAGGCGCTCGACCACCTCGCCGGCCGCCCGCAGCTGCGCCGCCATCTCGTATGCCACCACGCCGCCCACGCAGAACCCCACGACGCGATACGGGCCGTGCGGCCGGCGCGCGCGCAGCTCGCGCACGTGGCGCGCCGCCATCGCCTCGATCGTCCGCGCCGCGTCGTCGCCGTCCATCCCCACCGTGGGCAGCACGTAGAACGGCGACTCGGGCGCGGCGAGCGGCGCGAGGCGCCGCGCGTACCAGCCGCCACCGGTCCAGTCGCCGTGCACGAACGCCACCGGCACGCCGCGCGCGTCGCCCTGCAGCACCACCAGCGGCGGCTCGACCTCGTCGCGCATCGCGCTGCCCAGCCGCGCCGCCAGCGACTCCACCGTGGACGACTCGAACAGCCACGCGAGCGGCACGCGCTGGCCGCGCACGCGCTCCACCTGCGCCAGCATCTTGATCGCGAGCAGGGAGTGCCCGCCGATCTCGAAGAAGTCGTCGAAGGCACCGACCGGCCGCCCGGGAGCCAGCAGCTGCTCCCAGATCTGAGCGATCTCGTGCTCGATCGTCGTCCGCGGCGCCTGGTACGGCCGCGTGCCCGTGGCGCCCCGCGGCACCGGAAGCGCGCGCAGGTCCACCTTGCCGTTGCCCGTGAGCGGCAGCCGCTCGAGCAGCTCGATCGCGGCGGGCACCATCACCTCGGGCAGGAGCGCGCGCATGCCATCGCGCAGCAGTGCCGCCGTGAGCGTCGCGCCGGCCTGCGCCACGACGTACGCCGCGAGGCGCTGGTCGCCCGGCACGTCCTCGCGCACCATCACCACGGCCTCGCGCACGCCGGGCTGCAGCAGCAGCACCGCCTCGATCTCGCCCAGCTCGATCCGGTGGCCGCGCAGCTTCACCTGGTGGTCGCGCCGGCCGATGTACTCCACCTCGCCGTTCGGCAGCTACCGGCCGAGGTCGCCCGAGCGG
>JACQES010000314.1 GCA_016200495.1 Gemmatimonadota bacterium
AGGCGCTGAAGGGATCGCCGGGATTATACGTGAAGTACGGCGTCCCCGAGACGGCCGTCGCCCCGTTGATGGGGGGCATCAGCACGAGGTACCGCCCCGGGTTGTTGATCATCCCGCCGCCGACCGTCAGGGCAAACCGGTCATGCGCGAGCCACGCCCGGTGGTAAGCCATCCACCCCGCGAAGTTTTGCGCGGGATCCGCCCCGTCGCCTCGGCACGAGACGCCGGCGCCCCACTCGCACCCCAGGTCGAACGTGAAGGTGAACGCGGCGCGGGAGACGAAGTTCGCGGGATCCTCGTGGTACTTGACCTGCACGCTGTTGTCGGAGTGCAGGCGCGTGCGATCGAGGCCGAGCCAGTCCTTGCCGTAGTAGTTGTTGCTCACGAACGAGAGCGACCCCGTGGGGCGCCACAGGAACTGCACGCCGACGCCGGGGGCCGAGTTGAACATGCCGTACGACTGCCAGCCGTTCACGAGCCACGGCTCGATCTTGAGGTGCTCGGTGGGGAAGTACTGCAACCGGATGCCGTTGAAGAACCACGGCGTGTTGCTCGAGACGTACGACGCCTGGTAGGCCCAGTTGTCGAAGTTGTAGTAGCTGAAGAGGCCGATGTACGACATGAAGATGCCGGCGTCGACGTTCATCCCGTGCGCGACGTCGAAGTGGTAGCCGCCGTACGCCTCGCTCAGGTAGCGGTAGGCGTTGTCGAGCTGCCACTGCCCGCGCCCGGTTGATGCGTCGTTGCGCGGCGTCATCGTGCTGTAGAGGCCGAACTGCGTCATCACGCGCCCGCGCACGTTGCCGACGTGGAAGTCGCCGCCCAGTCCGAGCTGCTGGAGCTGGACCTCGCCCGTGCGTCCGCTCGCGGTGGTGCCCACGAGCGTGTGGTCGGCGGGGTCATGGTTCTGCGCGATGTACGACACGTCGAACCGGAACTCCCCGGTGAACGCGGCGGTCTCGACCGCGTTTTCGGTGGTGCGCGGGTTGCCGGTGAGCCAGGTGAAGTCGGCGAAGGCGAACGGCTCCGCCGGGCGCGCACGCGCGGCCGCGGCGCGCGCGGCGGAATCGGACCGAGGCGCCGCAGGGGCGGGCGCCTGGGCCACCAGCGCGGGCGCGAGCAGGAGCGCGGCCACCGCCGCGGGAACGCGAACGAACGACAGCATGAGCGAACGCCTCAGGATCGATGAAGGGAAAGCCGACGGGTGTGCGCCGAGTCGGCGGGGGCCACGACGCGGCCGACGAGCCAGCCGGTTGCGATGCGGTCGCCACCCGACGCACGGCTGCGCGCGGCCGACGCCGCGCAGGTGAAGGGCGCGCCCTCGGCGGCCGTCACCTGCGCGCTCCCCGCGACGGCCACGAGCGGCGCCGGCACGACGTCTCCCTCGACGACGAGCACGTGATCGCCGCTCACCAGTTCCGTCGCGCGCACGACGTCAAAATGCAGGCGCTCGGCGGGATCGTCGAGACGGCGCGCGAGGCGGAATCGCAGTTCGCGCTCCTCGGCCGAGGCCTCACGCCGCGCACGCCGCCCCGCGGTGGCGTCCGCGAGGAGGGCGAGCCCCACCGCGGCGACGAGCCACCAGGCCAGTCCCCACGGAACCCCCGCGAGCGAAGGACTTAGCGGCGCCAGGCGCAGCACGAGCGTCACGGCGATCGCGACACCCGCGAGGATCGCGAATCGCGCGGCAATGCGCCACCGGCCGGCCGGCGCGCCCGCGAGCGGGCTCGACGACGGCGGATGGGCGAACGGGGCCAGAGATCGCATGCGGCGACTCACGAAGGAGGTCACCTGTCACGCTACGGCCCATCGCGTGAAGAGCGGGTGAAGAGACGCCCGGCTCTCGTGAAGAAATCGTGAAGGGGTGCTACGCGTCCTCGGGGCTCAGTTCCGCGACGGGCAGGCGGAACTCGAACGTGGTGCCGCCGCCATCGCGCGGAACCCACGCGAGCGAACCGCCTTGCGCCGCCGCGAGGCGGTGCGCGATCGAGAGGCCGAGGCCCGTGCCGGTGCCACCGGTGGCGTCGCCGCGCGCGTACGGCCCGAACAAACGCTCGCGCAGCGCCGCGGGCAACCCGGGGCCACGATCACTCACGCGGAAACGCACCGTGGCGCCGTCGCGCGCGACGTCCAGCTCCACCGCCGTGCCCGGCGGCGCGTGGCGGCAGGCGTTGTCGAGCAGGTTCACGAGCACGCGCAGCGCCTGCGAGAAGTCGCAGCGCACGAACAGCAACGGGTGCGCGGCGTCGAGCGCGACCGCCACCTGCCAGCCGGGATGCGCCCCCTCGAGTTGGTGGAGCGCGGCGCCCACGAGGTCCTCGACCTCGTTGGGCTGCACGTCGAGGCGCATCGCCCCCGCCTCGAGGCGCGAGAGGTCGAGCACGTTGCCCGCGAGGCGCGCGAGGCGGTCGGCTTCCTCCTCGATGCCCAAGGCGCGGTCGTCGCCGCCGGCGGCCAAGTCGTGCGCGAGCGCGCGGATGGCGGTGATGGGCGTGCGCAGGTCGTGCGAGAGCGACGCGAGCACTTCGTCCTTGGCCTTCGCGGCGACGGCGGCCTGCTCGGCCGCCCGACTGCGCTCGAGCAGCGCCGCGCGTTCCTCGAGCACCGCGGCGAGTTCCTCGGCGCGGCGCTGCGACTCGGCCGCTTCGCGGCGCACGCGGTGGAAGAGCTGCCCGGTGAGGAAGGCCGCGACGCCAAAGCCCGCCAGCACGATCCAGTCGCGCGGGTCGCGCACCGCGAGCGTGTTGTACGGGAGGAGGAAGAAGAAGTCGAAGGCGAGGAAGGCGAGCCCCGAGACGAGAAAGCCGAGCGAGCGGCCGCCGGTGGCAGACGCGCCAAGGACGACGAGGAAGAGGAGCACGGTGACGTGCGCCTTGTCGAGCGTGTCGCGGAGGGCGAGCTGCACCGCGGTGGCGGCGGCGAGCGCGAGGACCCAGGCGGCCGCGAGGAGGGCGCGCTGCCTCATGCGGGCTTCTCGAGGCGGTAGCCCACGCCCGGCTCGGTGACGAGGAGAACGGGCCGCACCGCGTCGGCCTCGAGCTTGCGGCGGATCGAGCGCACGTGGACGCGCAGGTGCTGCGCGGCGTCGCCATGCGCGGGGCCCCACACGGCGAGCCAGAGCTGCCGGTGCGTGAGGGTGCGCCCCAGGTGTGCGGCCATCGTGCGCAGCAGCGCCCACTCGGTCTTGGTGAGGTGCACCGGCTCGCCGGCGCGCGTGGCGAGGGGCGTCTGGAAATCGAGGACGACGTCGCCCAGGGTGAGGATCGAGGCCGCGGGATCGTCGCGGCGGACGCGGCGCAGCAGGGCGCGCGCGCGGGCCTGCAGCTCGACGGTCGAGAAGGGCTTGGTGACGTAGTCGTCGGCGCCGGCGTCGAGGAGCGCCACCTTCTCGGCGTCGTCGTGGCGCGCGCTCAGCACGAGGATCGGGCCCGCGCCCATCGCGCGCAGGCGGCGACAGACGTCGATGCCCGGCAGGTCGGGGAGCCCCAGGTCGAGCACGACGAGCGCCGGCCGCTCGGTCACGGCCAGGTCGAGCGCTTCCTGCCCCGACTCGGCGTCATGCACGCGATGGCCGTCGCCCTCGAGCGCGCGGCGCACAGCGCGGCGGATCTGGGCTTCGTCGTCCACCACGAGGATGAGGTCCTGGAGCACCCGTGAAATGACGTGAGCGCAGGGCGGCGCCGTCAAGCGTCTTCACGAGACCCTCACGCGTTCCGCCGGATTGCCCGCACGGTATATTCGCGCCGGATGTCCCCCCGCCTCCGCTGGGGCGCGACGCTGGGCGTCGCGCTCGTGATCCTCGCCATTCCGCGCCCCGCCGGCATCGACGTGGCGGCGTGGCGGTTGCTCGCGATCTTCGCCGCGACGATCACCGGCTCGATCGTCCGCCCGCTGCCGCCGGCGGCGGTGGTGCTGCTCGGGGTGCTCGCGTCGGCGCTGTTCGGCGCGCTCACGCCGGCCAAGGCGCTGGGAGGCTACGCCGACCCGATCGCCTGGCTCGTGTTCGCGGCGATGCTCATGTCGAGCGCGGTGCAGGCGACGGGGCTCGGACGGCGGATCGCACTCCACTTCATCCGGGCGATAGGGCAGAGCGCGGTCGGGCTCGCGTACGCGCTCGCGGGGACCGACACGCTGCTCGCCGCGTTTCTCCCCAGCAATTCGGCGCGCGCCGGCGGGATCATCTTTCCGGTGGCGCGCAGCCTGGCGGAAGCGTACGACTCGCGGCCCGGGCCCACGGCGGGACGGCTGGGGAGCTTCCTGCTCTTCTCCACGTACCAGTGCGACGTGGTGGCGTGCGCGATGTTCCTCACGGGGCAGATCTCGAACGTGCTGTCGGCGCGGTTCGGGCGCGAGGTGGCGCACGTGGACCTGACCTACGGGCGCTGGCTGCTGGGCGCGTGCGTGCCGGTGGTGGTGGCGCTCCTGGCGGTGCCGCAGCTGCTGCTGCGCTGGTACCCGCCCGAGGTGACGCGCACCCCCGAGGCGCCCGCGCGCGCCGCCGACGAGCTGGTCAAGCTCGGGCCGCCGAGCCGGAAGGAGTGGCTGACGCTGCTCATCTTCACGACGGTCGGGCTCACGTGGGCGACGGCGTCGCTGCACAAGCTCGACTACGGGGTGGTGGCGCTCGCGGGGGTGCTCGCCCTCGTGCTCTCCGGCGTGATCTCGTGGGAGTCGGTGACGGGCGACCGCGGGGCGTGGGACGTCTTCATCTGGTATGGCGGCATCATCCGGCTCGCGAGCGCGCTGTCGGAAGCCAACGTGACGACGGTGTTCGCCAAGTGGAGCGCGAGCCTCACCACCGGCATGCCGTGGGCGCCCGCGCTCGTGATCCTCGCGCTCATCTACGTGTACGCGCACTACGGATTCGCGAGCATCACGGCGCACGTGTCGGCCATGTTCACGCCGTTCCTGGTCGTGCTGCTCGGTGCCGGCGCCCCCGCGGCGTTGGCCGTGGCGGTGCTCGCCTACTCGGCCAACCTGAGCGCGAGCCTCACGCACTTCGGCACGACGCCGGCGCCGATCTACTTCGGCGCCGGCTACGTGAGCCAGCGCGACTGGTGGCGGCTCGGGCTGATGCTGTCGGTGGTGACGCTCGGGATCTTCGGGACGGTGGGGTTGGTGTGGTGGAAGGTGCTGGGGTGGTGGTAGGGCGAGGTTTGGAGCGCGTCTTACCACAGAGGCACAGGGGCACGGAGGAGAGCGAGAACAGCAACTGAAGAATGGGGCCCGTGCGCCAACCGTCGGCGCACGGGCCCCATCAATCCAGTCGTTGTCCTTCCTCGCAGTCCTCCGTGCCCCCGTGCCTCTGTGGTGAATCAGGAGGCACCGAGGCCCTACACCGCCTCGCTCAACGACGTGAAGTTGAAATCCCGCACCTTGATCGCCGGCATCGCGACATCGCCGCCCTGCTCGGTGCCCGCCAGCCGCTCGGGGGCGGTGATCCCCTCGAGGTTGTTGAGCATGAACAGCGGCGACTCGTTGAAGCGGAAGTTGCGCAGCGACTTGGTCACCTTGCCGCCCTCGATCAGGAAGGTGCCGTCGCGCGTGAGCCCCGTGAAGAGGATCGTGCGCGGGTCCACCTGCCGCAGGTACCAGAGGCGCGTCACGAGGATGCCGCGCGTCGTCCCCTTGATCAGCTCGTCGAGGCTCTGCGTCCCCTTGCCCACCATCTTGAGGCAGCTCGCGTTGCCCGTGGGCGTCTTCCCCTGCTTCTTCGCCCAGAAGCGCGAGTACTGCAGTTCCTTGAGCACCCCGTTCTCGACCCACGCGCGGTCGGTGAGCGGGAGCCCGTCGCCGTCGAACGGCTGCGCGAGCAGGAGCGGGTCGTTCGGCATGGACACGAGCGAGAGGCGCTCGTCCATGATCTTCTCGCCGATCTTGTTGCCGCCGCCGGGCTTGGTGAACGGGCTCCGCCCCTCGTCCGTCTGGCGCGCGTCGGCGTAGTTGGCGATCAGCTGCACGAGGTCGCCCACCGCCTGCGGCTCGAGGATCACGGTGTACTTGCCCGGCTCGATCGCCACCGGATTGCGGCTCGCGCGCGCCTTCTCGATCGCCCGCGACGAGATCTTCTCGAAGTCGAGCTTGTTCCAGTCCTGGCTGTCGGCCGCGGCCCACCCCGACCCGGTGCCGTCGTTGGTGCGCACCGTGAGCTGGTAATTGGCCGACGTCGCGCGGTGGAAGGCGCGGAGCCCGGCCGAATTGCCGATCGAGAGCGACTGCGCGTAGGTGATGATGAAGCCCGCGGCCTGCAGCTCCTTGCTCGCGCGCGCCGGCGCCAGCGCCGTCATGGCCGCCTTCGCGCGGTCGCCGGGCGAGAGCTGCGCCGTCGAGTCGAAGAAGGCGTTCACGGGTGCCCACTTGGTCTGGCCGAGGCGCGGCATCACCTCCGGGTCGTCCGGGGCGAGCCTGGCCAGCGCCTCCGACTGCCGCACCGCGCGCTCGAGGCTCGCGTCCGACAGGTCGTTGGTGGTGACCACGGCGTGCTTGGGCCCGTAGGCCGAGTACACGGCCAGCTGCACGTCGTTCGTCATGCCGCTCGTGCTCAGCTGGTTGGCCGCGAAGCGCGTGTTGCCGGTGACGGTCGAGGTGAGGTTGATCTCGATCTCGTCGGCCTTCGAGCGCTTCACGCACTTGTCGATGACGTCCAGGTGCTCCTGCTCCGTCATCGGCTGCCCGTCGGCGGCAGCCCCGAGGAGGCGCTTGGGGGTGCTCATGCCTTCCTCCCGGTGTTGATGACGTTGACCTGCTTGAACTTGGCCGGCGGACTGCCGTGGCTCACCGCGTTCACCTGCCCGGGCTGCCCCTTGCCGTCGAAGAACGACCCGCCGAGCTGGTAGCTCGACTTGCCGCCGATCATCTGCATCGAGTTCCAGAAGTCCGGCGTGCGGATCTGGTAGGCTTGTCGGTCGCGCTGATCAGGTCGTTCCAGCCGATGTCCTTGTCGCCGGGAAGCAGCGACACGTTGGGCATGCGCTGGAACTGCACGTTGTCCCACCCCTGCGCGTAGGCGCAGCCGTGCGAGCGCGTGGGCCGGCCGTTCTTCTTGTACCACCAGTCGAGCCACTTCGCCTGCTCGCGCGTCGTCTGGTAGTCATTGAGCATCCCGTTCTTGATGATCAGGAAGGTCTCGGGCTGGATCCCGTCGTCATCGTAGCCGATCGTGCTCAGGCCGCCTTCCTGCGAGCGGTCGCCCTGGATGTTCATGAACGACGGCCCGTACTTGAGCTTGCCGAGCATCTTCTCGGGCGGCGCCACGAAGCTCGTGCCCGCGTAGTTGGCCTCGTAGCCGAGCGCCCGGTCGAGCTCCGTCGGGTGCCCGATGGACTCGTGGATCGTGAGCCACAGGTTGCCCGGGTCGAGCACGAGGTCGTAGCGTCCCACCTCGACCGGCTTGGCGGTGAGCATCTGCGCGGCTTCCTCGCCCCACTTCCGCGCGTTCCCCACCAGGTCGCACCCCTTCACGTACTCCCAGCCACGCGCCATCGGCGCGGCGATGTTGCCGCGGTTCTGGAAGTCGGTGAAGTCCTTGTTGATCGCCGTGATCTGCATGAGCGGCCAGCTGCGCACGTTCTCCTGCAGCAGCACCGAGCCGTCGGTGTTGGCGTAGTTGCGGTCGTCCTTGACGAAGAACAGGCCGGAGAAGATGTACTTGACCCCGTCCACCTTGAGCGCCTCGGCGTTCGCCTTGAGCAGCAGGTCGGCCTTCTCCTCCACCGACACGCTCCACGGGTCCACCTTGAAGGCGCCCTTCCACGACTTCTCGCCGAGCGACGGCGACGCGAGCCAGTCCACCGGGTTGCCGCGCGCGGGGCGGTTCGCCTTGGCGATCGCCACCGCCTGCCGCGCGGCCGCCGCGACGCCGTCGGTCGTCAGGGTGCGCGTCGCCGCGAACCCCCACGTGCCGTCCACGAGCGCGCGCACGCCGCAGCCCATCGAGTCGGTGTCCACGACGTTCTGGATCTGCTGCTCGCGCGTGAAGACGAAATTCTGCCGCTGGCGGCTGATGCGGACGTCGGCGTAGGCCGCGCCCCCCGCCTTGGCCGCCGAGAGGGCGGTGGCCATCAGCGCCTTGACCTGCGCGCCATCCGGCACCGCCTCGTCCGGCAGCGGCGCGCCGCCCGACGCGACCATCTGCGTCAGGGCGCGCGCGTCGCGCGGCGCCGCCGCCGCGAGCGCCGCCAGGGCGGCGCCATGCTTGAGAAACTCCCGACGTTGCGTCATGCGAAGCACGACCTCCTTCTGTGGGTGGGCCTGCGGCTCCCGTACGGCAGCGTACCGCCGCGGGATTCAGCCGCGCTAGAACACTATGGCGCCCCGCGCAGGCGGCGGGACGCCCACTCGGCCAGCAGGGCCGCGAGCGCGAGCGCCCCCCACCACCCCGGCGCGCCGTCGCCCTCCGCGTCCGGGGCAGAGGTCGGCTCGCGGGGGAGGCCGGGGGCGCCAAGCGTGGCGACCATGCGCGCCAGGGGCGCGTCCGCACTTCTGACAGCACCCGCCCCCGGCAGGGTTGCTCGCGGGAACGGTTCGGGGCTCGCCGCGGCCACGAGCGCGGCCCACCAGCGGCGGTGCGCCTCGCGCGCCCCCTCGGGGCCGGTCATCCGCCAGCGCCACGAGTCGTCGTAGCCCTCGTACACCACGCGCCCCGCCCCAAGGCGGCGCGCCGCCACGGCCACCGCGTCATCCCGATGCTCGAGCGCGGTCGCGCCGGGCCCGAGCGTGGCCAACGGCACGAGCGGCAGCGCGCGGCGCGGATCGCGGGCGCTCACGGTGATCGCGGCCGAGGCGCGACGAGCCCCCGCGGTGCCGGGCAGCAGCTCCGCGAACGCGGGAAGCGTGGCCGCCTCGGGGCCGAGGATGAGCCCGCCCCCGCTCCGCACGAACTGCGCAATCGCCCCCGCGCGCGCGGCGGCCGCCTGGTCGAGCGCGATGACCACCCCCACGCGCGCCGTGTCGAGGCCCGCCGTGTTGCCCTGCACCACCGCCGTATCGGGACGCACGATGAGCCGCGCCTCGACCTTCCATCCGCGCTCCTCGAGTGCCGCGACGATGAACTTGGGCTCCCAGCCCGCGCGCGCGAGCACGACGACGGCCTTGGGACTGGTCGGCACCGGCGCGCGTGCGCGCAGGGTGCCGTTGCGCGTCATCGCCACCGCTTCCCCGACCGGCGTGGCCATGGCGAGTCGCACCCCGCGCGTGCGCACGCGCGCGGAGTCGAGCACCCCCACGGAATCGCCCAGGCGGAGCGTGTCGCCCGCAGGCGCGGCCGCCAGCAGCTCGACGCCCCCCGCCGGGTCGAGCGACGGCTCGAGCGCGATCGCGAGCGGCGCGAGC
>JACQES010000311.1 GCA_016200495.1 Gemmatimonadota bacterium
TGTTGGGGCTCTCCAAGGTGTCCAACCCGGTCATGGGAGCCGCCTGATGCCGACGCTGAGCGACCGGATGCGCACGCTGCCGCCGTATCCGCTGACGCACATCCCGCAGAAGAAGCGCGATCTGCTCGCGCGCGGCGTGGACCTGATCGACCTGGGCGCCGGCGACGCGGATCTGGCGCCCCCCGCCGTGGCGCTCGCCGCCATGGAGCGTGCCCTCGCCGAGCCGACGATGCACCGGTACGGATTCGGGCTCGGGCACGTGCCGTTCCGCGAGGCCGCGAGCCGGTACATGCTCGACCGGTTCAACCAGCGCTTCGATCCCCTCACGGAAGTGGTGCCGCTCATCGGCAGCAAGGAGGGGCTCGCGCACCTCGCGTTCGCGTACCTCAACCCGGGCGACGTCGCGATCATCCCGGAGCCGGGCTACCAGGCGTACGTGGGCGGCACGCTGCTCTCGCTCGGCGAGCCGCACGTGGTGCCGCTCCGGCCCGAGCACGACTTCCTCGTGGAACTCGACCACGTGCCCGACGCGGTGCTGCGGCGCGCGAAGATGGTGTACGTGAACTACCCCAACAACCCGACCGCCGCGATCGCGCCGCGCGACTACCTCGAGCGGCTGGTGGCCCGCTGCCGGACCCTCGGGTTGCTGCTGGTGTACGACAACGCGTACGCGGAGCTGGCGTTCGACGGCTACGTCCCGCCGAGCATCTTCGAGATCGAGGGGGCGCGCGAGTGCGCGATCGAGTTCCACTCGCTCTCGAAGACCTTCAACATGACGGGATGGCGTTGCGCGTGGGCCGTGGCGGCACCCCCGATCGCGGGCGCGCTGGCACGGATCAAGTCGTTCACGGACACGGGGCCCTTCATGGCGATCCAGGCGGCGGGCGTGGCCGCACTCGACGGGTGGCGCAGCTTCGTGCCGGGCAACGTCGCCGTGTTCCAGGAGCGGCGTGACGCGGCCGTCGCCGCCTTTCGCGCGGCAGGCTTCGCGGTCGAGTCGCCAAAGGCAAGCATGTACCTCTGGATCCCGCTGCCGCCGGGCGTCGCGTCGAAGGAGTTCGCCGACCGCCTCATGGACGACGAGGGGGTGGTCGTGATGCCGGGCACCGGGTTCGGCGCGGGGGGCGAGGGGTTCTTCCGCATCTCGTTCATCCAGTCGCCCGCGCGGCTCGCCGAGGCGGCGCATCGCGCCGGGCGCGTGCTGGCGGCGTACACCGTGGGCGCCGCGTGAAGCTGTCCGCCCGTCCCTCCGCGAGCGCGGCCCTCTCGGTCGCGATCCACGCCGCGATCATCGGTGCGGCGTTGCGGTGGGCGGTGCTCGGCTATCCGCTGCCCACGTGGATGGTGAGCAAGGGCGACGAGCCGGTCCAGCAGCGCATCACCTACCTGCGCACGGGCGGCGGCTCGGGGCCGGTGGCCCGCGCGTCGAACGTGGCCGCGGGCGCGGCCAAGAAGGGGAAGGCGGCGGAAGAGAAGCGCTTGATCGCGCCCGTGGAGGTGCCCAACGGCATCGCGGCCGCGCCGGCGGCTCCGGTCGCGGAAGAGGGCGGGGCGAACGCGAAGGAGAGCGGCACGGGCGCCGGGGGCAGCGCGATGTCGGGAGCGATCGAGGGGATGCGTCCCGCGCTCACGGATGGCCGTCTCTACGGGCCGCCGCCGCGCGGGCTCGGCGGCCCCGAGCCGCTCACGGGCAAGCAGCGCGCCGACTCGGTGATCGGCGAGGCGTTCGGGCGCTACCGCGACTCGATCACGGCCGTGCAGATGGCCAACGCCGGCAAGCGGGACCCGCGCGACTGGACGTACAAGGACAAGAGCGGCCGGCAGTGGGGCATGGACCCGTCGTACATCCGCCTGGGCCCGGTGTCGATCCCCACGGCGCTGCTCGCGCTTCTGCCGCTCAACTCGAACGCGCCGAGCCCGAGCATGTACGAGTCGCGGCGCATCGCGCAGCTGTCGCAGGAGATCCAGTTCAACGTGTCGCGCGCGATGACGCAGGAAGACTTCAACGCGGCCGTACGGCGCACGCGCGAGCGCAAGGATCGCGAGCGCTCGGAGCAGATGAAGAAGAAGGGCAGCGACGTGCCGGTGTACCCGGCCGTGCAGCCGGCGGTCGCGACGCCGTAGCGGCGCGACGCCGGGCGTGCGGGGCGGGCGGCGAGGCGTGGCCTCGCCGCCCGCGCTTCGTTCAGGGGGTCACCTTCTCGACGACCGGCAGCACGATCTGCGACGGGTGCTGCGACGAGCGGTAGACACGCTGGCTGGCCGCGATGAAGTCCGACTCCTTCGCCTCGAAGATGTTGGGCACGAACTTCTGCGGGTTGCGGTCGATGAGCGGGAACCAGGTGCTCTGCACCTGCACCATGACGCGGTGCCCCTTGCGGAAGGTGTAGGCCTGCGTGTGCAGGTCCACCGTGACGGGGGTGACCTGCCCGGGCACGAGCGGCTCCGGCTTGTCGGCGGCGCGACGGAAGCGGGCGCGGAAGACGTCGTTGGCCACCATGAACTGGTAGCCGTTCATCTTGACGTCGGTCATGCCGGTGTCGGGATAGACGTCGATGAGCTTGACGATCACGTCGGCGTCGGAGCCGGTGGTGGCGAGGTGCACGGTGACGCTGATGTCGCCGGCGATCGTGAGGTCGCGCTCGAGCGTGGGGAGTTCGTAGCTCAGCACGTCCGGGCGGCCGTGCACGAACCGCTGGTCCTCGGTGAGCCACGTGTACCAGCCCGAGCCGCGCGGATCGTAGGTCATCTGGATGGGCCGCTGGCGATACGGCACGGGCTTGGCCGGGTCGGAGACGTAGCCGTCGTAGGCCGTGGCGCCGGCGTCGCGCGGGGGCTCGAAGGCGAGCTGCCCCTTCTCGCGGAAGTAGAGGGCGCGATTGACGGTGCCCGACCTGGGCGGCCAGCTGTCGTAGCGCCGCCACTGGTTGGCCCCCGCCTCGAACACGGTGGCCTCCGCCAGGCGCAGCGTGCCGCGGTCGTGCAGGTAGTAGTTGAAGAAGGGGGCCATCAGCGAGTCGCGGAAGTAGCGCGCCGTCGGCTGCCCGAACTGGATGTTGCCGAGCGAGCTGCCGTCGCCGCGCATCCAGCCACCGTGGTTCCACGGGCCGATGACGAGGAAATTCTGGTTGTTGGCGTCGTGCTTCTCGAGCGCGCGGTAGATCGTGACGGGGCCGTAGAAGTCCTCCTGGTCCCACCAGCCGGCGACGTTGAGCGTGGGCATGGTGACGCGCGTGAGGTAGTCGCGCATCGCCTGCCGCTTCCAGAAGGCGTCGTAGTTGGGCCGCCTGGCGAAGTCGTTCCAGGTCGGGATGGTGCCCTTGAGGTACTTCGCGTTGACGTTGGCGAGGGTTCCGAGGCGGAGGTACCAGTCGTAGGTGTCGAAGGCGTCCATCTTGAACTGCTGGACGTCCTTGCCCGACTCCATCATCGTGGCGTACTCGAAGCCGTAGCTCAGGCGGAAGGCGCCGTTGTGGTGGAAGTCGTCGCCCATCCACATGTCCGCCGGCGAGGCCTGCGGCGACACGGCCTTGAGCGCCGGGTGCGGATCGAGCATGGCCATCGCCGCGAGCCAGCCGGGATACGAGACACCGGTCATCCCCACGCGGCCGTTGTTGTTCGGCACGTTGGCCAGCAGCCAGGTGATGGAATCGTAGGCGTCGGTGCTCTCGTCGATGGCGCGCGGGTTCATGCGGTCGAGGCGCGGCGGGCGCTGCATCTCGAACTGCCCCTCGGAGCGGAACTTTCCGCGGATGTCCTGGAAGACGAACAGGTAGCCGTCCCGGGCCATGAAGCCGAAGGCGAACGGGAGCGTGCCCGGCGTGATCCCGTCGATGCCGTACGGCGTGCGCACGAACAGGAAGGGGAGCGGCTCGGTCGCGCCGTTCGGCACGAAGATGCGGGTGTAGAGCTTCACGCCGTCGCGCATGGGCACCATGGCCTCGCGCATCGTGACGCCGGAGTCGGCGGCACTCGCGCGGCGGGCGGTCGGGGGCGCGTGCGCGCGCGCGGGGTGTGGCGTCGCCGCGACCGCGACGGCGACGGCCAGGGCGCCGGCGGCGCGAAACAGGGTGGGCATCGGATCGGAGGGCGGGGAGTGGGGGCACGGTGCCGCGCAGAGGGGGCGGCGCCCCTCAATTGGCGCAGCCGGCCGCTCGAGCGCCACCCCTCGATTGGCGGCGACGCGCGCGGCCGGCGCGGATGGCCGGGGCTGTCGCGTTGCGCCCAGACGCGACATGTTGGGCGCGTCTTCCCGACCGACCCTGCCCACTCCGACGGCCTCGCCTGATGGCGACGGTCGTGCCCCCCACGGAGCCTGCGCCGACGCTGGCCGCGCCTCCGTGCCGCCGTTGCGATGCCGCTTGCGGGACCCGTCGTGCCACCCACCTCTCACGACGGTTGGTTGGTTCACCTGATTCCACCTGGGGGGAAGCATGCGAACGACATGCGGTCGGATACTCGGGGGTGCGTTGGCGGTCGCCGTCAGCCTGGCCGCGGCGACGCGCCCGGCGCTGGCGCAGACGGGGAACGTGCAGGGTCGGATCCTCGACCCGAACGGCGCGGTGATCGTCGGCGCGCTCATCACGGTCGATGGCAGCGGCGTCCGGACGACGTCCACGAATCGCGGCCAGTTCACCCTCGGGGGGCTGGCGGTGGGGCGCCGCATGGTCCGCGTCCGTGCGCTCGGCTACGCCCCCGACTCCGCCTCGGTGATGGTCGAGGCCTCGCAGGTGACGGCGCTCGACATCACGCTGACGCGCTCGGTGAACCAGCTGGCGCCGGTGCAGACGACCGTCGGTTCACGGGCCAAGCATGCGGCGGCCGAGGAGCTGGTGAACTTTCCCAAGCAGGCCGTCACGGACGCGACGGAGATCGTGCGCCCGTTCACGCTCCGCGGCCTCTCGCCGGACCATTCGCTGGTGCTGATCAACGGGCAGCGCCGGCACACGACGGCCCTGCTCAACGTGTTCAGCAACGGCTCCGCCCCCGGCTCGAGCGGCGTGGACCTGAACGCCTTTCCCTCGAGCGCGGTGGAGCGGATCGAGGTGCTGCGTGACGGTGCCTCGACGCAGTACGGGTCGGACGCGATCGCCGGCGTCGTGAACCTCGTGCTGAAGGAGGGGGCGTTCACCCCGTTCATCAACACGAGCGTCGGCCAGTACCGGCCGGGCAACGGGTACCAGAACGACGGCACGACCACCGACGTGAGCGGCGGGGCCGGGTTCGCGCTCGGCCGGGGCTCGCTCGCGATCTTCGGCCAGGTGCTCCAGCGCGACGCGACCAACCGGGCCTGTCCGGACGGCAGCTTTCCCGACCTGAACGGGCAACGGGACTCGGTGGCCAACTGCGCCGTCGTGATCAAGCGCAACGGGGTGCCGCAACCCAACGTGCACTGGGGCGACGGCATGGAGAACGACCTCCACCTGTTCACCAACCTGCGCCTGCCGATCAGTGACGACGGCAACACCGAGGTGTACGCGTTCGGCGGCTACTCGAACCGCGAGGGCACGGGCAACGGGTTCTTCCGCAAGCCGCAGAACTCGCGCAACTGGGCGGAGATCTACCCGCTCGGCTTCCTGCCCGAGTTCCGCCCGAAGGTGGTCGACTATTCGGCCGCCGGCGGCGTGCGCACGGTGGTGAGCGGCTGGGCGGTGGACGCCGGGATGAACTACGGCTTCAACAGCTTCGACTTCAACCTGCGGAACACGCTCAACTCGTCGCTCGGGCCCAGCCTGACCACGGCGACCGCCCCGGGACCTGACGGGATCCTCGGGACGGCGGATGACCCGCGCATCCCGAACCAGACCGCGTTCTACGCCGGGGCGCTCCGCCGCGGCGAGTTCAACGCGATGGTGAGCGCGTCAAAGTCCATGGACCTCGGGTTGCCGTCGCCGGTGAACGTCGCGGTGGGGGCCGCCTTCCGCAGCGAGTCGTACGAGGTGGTGGCGGGCGAGCGGGCGTCGTGGATCAACGGCTACCACAAGACCGCCGACAGCTCGGGGATCGCGCAGGGCGGCTCGTCGGTCTTCCAGGGGTTCGCGCCGTCCGACGCGAGCAGCAACAGCCGCAGCAACTTCGGCCTCTACGCCGACCTCGAGACCAACCTCACCAAGCAGCTGCTGGCGAACGTGGCGACGCGGTTCGAGAACTACAGCGACTTCGGCAGCAAGCTGACCGCGAAGGGGGCGGTGCGGTACCAGCCCACGAAGGAGCTGGTCTTCCGCGGCGCGCTCAGCACCGGCTTCCGCGCCCCCGGCCTGCAGCAGAGCTGGTACAGCCATACCACGACGGCGATCCAGAACGGCGTGCTCGTCGAGATCGGGAACTTCCCCGTGACCAACCGGGCCTCGCGCATCTTCGGCGCCAAGAAGCTCAAGGAGGAGTCGTCGGTCAACCTGAGCGCCGGCCTGGCGTGGTCGCCGACCAACAACGTCACCTTCACCGCCGACCTCTACTACATCACGATCAAGGACCGGATCCTGCTGGGAGCGACTTACGACGGGACCTCCGACTCGGTCGTGGCCAAGATCCTCGCGGACTCGGGGCTCACGCAGATCGCCGGCGTGCAGTTCCCGACCAACGCGATCGACACGCGCACCGGGGGCGTGGACCTGACCGCGTTCTACCGGCTGCTCACGGACATGGGCACCTGGGACTTCACGCTCGCCTTCAACTACACGAAGACGGGGATCAGCCGCGTCGACGCGCTCGCGCCGATCCTGGTGGGCAAGCCGACGATCTACACCAACGCCCTCGACATCGCGACGGAGAACGCGATCCGGCGCAACCGACCCGACCGACGGACCACGCTGACCACCAACTACACGCTCGGTCGCTTCCACGCGATGGGGCGGGCCTCGGAGTACGGCGAGTACATCGACGGCAGCATCGACGGCCTCGAGCCGTTCGGGCCGAAGATCCTGTTCGACACCGAGTTCGGGTACCGGTTCGAGAACATCAACCTGTCGATCGGCATCCGGAACCTGTTCAACACGTATCCGGACAAGCAGACGCTCGCCACCAACACGAACAACGGGACGTTCATCTATCCCGGGGCGTCGCCGTTCGGCTACAACGGCCGCTTCCTCTACGTGCGCTCGGAGATTCTGCTGTCGCGCTGAGCGCGCGCGGCCGTCCGTCCGGAGGCGGGGTCCCGGTGCACCGGGGCCCCGCGTCTTCGTTTCGGGCCCGCGTCCGCGCGAGGCGCCCTCAATTCCCGGTCGCGATGCCGCCCGATGACCGGCCCCCGGAGCGCGAAGGGGCGGCGGACCCGCTTGCCCGTCGCCGCGCGCGCCGGCGACCTTTCGGCTCCGTCCGTTCTCGACCTCCTCGCGTTTCGCCGATGCTCGCCTTCGCCACCCTGCTCGTCCTCGTCGGCGCGACGCCGCCCGCCGCGTCCGCACCCCACCCCGGACCGTCGCGACCGCACGCGGTGCTCGCGGCGACCCGGACCGGCGGCGTCGTCGTGACGCGCGGCGACTCGCTCACCCCGGCCGAACGCGCCGTCGCCCGCGCGGTGGACCAGCGCACCCCCGAGGCGATCGCGCTCCTCGAGCGCATCGTCAACGTCAACAGCGGCACGATGAACTTCGCCGGGGTGCGCCAGGTGGGTGACATCCTCCGCGCGCGCCTCGACGCCCTCGGCTTCCGCACCC
>JACQES010000006.1 GCA_016200495.1 Gemmatimonadota bacterium
ATCGTCCCGGCGGTGACCGGTCGCGCGGTCGCGACGGCGGGCGCGGTGGCGCGCCGCAGGGCGAGCGCGAAGGCTCCGACCTGATGGAGAACGTGATCGCGATCAATCGCGTCGCGAAGGTGGTGAAGGGCGGTCGCCGGTTCAGCTTCAACGCGCTCGTCGCCGTGGGCGACGGGCAGGGGAAGGTGGGCTACGCGACGGGCAAGGCGAACGAAGTGTCGGAGGCCGTCCGCAAGGCGGTCGACGGGGCGCGTCGCCACATGGTGCAGATCCCGCGCACGGGGAACACGATTCCGCACGAGATCGTCGGCCAGCACGGCGCCGGGAAGGTGTGGATGAAGCCGGCCGCGCCGGGCACCGGGGCGATCGCGGGGGGCGCGGTGCGCGCCATCCTCGAGTGCGCCGGGATCACGGACATCCTGACGAAGAGCCTGGGGTCGACCAACCCGCACAACATGGTGCGGGCGGCGATGGACGGGCTGACGCAACTGACGACGGTGGACCAGGTGGCGCGGGAGCGCGGGATCGAGGTGAGCTCGCTGCCGTACCGCTCGCGGGCCAAGGTGAAGGAGGCCGCGCATGGCTAGGACATTCGTGTGGCACCGCACGCGCGGGCCCAAGACGACGCCCAAGGACGAAGCGCCGACGGGCGGGATGGTCGAGATCAAGCAGGTGAAGAGCGAGATCGGGCATCCGGCCATCATGCGCCGCACGCTGGCGTCGATCGGCCTGCACCACCACCAGGA
Source organism: Gemmatimonadota bacterium (assembly GCA_016200495.1). Lineage (GTDB taxonomy): Bacteria > Gemmatimonadota > Gemmatimonadetes > Gemmatimonadales > Gemmatimonadaceae > JACPPC01. The sequence continues at coordinate 747 of JACQES010000006.1, forward strand.
CGTCGTGGTGAAGCGCGATAGCGCCTCGCTGCGCGGCCAGATCAAGCACGTGCGTCACCTGGTCAAGGTGACGCCGGTGAAGGAGTAATCCGATGAGCGAGACGATCGGCCTGCACAACCTGGTCCCCGCGCCCGGGTCGCACCGCGACCGGAAGCGCGTGGGCCGGGGCCCGGGCTCCGGCAAGGGGAAGACGTCGGGCAAGGGCCACAAGGGCATCAAGGCGCGCGCCGGCCACCACGGCCACGGCGGCAACAAGCCGCACTTCGAGGGTGGGCAGATGCCGCTGACGCGGCGCATCCCGAAGCGCGGCTTCACGAACCCGTTCAAGGTGACGTACGACGTCGTGCGCCTCGACGAGCTCGACCGCCTGCCGGCGGGGAGCGAGGTGACGGCGCAGTCGCTGGTCGAGGCGGGGCTCGCCCGTGCGGGGCACCCGGTGAAGGTGCTGGCGAACGGTGCGATCGCCCACGCGATCACCATCAAGGGCCTCAAGGTCAGCGCGGGGGCGAAGGACAAGATCGTCGCCGCGGGTGGCCGCGTCGAGGAGTAGGATGGCCCAGTCGAACCCGGTGGAAGCGGCGCGGAACATCTTCAACACGCCGGAGCTGTGGGAGAAGATCACGTTCACGTTCATCTGCCTGCTGATCTACCGGGTGGGTGCGCACGTGACGGTGCCGGGGGTGGACGTGATCGCCCTGACGGCTCGGCGTCGATCTTCGCCCAGATCGCGGGGGCGGTGTTCCCGCAGGTGGACAAGCTCCAGAAGGAAGAGGAAGGGCGGAAGAAGATCACGCAGTGGACGCGCTACGCGACGATCGCGCTGGCGGCGGTGCAGGCGTGGGGGTTCGCGCTGTTCACGGAGTCGCTGCAGGGCGCCGTGGCGGTGCCGGGCTTCGGGTTCAAGCTGCAGATGACGCTCGTGCTGACGTGCGGCGCGATCTTCGTCATGTGGCTGGGCGAGCAGATCACCGAGCGCGGCCTCGGCAACGGCGCGTCGCTGATCATCTTCTTCTCGATCGTCGAGCGCTTCTGGCCCGGGATCTTCCAGACGTTCAAGTTCGTCTCGACCGGCGCGGTGGGGCTCTTCTCGCTGGTGGTGCTCGGGCTGGTGATGGTGGCGGTGGTGGGCGGCGTGGTGGCAGTGACGCTGGCCGCGCGGCGCGTCTCGATCCAGATCCCGCAGCGCACGATGGCGCGGGGCCGGCAACGCGAGGCGGCGCGGAACTTCATCCCGCTCCGGCTCAACTCGGCCGGCGTGATGCCCATCATCTTCGCGAGCTCGGTGATCGTCGTGCCGGGCGCGATCGCGCAGTTCTCGGGCAACGCGTTCGCACAGAACATCGCGGAGTACCTGGCGCCGGGCACCTGGCTCTGGTACGTGCTCCAGTTCGGGCTCATCCTGTTCTTCACGTACTTCTACACGTCGATCATCTTCAACCCGATCGACCTCGCGGAGAACCTCAAGAAGCAGGGCGGGTTCGTGCCGGGGGTGAAGCCGGGGGCCAAGACGGCGGAGTACATCGACGAGGTCGTCACGCGCATCACCTTCCCGGGGGCGCTGTTCCTGACGGCGATCGCGCTCCTGCCGCAGATGATCGCGCAGTGGATCAACGTGCCGTTCCAGTTCGGCGGAACGTCGCTGCTCATCGTGGTGGGCGTGGCGCTCGACACGATGGCCCAGCTGCAGCAGCACCTGCTGCTCCGGAAGTACGACGGCTTCATGAAGAAGGGACGCGTCCGCTTCCGCGGACGCCAGCCGATGGGCGGCTTCTAGGCTGCCAACGCGCCTCCGGCCCGCCTGGGCCGGGGGCGCCTTCGTTCCTCACCCCATCTCCGGGCGCCCAACGTGATCATCGTTCTGCTTGGCCCGCCGGGCGCGGGCAAGGGCACGCAGGGGGAGCGCCTCGTGGCGCGGCTGGGCGTGCCGAAAGTCGCCACCGGCGACGTGCTGCGGGCCGCGGTCAAGGCGGGGACCCGCCTCGGCCTCGAGGCCAAGGGCTTCATGGACCGGGGCGACCTGGTGCCCGACCGCGTGATCCTCGGCATCATGAAGGAGACGCTGTCGTCGCCGGAAACGGCGAAGGGGGTCATCCTCGACGGCGTCGTGCGCACCGAGGCCCAGGCCGAAGGGCTCGCCGGGATGCTCAAGGAGATCAACCGGCCGCTCGACGCCGTCTTGGTGTTCACGATCGCCGACGACGTGCTGATCGCGCGCCTGTCGGCGCGCACGACGTGTGACCACTGCCAGACGCCGTTCATGGACATGGCGCCGGGCACGACCTGCCCCAAGTGCGGCGGGCACCTCGTGCGCCGCAAGGACGACGAGCCCGACGCGATCCGCCGGCGACTCGAGGTGTACACGGCACAGACGGAGCCCGTGATCCACTGGTTCCGCGACCACGGCGCGAAGGTGGTGTCGGTGGACGCCGTCGGGACGATGGACGAGGTGGAAGCGCGCGCGCTCGCCGCCCTGGGGCGGTAGGGCGCGAGGGCCGCGGGACGAGGGTGACGTGATTCAACTCAAGAGCGAGCGCGAGATCGAGGTGATGGCGGAGGGCGGCCGCATCCTGGCCGCCACGCTGGACCTGCTGCGCCGCTCGGTGAAGCCCGGGATGAGCACGGGCGAGCTCGACCAGATCGCGGCGCAGTTCGTGGCGAGCCACGCGGGCGCGGTGGCGGCGTTCAAGGGCCTCTACGGCTTCCCCGGCCACGCGTGCATCTCGATCAACGCGGAGATCGTGCACGGGATTCCGAGTCCCACGCGCGTGCTCAAGGAGGGGGACCTCATCTCCCTCGACTTCGGCGTGAAGTACCAGGGGTACTACACGGACGCGGCGATCACGGTGCCCGTGGGCGCGATCAGCGCCAGCGACCAGAAGCTGCTCGACACGTGCGAGGCGTCGCTCCAGGCGGGGATCCTCGCCGCGCAGCCGGGCAACCACATCGGCGACATCGGCGCGGCGATCGCCGCGGTGGTGAAGGCGGCGGGGTTCACGACCGCGGACGACCTCGTGGGGCACGGCGTGGGGACGGGACCGCACGAAGACCCGCAGGTGCCCAACTTCGGGAAGCCCAAGCGCGGCCAGCGGCTGGTGGCGGGGCTCACGATCGCGATCGAGCCGATGGTGAACGCGGGCGGGAGCGCGACGCGCACGCTGAGCGACAACTGGACCGTGGTGACGCGCGACGGGAAGCGGAGCGCGCACTTCGAGCACACGGTGGCGATCACCGAGCGCGGGCCGCGGATCCTGACGGCGGCGTGAGCCGGTGCGCGCGTCGCGCGGCCCTGCGACCACGAGCTGCAGCGTGGAGTCCGCGCGCCGCCAGCGCTCCTCGACGAACCGGAACGCGGCCGCCGCACTGTCCCGCGCCCCGAGCGATTCGAGCACGAGGCCGCGCTCGTACATGCCCGGCACTTCCCAGGCGAGCTCCCACGCCCACCCGTGGCGGAAGCTGCCGAACGCGGTGGCCGCCGCGGCGCTGTCGCGCGCGAGCCGGAGCGCCGAGGCGCGGATCCATCGGTGCGGTGCCCCGGCGAGCGTCAGGCTCGGATCGAACACGTAGCTCGGCGGGAGCGGCGCGACCCGTCCTGCCGCCATCGCGGCGGCGCTGCTGAAGAGGCTCGCCAGACGCTGCGCGCGTGCCGAGTCGGCGTTCGCGCGCTCACGGGCCAGCGCCGCGGCGCGCTGCCAATCGGCGGACCGATTCGTGCCGCTGGCCTCGAGGGCGGCCGTGATCACCCGACGCCACGTCGTGTCGCCACCGCGGAAATGCCAGAGCATCGGCTCATTGGCCGAATACGAGCCCCCGTGCGGCGCGCCGGCGCCCAGCGGCGGTGGCGAGGGGAAGTCGAGATGCGGGACGGCGCGCAGCCAGCGCCAGACGACCGCAGCCTCGAACGGCGCGTCGCGCTGGGCGCGGCGTAGCAGCGCGCCGGCGTCGCGCAGGCGCCCATCCGCGGCGGCGAGGATGGCGCGCTGGAGACTCGCCCACGTCCGCGTCGGGGCGTCCGGCGCGTGCGCCTCGAGCCGAGCGTAGAGGCGATCGGCGACCTCGCGACTCCCGCCGTACTGGAGGAACCGCTCGACCGCGATGCTCGCCGTGAACGCGTCGATGGTCTCGAACCGGCCGATGAGCGCGTCGCGCGCCTCGGCGTCGCCGCCGGCGAGGGTGCCGAACAGCCGCGCCTGCGTCTCGCGGTTCGTGCCCTCGATGCCCCGGATGCGCCGCGTCAGCGAATCGACCGCGGTCGTGTCACCGCGCAAGGCGGCGAGCCGGGCGAGGTGCTCGAGGATCTCCGCGTCGGCGGGGGACAAGGCGAGCGCCCGGAGGTAGGCGGGGGCCGACTCGGCGGGATCGCGGCCGCGCGGGGGATTGAAGTGGAACTTCACCTCACCGAGACGGAACCATGCTTCTTCATCGTCGGGAAAGCGCTCGGTAATCCGCGCGAAGATGCGCTCGGCCTCGTCGTAGTCGACCTGCACGGCGCGGGTCCCACGCAGCAGCAGCTGCTCGTGCTCTGGCAACCCTCCGGCACGCTCGGCCGCGCGATGCGAGGCCGTGTTCCAGCACGCGAGGTTGCCGGCCCAATCGCACGAGAGCGCGAGCCGGTACCAGGCGATGGCGAACGTCGAGTCGTGGGCGACGGCGCGCGAGAAGTGGGTGACGGCATCCTCATAGCGGCGTCGCTGCAGGTCGGCGACGCCGAGCAGGTAGGCTTCGAGCGCGGCGGGATCGCGTGCACTCACGGCGTCGATGCGGACCAGCGCCCGGGCACGCTGGTGCAGGAGGGAGTCGAGCAGCGGCGCTGCGACCCGCAGGGAGACCGATGCGAGCTGCGCGCGCGTGCCGGACGCCGACCGCGCCATCACGGCGCTGCCATCGCGCGCGTCCACGAGGGACGTCGAGAGCGTGATCGTGTCGGCGTTGGTGGTGACGGATCCGCGGACGATCCAGCGTGGTCCCGCTCCGTCGCGGGCCGCCGCCTGCGTGCCGGTGTCGAGCATGATGACGCGGAGACGCGGTTGCCCGGCCGGCTGCACGAGGGCGAGTTCGAGAATGGACGCGGCGAGCAACGGCGGCCAGCACGGCGGGATCGGGCGGAAGCTGGAGGTCGCGGGCCATCGTGCGCGCGTGTTCATCGGCCTGCCGCAGCGCCTCGGTGACGTTGCCGGCCGCGGCGAGGGCGCGGATGAGACGCACGACGAGGTCCGCATCGAGGGGCTTGCGCGCGACTAGGGTCGCGAGATGCCGTGCCTCCATCGCGCGGTCACCCTGCGCCAGGGCGCCATCGGCGAGTTGCAGCCAGGCGGCATTGGTGGCGTCCTCCACGCGCTGTCGCGTGGTGGACAGCCACTCGTCGAGAGGCATCGAGTCGCCCGCGAAGGCCGCGTCGAGGAATGGGGCGGTCGCGAGAGCGACAACGGCGGCCGCGTCCCGCACCGCGGCGGCCGCGAACAGGTCCCCGACATCGGAGGTGATCACGTGCGGATCGAGGCGGACGGTGGCACCGTCCGCGAACAGCTCGGCGCCGAGCTCACGTCGCAACGCGAACATCGCCTGCTTGAGGGCATTCCGCGCACGGGATTCGTCACTCTCCGGCCAGAACAGCGCGGTGAGCCGGGCCCGCGCGATGCCCGCATCTCCGCTCGCGGCGACGACGGCGAGCAGCAGCAAGCGTCGCCTGTGCACCCCCACGGAAGGCAACTCGGTGCCGTCCCTCAGGACGGTGAGTACGCCAAAGGTTTGGAGACGGAACATTTACATGGGGTGTCGGTGAAGTAACCGGCGAATAACCGCCTCCAGCTACCGTGGCTGCATGGAGTTACGGGTGGCAGGGGCAAACGGCAAGAGTCTGGAAGAACCTAGGGTAGCGACGCTCACGCTCGCCCTGCGGGATGCGTCCTGATGGCAGTGGAACGAGGGCGGAGGCCGCAGGCACGAATCCGATTCAAGGTGCTGGGACCGGCACGCTTCACGGACCCGGAGACTGGCCGTGACGAGGCGCTGCCCGAGCGACGCGCTCTGTTCATCGGGCTCCTCGGTGACGCGGGCGCGGCCGGCGTGCCGCGCGACCGCATTGCGGCGCTGCTCTGGCCCGGGTCCACGGAAGGCCAGGCCTCGAACGCCACCAAGCAGTTGATCTTCAAGTTGCGTCGGCAGGTGGGCGTCCGCGCGATCATCGAGGCGGGGCCCGTGGTCCGGCTGAGCGCGACGTATGCGTCGCTCGACTTGTGGGATGTGCTCGACGGCGCGCGACGGCGCGATGCGCGCGCGGTCCTCGACGCCCACGGCGGACGGTTCCTCGACGGCTCGGAGGCCTGGGAGCCCCCTGACCTCGAGCTCTGGCTGCAGACGCAGCGGGCCCGCGCGCTGCGCCTGTTGCACGAGGCGACCGAGCGGTTGGCGGCGACGCTGGCGGGAGCCGGTGATTTCGCGGGCGCCGTGCGGACCTGGATCGAACTGCACGAACGGCTGCCCGCCGACCGCTGGGTGCGCCAGCGCCTCGATCTGGCGCGCAGCCAGCTGGCGCCGGAGGGAGAGCGGTTCGCCGGGCGCACGCGCGGCACCCCTCACCTCGCGTAACCCCGGGGTAACCACATGGTAACCACCGTGACCCATGATACCGGCCATGCCTCGAGCGCCGCGATTCCGATGAGCGACCCTGCGTCGCGGCTCTGGTGCCCGGTGTGTGACGCGACCTACGGCGCGGAGCAGACGTTCTGCTCCCGCGACGGGGCGGCGCTGCGCCGCCTCGCCGACACCGGCGACCTCGTCGGACAGGTGATCGGGGACAAGTACCGCGTGCTGAAGCGACTCGGCGAGGGAGGCATGGGGCAGGTGTTCCTCGCGCAGCACGTGATGATCAACCGGCGCAGCGCGCTCAAGGTCATGCACCCCGACCTGCGCCATGATCCGCAGGCCGTGAGCCGCTTCACGCGGGAAGCCACCAACGCGAGCAGCATCGAACATCCGAACGTCGCCGCGATCTACGACTACGGCGTCACGCGCGACGGCCTCGTGTTCCTCAACATGGAGTATCTCGACGGGAGGTCGCTCGCGACCGTGCTGGCCGAGGA
>JACQES010000315.1 GCA_016200495.1 Gemmatimonadota bacterium
GCCGACGAGCACGAGCGGCCGCGCCCACCGGCCGCGCACCGATCCGGCCACGAGCATCGCGGGCAGCGCCACGAGCAGCGGCACGACGGCGAGCGAGTTGAGCACGCCGAGCGCCCCGGCCCCCTCGGGCCAGAGCGTGCCCATCCACGTGGTGGGGGTGCTCCACGTGGCGCCGCGCAATGCGCGCGCGACGCCGACCGCCTGCGTCGTCGCGAATGCGATCGCGCCGAGCGCGGCGCCCGAGCGCAGCGAGGCGCGCGCTCCCGCCACCGCCACGATCCCGAGGCGGCGGCGCAGCGCGTCGGCCGCGATCCAGAGCGAGGCGGGCACCACCAGCGCGAACAGCTGCGCGCCGATCGCGAGCGCGACCGCGAGCTGGTGCGACGCCCACGGCGTGGCGCTGTCCCATTGCGCCAGCGCGTCCGGCAGCGCCTGCACGCCACGCGCAACGAGCACGATGACCCCCGTCACCCCCAGCACGATCGCGCCACGGCGGCTCACCGGGTGGTCATCGCGCACGCTGGGGCGACGCGCCAGCCGCGTCGCGAGCACGAGCACCACCAGCACCCCCACGATCCCCGCCACCATGAGCATCGTGCCGCGGCGGTCCTGTTCCGCGGCGTCGGCGCGTTCCCACCGCTCGGGGAAGCGCAGCGTGCGCGCCACGCCCATCGCTTCGGCGCCCGCCACGCGCACTCGCACCCTCGCACTCGCCCCGCCCGGCACCAGCACGTGCGTGTCGGTGAAGGTGAAGCGCAGGTCCTTCCGCTTCGGCCGACGCTCCTCCTCGACCCCCGCGTCGCGCAGCCCGGTCGTGTCCACGCCGCTCGCCGCCGCAGCGGCGAGCGCCACGGTGCGGGCGGTGGCGCGGTCCACCTCGGGGCGCGGCGCCTCCTCCGCCATCACGTGCCGCCAGTCGTGCGGCGTGCCGTCGGCGAGCAGGTGGATGCGCCAGCCCTCCGCCTTCTCCGACGGCGTGCCCTCGCGGCGGTCGAAGCGCACCCCCCAGCCGGCCAGCGCGCGGTAGCTGCGCGAGAGCGCGGGCGCCAGGTCGGGTCGCTCGACGTGGGCGAAGTAGCGCGCCCCTTCGGGATCGTCGTTCTCGATCGTCTCGGCCATCGGCACGAGACCGTCGAGTTGCGCGCCGCGCGCGCGCAGCGCCGAGTCCGCGATCGCGATGGCGCGTGCACGGTCCACCGTGAAGCGGGGCTCGAGGATCGCGACGCGCGGCGCGGCGAGCGCGACCAGGCCGAGGGCGATGGCGGGCCAGCGCCAGTCGCGGCCGGGCGTTGTTGATTGCTCGAGTGTGGACGCGCCAACGGCGGACGCTGCGGCGGATGCCCGCTCCGCGTCGGCCGCGCCCACTGCGCCCGATCCAACGCCACTGGTCACGTCATCGCGCCCGTCGCGCGCGCGCGCGAGGTTGGCTGCGGCGCTTTCGCCGGGCCGCTCGCCGTCCGCGTGCGCCGCCTCCTCCGCTTCCGCCGGCGCGCGCCACGCCCCGAACGTCAGTCCCTCCCACTCCGGCGCATCGCCGCGCTTCCGCCACGCCGCCCACGCGACGATCGCCGCGGGCGCGAGCAGCACCGCCACCACCACCGCCAGCGTGAGCCGGTACGCCGGCGCGTCGCCCGCCATCGCGACCAGCCCGAACAGGAACAGGTCGAACGCGAAGTGGCAGACCACGGTCGGCACGAGGCCGAAGCGCAGGAAGATCACCGCCCAGAGCGTCGCTTCGGCGAACAGCTCCACGCCGCGCGAGTACGCGGGCCACGACGCGTAGCTCGCGTGCGCGAACCCGAACACGAGCGCCGTGCCGACCACGGCCGCCGCCATCGCGGCGCGATGCCACGACCGGCCGCGCGTGAGCAGCGCCACCGCCGACAGCGGCACGGCGCGGAACAGCACCTCCTCCATCACCCCCGCCTGTGCGGCGTTGGCGATGGCGGAGATGAACGGCAGCGGCGTCGCGATCTGGTTCGGATCGTCGAGCAGCGCGCTCGGCACCCACCAGCCGAGCACCGTGCGCGCGACGAAGTAGAAGGTGGCCACGTAGCCCAGCCCGACCGCGCAGAGCGCGTACCCCGCGAGCACCTGCCGCAGCACCCGCGGATGCGCGCGGCCGCGCCACGCCGCCCACCAGTCGAGGTGCTGCGGGAACGCCGCGCGCGTGAGCCGCTCACCGCCCGCCAGCACCACCACGAGGAAGGCGCCGAAGAGCGCGGGCACGAGCAGCGCGCCGAGCACCAGCTGCACGAGGAACGCCCCCGGTGGCGCCGACGTCGGATAGTCGAACCAGCGCGACGGGATCTCGTTGGCCATCGCCGACGCCTGCAGGAGGGCGATCGCCGTCGCGCCCACGAGCGCGCCGCGCCAGCGTACCGTGCCGTCGCGCTGGCCCCGGTACAGGGCGATGAGCGCGATCAGGCCGTAGAGCGGAAAGCCGAAGGTCGCCATCTGCGCGAACAGCTCGTTGCTCGAGCGCATCTCGGCGTAGCGGCGCGCGAACGCCTCGGGGATCACCACGTGTTCCCCCGCCCCGCGTGGCGCGTCGCCCGCCAGGTCCACGACGAACCGCACGCGCGCGCCGGCCACGCGGCGCGTCACGTGCTCGAAGGTGAACGACCAGTCCACGCGCCCGCTGGCGGGCACCACCTCGTGCGAGGCGGTCATGAGCGTCCAGTCGCCCGCGCGTTGCGCCATCCAGTTCGTGAGCACGTCGCGTGCGCGCGCGAGCGCGGTCGCGGAGTCGAGCGCGGGCCGCGCGTCCGACTCGGCGAACCGCCGCGCGAACCCCGTGACCCGTCCGTCCGGCGCGAGGCGCACGCGCGTCTCGTGCACGTCGCCCGGCGCGAAGGCCCGCACCGTCCAGCGGTAGAGCGCGACGTCGCCCGCACGCGCCACCCGGTCGAGCGCGGCCTTGCCGCCCGAGTCCGACAGCTCGAGGAAGACCTGCAGCGAATCGTCCTCGGCAAATCGCACCGCGGTGCGTCCCGCGAAGGGCAGCGCGTGGGCCGCCGCGAACGCGCGCGCACGCTCGAGGGCCAGCGGCGCGGTGAGGCGCTGCTCGAGCCGCACCTGCGGCACCGCCTGCTCGAACAGCAGCCCTGCCGCGAGCGCGCCGATCAGTCCCGCGAGCGCGACGAGTGCTGTGGCGGTCCCGCCACGCCATCTGCTTTGTGATATCTCGCCTGCTCCGGCCATGGCCATAACGTAATGGTGCGTAACTGCTTACAGCCCCCGGACGCTCTGGCTCATCGGCCTGATTCTTGCCACATTCTCGGGCATGACCCTTCGCCGACTTCTTGCACGCATCGCCGCGACCGCCGTGATCGGGGCCTCGATCGCGGGCCCCGCGCACGCGCAGGCCGCCTCGCTAGTCGCCGGCCCGCGCGTGCTCGACTTCGAGGCGTTCAACGGGGTCTCGTCCCAGGGCTGCGGTGGCAACACGATCGCGAGCTACGGCGGCCTCGACTGGAGTGGCATCGGCTGGGCCAGCGTCGCCGAGTGCGGGCAGGCGAATCCGCCGGCCGGCCCGTTCAACGGCTACGCGTTCGGCGCGCGTCCCGGCACGCGCGTCGGCTACGTCCAGGTGAGCGCGGGGGCCGGCCCGTTCGCGCCATCGGCCGGTGGCGTCTCGTCGACCACGCGATTCGACTTCCTCGACGGCTGGCTCACCGCGGCCTGGTCGCGCGCGCTGCAGGTGACGGTGCGGGGGTACCGCGGCGGTGCGCTCGTCAACGCGCGCACCCTCACGCTCCAGTACGACGTCCCGCTCTTCGTGACGTTCAACTTCACGAACGTCGACGCCGTGACCTTCGACGGTGACCTGGGCGTGCCCGACTTCAGCCTGGGCGGCATCGGCAACCAGATCGTGCTCGACGACCTGCGCGTGGACGACGTCTCGAGCGTGGTGCCCGAGCCCGCGGTCGCGCTGCTGCTCGCTCCGGGCCTCGCCCTGGTCGCGCTGGTGCGCCGCCGGCGGCGGTAGCGCCAGCAGCACCGCTCGCCCGGCACTCTCCTCACGCCCTGTCGGTGGAACGCCGATGGCCCGTGCCTCCGGCGCGGCCATCTTGCGTCAGGGCGCCGCGATCGCACGCCGCGCGCGCTGTCGCGTCGCGTCGAGCGCCCTGCCCCCCCCCGCGCGGAGCACCTCATGCTGGGCGAACTCTCCCCACACGAAATCGAGCACGTGCTGCGCGCCGAGTGGGTGGCGCGCCTCGGCCTCTGCGATCGCGACCGGCCCTACGTGGTGCCCGTGAACTACGCCTACGAGGACGACGCGATCTACGCGCATTCGAACGACGGGCACAAGCTGCGACTCCTGCGCGGCGGGCATCCCGTGTGCGTCGAGGTGGACGCCGTCGAGAACCTCGCCAACTGGCGGAGCGTCATCGCGTGGGGGCGCTTCGAGGAATTGCACGGCGCGGACGCGATGCGCGCCCTCAACCTGCTCGTCGCGCGCTTCTCGCCGTTGATGGCCGCGCATGCGACGACGCCGACGCACGGGCGCCCGCACCCCGACGAAGCCGACCAGTCGGTGCCGCCCGCCGCGATCTACCGCATCGTTCTCACCGAGAAGACGGGGCGCTTCGAGCGGCGCTGACGGCCGCGGGGCGACGCGCGCGACCGCGGCGCGGGTGATGCCGCCGCGCGCGCGGTCACGAGCCGCCGGCTACCGCTTCGCGTACACGCTCGCCTTGCCCGTGCGCGTGAGCAGCAGCACGTCGTATTTCTCCGCCGGCCCCTGCTCCATTCCCGGCGACCCGACCGGCATCCCCGGCACCGCGAGGCCCAGCGCATCCGGCTTCTCCGCCACGAGCCGCTTCACGAGGTCGGCGGGCACGTGGCCCTCGATCACGTAGCGCCCGATCAATCCCGTGTGGCACGACTGGTACTGCTCGCGGATCCCCATCTGCGCCTTCACCGCGCCCACGTCCTCCGAATCCACGGCGTTCACCGTGAAGCCCGCCGCCACCATGTGCTGCACCCAGTTCTTGCAGCAGCCGCAACTGCGGCTCTTGTAGACGGTGATGGGCGGGAGCGCGGTGTGCGCCGCCGTTGGCGCGGGCGCCCGGACGCCACCGTTTCCGCGTGCGTCGGCCAGCGAATCGTGTGCGTGCGCCGCACGCGGCCAGAGCGCCGCCCCCGCGAGCACCGCGAGCTGCGCCAGCGCCGCACGCCGCGTCGTCGTCCTGTCCTCCGTCGCCATGCTCACCACCCCTTCCGCTGCTTCAGGTTCACGATGTGCGCCAGGTGATGTCGCGAGTGCCACGCGTACATCGCCGTCACGTCATCGATCGTCATCGGGCCGTTCTCGGGATGCCGCAGCGTGCGCGCGTGCTGCGCGGGAGCGAGCAGTCGCAGCAGCGTCACCAGCCGCCCGTGCACGCCGGCGATGAGGCGGAGCGACGCCTCGACCGGCGCCGTCGCCTGGTCGGGCAGCGCCGACCACGCCGCTTCGTTGTACGGCTTGATCTCGGGGTTGTCCTCGGTGAGCGCGAACTTGACGCGGCAGTAGGCGTGCATGTGGCTTTCCGGCACGTGGTGCACCACCTGCCGCACCGTCCAGCCTCCGTCGCGATAGGGCGTGTCGAGCTGGGCGTCGCTCAGCCCCGCGACCGCCGCTCGCAGCTGCGCCGGGAACGCCTCGAGCACCGCGATCGCGGCGGTGCGCTCGGCCGGGGTGAGCGAGCCGGGCATGGTGAACTTCCCAACGGGATAGCGCATCGAGTCGTCGGTCATGGCACGAGGGAGCGATGGGTGAAGGCGGCCGCCACCGCGTCGGCAAAGCGCGCGGCGGCCGGCGGAACGACGTGCAGGAAGAGTTCGGGCTCGATCAGTTCGAGTTCCATCGACCGCGGCCCGCGCGCGGTCTCGACGATGTCCACGCGCGCATACGTGGTCGGCGCGGGCGCCGCCGCGAGCGTCGCGTCGGCCAGCGCGCGCGCGGCCGCGCTCGGTTCGACTGCCGTCACGCGGCCGCCGAAGTCGTTCTGCACGCGGTAGTCGCCCGGCGCAGGCACCTTGCGCACCGCGTGCGAGTAGGCGCCCCCCGCATACAGGAGCGAGAGCTCGCCCGTCGTGATCTCCTCGAGGAATTCCTGCACGAGTGCACCCGATGCGAGGATGGGCGCCCAGTCCGTGTCCGCGAGCGTGGCGCCCGCCGCGAGGCGGTGCGTGCCGTGCGCCGTGGCCGAGGTGCGCGGCTTGATCACGAACTCGCGCCAGCCGCGCTCGGCCGCGAGCCTCGCGAGGTCGGGCCGCTCGCCCGGCGCGAACCAGGCCGAGTCGGGAAGCGCGATCCCGCGCGCGGCGAACTCCCGCAGGTAGCCCTTGTCGGCGTTCCAGCGCACCAGCGACGGGGCGTTCTCGACGCGCGCGCCCGCGGCCTCGCAGGCGTCGAGCCAGGACAGGAATGCGTCCGCCCGCCGGTGGTAGTCCCACGTGGACCGCAGGCAGAGCGCGCGCCCCGCGCTCTCGGCGGGGTCGAGCGCGTCCCACGCCACGTGCCGCGCCGCGATGCCGCGCGCCTCGAGCGCGCGCGCGAGCAGCGCATCCGACGGCGTCGGCGCCGCGAGCATCGCGCAGGAGACGAGCACGCACTCCATGCCCGGGAATCTCGCCGGGTGCACGCGTGTGGTGCAGGGCCTGCGCGCGCCTTAAGCTCCTCGCATGGCCGACCATCCACTCCTGCCCTCCCTCGCCGAGCTCGAGCGTGCGAGCGCACTCGTGCACGCCGTGATGCCGCCCACGCCGCAGCAGCGCTGGCCGCTGCTCGACGCCCGCGTGGGTGCGGAGGTGTGGGTCAAGCACGAGAACCATACGCCGGTGGGGGCGTTCAAGGTCCGCGGGGGCCACGTCTTCTTCCACGAGCTCGCGGCGAGCGGCATGCGCGTCGCCGGCGTCGTGACGGCCACGCGCGGCAACCACGGCCAGTCGGTGGCCGTCGCGGCGCGCGCGCACGGCCTCCCGGTGGCCGTCGTCGTGCCGCACGGCAACTCCACCGAGAAGAACGCCGCCATGCGCGCCCTCGGCGCCGAGCTGATCGAGGCGGGCGACGACTTCCAGGCGTCGGTGGAAGTGGCCGACCGGCTGGCGGTCGAGCGCGGCTGGTACCGGCTGCCGAGCTTCCACCGGTGGCTCGTGATGGGCGTGGGCACGTACGCGCTCGAGTTCTTCCGCGGCGCGCCGGCGCTCGACGCGGTGTACGTGCCCATCGGCCTCGGCTCCGGGATCTGCGGGGTGATCGCGGCGCGCGACGCGCTCGGGCTCGCGACCGAGGTGGTGGGAGTCGTCTCGGCCCACGCGCCGGCGTACGCGCGGTCGCTCGCCGCCGGGCGCCCCGAGTCGCACGCGGTGAGCACCGTGCTGGCCGACGGCATGGCGTGCCGCACGCCGGTGCCGGCCGCCCTCAACGCCATGCGCGGCAAGGTCGCGCGCGTGCTCGAGGTGACGGACGCCCAGGTCGCGGCCGCGATGCGCGCGCTGTTCAGCGACACGCACAACGTGGCGGAGGGGGCCGCGGCGGCGCCGCTCGCCGCGATGCTCGCGGAGCGCGACGCGATCGCCGGCCGCCGGGTCGGGTTCATCTTCAGCGGCGGCAACGTGGACGCCGACGTGTTCGCCCGCGTGCTGCAAGGGGCGTAGGGCGCGGCGCCGGTCATCGGGCCGCTGTCCGTGGCGCCGCCGCTGGCGGGACACGCGCCGGGCGCGTGCCCCGCCCTCGCGCTAGAGCTTCGCGACCTTTTCCTGCTTGAGCACCGTCTTCGCGATCGCGAAGACCAGCGCCGCGACGATCACGAAGTCGATTATCGCGCCGAGGAGCGGCCCGAGGAGGAACTTGACCGGGCCGACGTCCATCGTGGCGGTGCGCCACGCGCCGCCGGGAATGAGCGCGCCGACGATCGGCATCAGGATCCCGTCCACGAACGCCGTGACCATCGCGTTCGCCTTGCCGCCGATGATGACGGCGATCGCCAGCCCGACCACGCCGTACTGCTTGAGGAAGTCAACGAATTCCTTGATCACGACTGCTGCCTCCGCAGGGGGGAGTCACCCGGCGACCTGGCGCCGGCTGTTGCACGCGGGAACGGTCGCGGTGCGAGCGCCGCACCGCAAGGGCGCGGTGCACGGCCGCGCGACAATTCGCGGAAAACAGACGGTGTGCGTTCGTGCGCCGCGCAAACGGGCCGCCGCACGCGTCACCGCTGGCCGCGTGAAGGCCCCGCGAGCCTCACCACGCCGGCGTGCGCGTTCCCCCGGCCACCCAGTGCGGCGCCCACGCGAGCGCCACCGTGTGCACCGTGATGTCGGTGCCCTTGGGCTTGACTGGCACCTCCACCAGCTCGGCGTGCTCCGCGTCGAAGTCGGTGCCGAGTTCCTTGGCCTTGGCCTCGATCTCGGCCTGCAGGTCGGCCAGCTGCTGCTGCAGCGCGGCCACCGTGTCGGTGGCCCGCCCCACGTCGCCCGACTCCTTGGCGATGCGGGTCACCCCGCGCGCCGCCGTCCCGATGCGCCCGATGTTGGCCGCGCTCACCGTGCGGCGCCCAAGCAGGGCGCCCAGCACCGCGCTCCCCACCGACACCGCGGCCTGCAGCTTGCTCGCGCTCGCGTCGGCCTGCTCCTTCTCGACCTGCGCCTGCGCCTTGCGGATCCGTTCCTCGAGCGCGGTGACCTTCCCCGCGTACTTGTCGCGCAGCTTCTGCACGCCGCCGTCGCGGTCCTCGCGGGCCAGCAGCTGCAGGCGGGCGCGGAAGTCGCGCTCGCTCTCGCCGGGGTTGGACGTCTGCTTGGGATCCTTGCACTGCCAGAGCGTGAGCGCCTGGCTCGTCTTGACCCACGCGGTGAAGCTCTTCGTCGCCTAGCTTCGACAACGGAATGAAGAGTTGCGGCACGTTGGGGGCGAGCACGGGTCGGGCACCGGCCCCGGCAGCGGTCGACGCGACGGATGCTGCGCCCGCGCTCACACCAGTCGCGCTCGCCGTCGCGCTCGCGGCCGCGTCACCCGCGCCTGTTCCACCACTCGCGCCACTCGCGCCGCTCGCACCACTCGCGCCTGCCGTCGCGCCACGCGCCGCGCCGCCCTTGGCCGCCACCCCCCCCGGCCGCTTCCCCTCCATCACCTGCTTGATCTGCTCGCGCGTCATCGGCCCCGCGAGGTACGACAGCGTCCAGCGCGTGCTGAACAGCGTCGGCGCCGACGCCTTCACGCTGTGCATCAGGAAGGTGCGCTTGGGCAGCGATGCGAGCAGCTGCTCGGTCTTGTCGCGGTCGAACCCGCTCCCCGTCTGCGCCCCCTCGAGCCCGTCCATCAGCCGCTTCTTGTCGCGTTCCGTCTGCAGGCGGCCGATGAACCACAGTCCCGCGTTGGAGAGTCCCTTGTAGTCGAGGTCCACCGGGTTCTGCGTCGCGAGCACCACCCCCAGCCCGAACGCGCGCGCCTGCTTGAGCAGCGTCAGGAGCAGCGCCTTGGTCGGCGGCGCGGCCGTGGGCGGCATGAAGCCGAACAGCTCGTCGATGTAGAGCAGCGCGCGAAGCGTTCCCGTGCCCGGCTGCGTGCGCATCCAGCCGATGATCTCGGCCAGCAGCATGCTCATGAAGAACATCCGCTCGGCGTCCGACAGGTGCGCGATGCTCACCACCGACACGCGCGGCTTCCCCGACTCGGCGTTGAACAGCGCCCCCGCGTCGAGCGGCACCCCCTGTGTCCACGCCTGGAAGGCGCTCGACGCGAGCAGCCCGTTCATCTTCATCGCGAGCGCGAACCGCTCCTTGGGCGGGAAGAACGAGTCCACGTCCATCACGCCCACCTGCGTCATCGGCGGCTGCTGGATGGCCGCCACGAGCCCCGCGAGGTCGAGCGACTTGCCCGCTCCCCACGCCTGCTCGAGGATCGCGCCGAGCAGGATGTGCTCGCGCGACTGCATCGGGTCGCCGTCGACGCCGACCAGCGTGAGCACGCCGGTGGCGGTCGCCTGCACCCGCTCGCGCCATGCGTCGGCGTCGTCCTTGAGCGCGGCCGGCGGCGCGGCGAACGACCGCAGCACGCTGATCGGGATTCCCGCTCCCGAGCCCGGCGTGTAGATCGCGAACTCGGCCGCGTCCTTGAGCCGTTGCACGCGCGCGCCGTCCTGCCCCGAGGCGGCGAGCCCCTTCTGCCACGCCTCCGCCTGCGCCTTGGCGAAGGCGTCGGCGTCCATCCCCTGCTCCTGCGCCGCGTGCGCGTCGACCCACGGGCGGAAGTCGGCCGGCGCGAGTGACGGGAAGGTGAGCAGCAGGTTGCCGAGGTCGCCCTTGGGGTCGATCGCGATGACGGGGATCTTGTCGATCGCGGCCTCCTCGATGAGGCCGATCCCGAGGCCGGTCTTCCCGCTGCCCGTCATGCCGATGACGACGGCGTGGGTGGTGAAGTCCTTCGCGTCCGCGAGGCAGAGCGCCTCGGCGGGCTTGAGCGTGCCGGCGTCCACCTCGGTGCCGAGGTAGAACGAGCCCAGGCGTTCGAAATCCTGCATGGCGTTCAGGGGTGGGCTGGGAAGGAAGCGCCGCGTCCCCCGACCGGGCGACGTCAGCTCGTCGCGGGAGCCTGCGCGGCGCGGCGGAGCAGCGCGATCTGCCCGCCATGATAAGCATGATGCTGTGCGAGCCCGTGCACCAGCACGCGGTGCTTGACGCCGGTGCCCATGCTCCCCTTGCCGTGGATCGGCGGCGCGTCGAGCTCGGCCGGGTCGAGCCGCGCGATCGTGGCGAGCAGCGCCTCGTGCGCGGCGATCATGCGCGTCTGCGCCGCGCCCCACTGCGACTCGCTCGGTGCGAGCGGCGCGGCCGGCCAGTCGCCTTCCCCGGGCTCGCCGGGCACGCCGCCGCGCAGGCGGTGCGTGGTCTCGTGCGTCCACGCGGTGATGTGGAGGACCAGCTCCCAGATCGAGTGCGCGCCGGCGATCGGGTGCGCGAAGGCCACGTCGGCCGTCACGCCCTCGAGGATCGTCGTGAGGGCGTTGCCATGCCATGGGGTGCCGCGCATGCCATGGTCGAGCTCGGCGGCGAGGCGCTTGAGCTCGCGCGCCTCGGTCACTTGCCCTTCACCTCGAACGGCTTGTTCGCCACCGGCGTTCCGTTGGCGGTGAGCGTCACCGCGTACTTGCCCACGGGGAACCCCTTGGCGTGCACGACATGGAACTCGGTCGCCGCCGGCCCGGTGGGCGCCACGAGCTGCGTGTACTCGGCCAGCGTCCCGCCCTTCGCGTCGAGCCAGGTGGCGACCATCGTCACGCGCTGCGACGTGCCGATCGAGTTCACGACGGCGTAGATCGTGTCCCTGGGCGCGAACGTCGTGGCCGGCTTGAGGACCTTCTTGTTCGCGCCGACCGACTTGCCGAGGTCCACGGACTGGACGCGGAAGCCGATCTGGGGCTTGGGCGGCTCCGCCTCCTTGCCGCAGGCGGCAAGGGCACAGGCAGCAAGCACGGCGAGGGAGCGGATACGGAAGGCCATGGGGACTCCGGCGGGGTCAGAGGCGGTGGGGCTCGAGAGGGGGGACGCCCCGGGCCTCCGGAAGGTCACGCCGGGCCGGGGGCGCCCGGCGTGCGCCGGGTCACGCCGCGGCCGGCTTCTCCTGCATGAGGGCGAGCAGGTTCCCGTCGGGATCGACGAAGAAGGTCATCCACAGCTCGCTGCCGCCGGCACGGTGGACGACGTGGGGTTGGTCGCGGAACGCGACCCCCGCCCCCTGCATCCGCGCGAACGCGCCGTCGATGTCGCCGACGCTCAGGTAGAGCACCGAGCCGGGCTTGTCGAACTCGGGCGTCTCGGGGAGCGAGAGCATGAGCCGGGTGGCGCCCATGCTGAAGAAGCCGAGGCCCGGGAACTGGAACAGGAACGGAAGGCCGACGGCGTCGCGGTAGAAGGCGACGGCGCGGTCCACGTCCTTGACGGTGAGGGCGACCTGGCCGAGGGCGTGCGGAACGGTGGCGGGGGCGGCGGGCATGGGGCGATCCTCCAGTGGCGGCGGCGACGCATATTACTTAGCTTAGCTAAACAAACTACACGTCCATGCCGCCCCGTCAACCCGCCGCCGCCCGCGCCGCCGACCGCCTCCACTCGGCCGCCATCCACCTGCTCCGCCGCCTCCGCACCGAGGACGACGCGAGCGGGCTCTCCGCGCCGCGCCTCTCCGCGCTCTCCGTCATCGTCTTCGGCGGGCCCATCACGCTGGGCGACCTCGCCCGCCGCGAGCAGGTGCGCCCCCCCACCATCACCCGCGTCGTGCGCGACCTCGCCCAGCTCGGCCTCGTCGCCCTCGAGCCCGACCCGGCCGACGCGCGCGTCCGCCGCGCCGTGGCCACGGCGCGCGGCCGCCGGCTGCTCGACGAGGGCCGCCGCCGTCGGGTCGCCGCCCTCACCGACGCCATCGCCGCCCTGCCCGCGCGCGAGCGTGCCCGGCTCATCGGCGCCCTTGACGTCCTTGAGCGGGTCGCCCGGCCCGAGGCGCCGCGCGCGGCACCACGCCCGCGCGATCCCGCCCCAGGTCGATAACCTTCGGCATGCCCACACGCCTCCGCGCGGCCCTCGCCGCCCTGCTGGTCCTGTTCGCCGCCCGTCCGGCTGACGCGCAGGGCTGGAGCACCGCCCCGCTCCGCGCCCCCACGCCGACCCCCAAGGACGGCCTCCCGGGCGACCGCGCGGCGTTCAACGTCTGGCTGCGCGAGCATCGCAACACGCTCACCCCCACCGAGTCGCGCCTCGTGCGCGAGCGGCTCTACGTGTACGTCTCCGCCGAGGCCAAGGTGCGGGGCGGCGCCCTCCCCGCGCCGGGCGACACCAACGCCATCAGCCCGTTCGTGCTCGCCGGCGGCTTCGGCGATCCCGGCGCCTTCCTCGTCACGGCCCACTGGACCGCGGCGCCGCCCCCGTACGAGCTCACCCAGCGCGGGCTCAAGGTGCGCTTCGTGAGCCCGTACCTCGTCGCGGGCAGCGAGGACGACGCGTGGCGCGTGTGCTACCCGTTCTTCTTCATGACGGAACCGGTGGGGATGGAGATGACCGCCAACGGCGTGCGCGCCGAGACCGTGATCCTCTCGACGCTCGTCGCGCCCGACAAGTCGCCCGCTGGGGCGTCGGCCGCGCACGTCTTCGTGACGGCGGCGCCCGTCGCCGACTCGGCGCGCTTCGTCAGCGAAGTCGTGCAGCGCATGGAGCTCAAGCCCATGGGGCACACGGAGGCGCCGGGCGCGTGGTACCAGGGCCCCGACAACGCGGCGCGTCCCACCGTCGCCGTGGTGCGCCGGCTGCCCAGGCGCATCGTGGTGATCGCCTACACGGGCGTGCGCGGGACCTTCGAGGTCAACCGCCCGCACTTCGAGACGCTCGTGGCGCGCCTGGGCACCGGTGCCTGCGCGCCCTGAGGGCGCGCGGGCGCGTCAGGCCGGCTTGGTCTCGTCGGCGCGCTTGAGCGTGTCGAAGTAGCGGATCACGTTCTCGCGGCGGTACAGGTACACCACCGACATCGGCAGCGCGATCACCGAGATCACGAACGGGATGATGAGCGTGCCCTCGCCGAAGTGCCCCGTGGCGAGGCGCAACAGCCCGTTGACCACCGGAATCGCCCACACCGCGATCATGAGGGGCCGCGTCCAGCGCGCGTTGCGCGAGAGCCCGACGGCGATGACCGCCAGCAGGATCCCGATCGAGCCGAGCGTGGGGCCGGCGCGCCCGATGAACTCCATGCCGGTCACCTGTTCACCGAACAGGGTGAGCTGGCCGCGCCCGATCGCCGCGAGCACGAACACCGAGAGGAGAATGCCGCCGCCCATGGACGACAGCATCTGCCCCACGACGAGGAGCCCGGGCTTCGTGGCCTGCGACCGGATGAGGGCGGCTTCAGCCGCGAGGCGCGCCTGGGTCGGATAGGGAGTCCCGCACTCGGGACACGCCTCCACCGGGAGGCGCTCAACCACCGAACTTTCGTCGCACTTTGGGCAGACGAGGAACACGGCCATGCGCAGAAACATGAACTGCGCGCGACCGCTGCGCAAAGAGCGACGCCGCGCCGTCGTTAACTTTTGTTCATGCGCACTGCCCTAGGGACGCGCGTCGTCCTCGCCGCCGCCATCGTGGCCATCGGCGCCACGCTGCTCAAGCTGCCGTGGCTGCACTATGTCGCGAAGCCGACGGCGACGCTCGCCTGTCTCTGGCTCGCGGCGACCGCCACCCCGGGACGCTCGCCGCGCTACCGCCGCGGCATCGTGGCCGGCCTCGCGCTCGGCACCTTGGGCGACATCCTCCTCATGATCCCCGACGAGCGACTCTTCCCGCTCGGGCTGGGCAGCTTCCTCGTCGGGCATCTCGCGTATCTCTGGGCGATGACCGACGGCGTGGCGTTTCTCGCGCGCAAGCAGCCCGTGGTCGTGATCGGCGCCCTGCTCGCCCTCCTCCTCGGCACGCTGCTGCGCGCGGTCGAGCCCGGCCTCCGTGGGCCTGTGGCGCTCTACATGATCGTGCTCGGCACGATGGCCATGCAGGCGCGCGTGCGCGTGATGGTGGCGCCCGACGCGGGAGCCCGGCTGGCCGCGATCGGCGCCACGCTCTTCATGGTCAGCGACACGCTCCTCGGCGTCGAGCGCTTCGTGATGCCCTTCCCGCTCGCCACGGTCGCCATCCTCGCCACGTACTGGGGCGCGCAGTGGTGCCTCGCGCGCTCGGTCGAGGGCGTGCCGACGCCCGCGACCGCCACCTAGCGCGAGGGCCCCGCCGCGATGCGACGGGGCCCGGCGATCAGCGAGCGCGTACCCGGCTACGCCTTGGTCGCCAGCGCGCCGTAGAACTTCTTGCGGAACTTGGCGACCTTCGGCGCGACCACGAACGAGCAGTACGGATTCCACGGATTGCGCGCGAAGTAGTCGTCGTGCTCCTCCTCCGCCGGCCAGAACGTCGTGAACGGCCGGATCTCGGTGACGATCGGCCCGTCGAAGATCCCCTCGGCGGTGAGTTCGGCCATCACCTCGCGCACCGTCGCGGCCTGGGCGTCGGACTGCGTGAACACCGCGCTCCGGTACTGCGGCCCCACGTCATTGCCCTGCCGGTCCATCGTGGTCGGGTCGTGGATCGTGAAGAACACCTGCAGCAGCTCGCGGTAGCTCACCTGCGTGGGATCGAAGGTGACCTGCACGACCTCGATGTGCCCGGTCTTCTTGCCGCACACCTGCTCGTACGTGGGCCGCTCCACGTGACCGCCGGCGTAGCCCGACTTCACGCCGAGCACGCCGCGGCACTCCGCGTACACCGCCTCGAGGCACCAGAAGCACCCGCCCCCGAGCGTGGCGATCTCGGTCTGGGTCACGCGCCCTCCCGGCCGAACAGCTTGGCGAACTCGCCGTAGCCCTCGGCCTCGAGCCGCGCAACGGGAATGAACCGCAGCGCCGCCGAGTTCATGCAATAGCGCTGCCCGGTGGGCTTGGGGCCGTCGTCGAACACGTGGCCCAGGTGCGAGTCGGCGACCTTGCTGCGCACCTCGACGCGCCGCATGAAGAACGATCGGTCCTCGTGGTTGACCACGGCGTCGGGCGCGATCGGCTTCGTGAAGCTCGGCCACCCGGTGCCCGAGTCGAACTTGTCGCGCGACGAGAAGAGCGGCTCGCCGCTCACGATGTCCACGTAGATCCCCTCGTCGTGGTTGTTCCAGTACTCGTTGTTGAAGGGCGGCTCGGTGCCCTCCTTCTGCGTGACCTTGAACTGCAGCGGCGAGAGCGTCTTCTTGAGCTCGTCGGCCGAGGGCTTGGTGAAGGGACGGTTGGCGGTGGTCATCGGGTCATCCTCGTCGAGCGCGGAACGCTCGTCATGCTGGGTGAGGCGCGGAGCGCGCCTCGGGTTGGTCTGGCGGAGCCTGGCGGGAGTTTCCTCGTCCCCGCCCCTCCACATATAGGTACGAAGCGCCGGATTGGTGCCCGAATCGCCGTTCCCGGAGCGGGACCGCGCCGGGAAGCGCCCCCTCGGCCTAGGCGGCGCCCGGCAGGTCCTGGCCCACGCGGAGCACGTTCCCGTCCGGGTCCACGACGAGGAACTCCCGCTTCCCCCACGGCTGGTCCTCGACCGGCATGAGCCGCGGGAGGTTCTCGGGGGTGAGGCCGAGGGCGCTCCAGCGCTGGTGGAGCCCGTGCGCGTCGTCCACGTGGAGGTAGGCCCCGGCGTCGTTCCCGGTGGCGTCGAGCGCGCCGTGCTCGAAGAAGTGGAGCGTGGCGCCGTCCATGGTCAGGATCACGTAGCCGTCGCCCGCCCGGTCGTCGTAGGTGACGGCGAAGCCAAGCGAGGTGTAGAACTCGACCGTGTCGTCAAGGTCGGCGGACGGGAGGACGGGTTCGGCGCGCATGGGACGGTGGGTGAGGGCTCGCGCGGAATATGGCGGTAGCGTGCCTGCGGGGCGACGTCGCGCGTGCGCGGTGTGCGGCCAGCGGTCGCGTGACCTGCAATCGGTGCTCCACCGTTCGCCTCCGCCGACCCCTCTGCAACTCGCGATCCGTACACCTGCGCGCCCTCCTTCCGCCTCGCGCTCAGGCCGGCTCGCCCGTGATGGCCGCCGTCGCATCCCACAGCCTGCGGGCGGCCTCGTCATCGCGCGCCTCGGCCGTGAGCGTCCCCGGCCGCCGCTTCTCGAAGAAGCCGCCGTGGCGCGACGCGGGGTCGCTCGCCGTCGCGAGCCAGATGAGCGTGTCGGCGCCCTTCTCCTCGGACAACGCCGTGGCCACCTTCGCGGCGCGGATGCTCGCGCTCATGAGGAGTCCGTTGTCGTCCCCGAACCTGGTCGCGACGAAGCCCGGATGCAGGCAGCTCGCCGTCACGTGCGGCGTGCGCGGATCGGCCGAGAGCCGGCGGGCGAGTTCGCGGGTGAACAGGATGTTCGCGAGCTTGGAGGTGCCGTACACCCCCCAGCCGGTGTAGCGCCGCGTGGACTGGAGGTCGGCGAAGTCGAGGTGGCCGCGTGCGTGCGCGGCGCTCGCGGTGGACACGACGCGCCCCTCCGGTGCCGCCGCGAGGTTGCCCAGCAGGAGCCGCGTCAGCAGCCAGTACGCGACGTGGTTGAGCGCGAAGGTCATCTCGAGCCCCTCGGCCGTTTCGCGCCGCGTGTCGAAGATGGCGCCCGCATTGTTCACCAGCACGTCGATGGCCGGCGCTGCCGCGGAGAGCTCGGCGGCCACGCGCCGCACCTCGCGCATGAGGGACAGGTCGGCCCGGAAGGGCTCGGGCGCCGGCCCACCGCGCGCCGTGCAGTCGCGCACGAGCGCCTCGAGCAGCGTGTCGTTGCGGCCGACCACCAGCAGGCGGTGCCCCGCGGCGGAGAGCGAGAGCGCCGCCTGCCGCCCGATGCCGGACGTCGCGCCGGTGAGGACGATCGTGGCCACGCGCTCAGCCGAGGCTCGCGCGGATGCGCGCGAGCTGCCGCTCATGGCGGAGGTCGTGCCCCGCGAGCAGGCGCGCGATGTCGCGCAGCGACTCGCGCCCGTCCCGGTGGCCATGGCGCGCGCTCCGCTCCCACTCGGCCGCGGAGAGTGACTGCCAGATGGTCAGGTTGCGCGCGCGCAGCTGCGCGAACAAGGCGAGGGATTCCTCCGCGTTCCACGTGGCGTACGGCAGCCGCGCCGCCCACTCGGCCTGGTCGAAGCCGTCCATGACGTAGTCGTCGAGCACGAGGATCTGCCGGATGCGCACGCTCCACGCCGTCTCGGTGTCGGCCACGTGCGCGAGCACCTGCGTGGCGCTCCACGCGCCCGGGCGCTCGGGCACGTCGCGCTGGGCGGTGGTGAAGCGGGCGAGCGAGCGCGCGTAGCGCTCGGGCGCGCCGGCCAGGAGGGTGACCGGGTCGTGCTCGCCCACGAGCGCGCGCGTCTCGGCGACGAAGCGCAGCCAGCCGTCGCGGTCGTCGCCGGCGGGGGTGACGGAGAGGCCGCCGCGGTCGGGCGCCGTCATGCCGCGGCCCCCGCGCACGGCCGCGCGCGCACAGGCGTGGCGCGTGACGTCATGCGCCCACCGCCTCGAGCCCCGGCTTGCCGTGCGTCAGCTTCCACCGGCTCGCCGTCGTGAGCGGCGCACCCGGCCGCGACACGAACGCGAGCGACCGAACGTCGCAGGTGAGGGAGGTCGCGTCCGCCTTGCACGAGAGATACCCGCGCCGCGCGCTGTGCCACTTGAGCGAGTCGGGGGCGGCGAGCTTGTTCGGGTAGTAGTACTTGGACACGTCCGACCCGTCGCCGTCGCTCGTGATCGACGTGCCCACGAACTCGGCCGCCACCACGGCGCGCTCGGGCCGATCGAAGCCGGTCTTCAGCTCCCAGATGTAGTTCGCGTGAATGTCGCCCGTGACGACGGCGGTGCGGTTGGGCGCATGGTCGGCGATCGCGCGCAGCAACCGGTCGCGCGCGGCGGGATAGCCCGACCACGCGTCCATGTAGACCACCGTCCCCTCCTTGGGCGCGATGTCCGGCGCGGCGAGCATCACCGGGTTGCCGATCAGCTGCCAGCGCCCCTTGCCGTTCTTGAGACCGTCAATGAGCCACTGCTCCTGCTCGGCGCCGAGCATCGTGCGCGCGGGGTCCGACCAGTCGCCGCAGGGCACGGGCTTGTTGCCGTCGCCGCAGGCCTGATCGGTGCGGTACTGCCGGCAGTCCAGCAGGTGGAGGTCGGCCATGCGGCCCCACGCCATGCGCTGGTACACGCGGAGGTCGTGCCAGTTGGCGGCGCGCGGAATGCGTACCGGCGCGTGCTCCCACCATGCCTGGTAGCCGGCCGTGCGGCGCGCGGCGGTGGCGGGCGTCGGTCCGCGATCGAACTGCCCGATGTCCTGCGCGTAGTTGTTCGACACCTCGTGGTCATCCCACGTGGTGAGCCACGGGAAGCGCGCGTGCGCGCGCTGCAGGTTGGCGTCGGTCTTGTACTGGGCGTAGCGCTGGCGGTAGTGCTCGAGCGTCACGCACTCCGGGCCCGCGTGCATGCGCACGCGCGTCGGGATCGCGCCCTGCTCGTAGATGTAGTCGCCGAGGAAGAGCACGAGGTCGAGTTCCTCGTTGGCCATGTGCTCGTACGCCGTGTAGTGGCCGTACTCGTAGTGCTGGCACGAGGCGACGGCGAAGGCGAGCGGCGCGTCCTCGGTGGGGCGCGGCGCCGTGCGCGTGCGCCCCACCGGGCTCGCGCCATCGGCCGTGAGGAAGCGGTAGTGATACCAGCGCCCCGGGTGCAGCCCGTTCACCTCCACATGCACGGCGTGCGAGAGCTCCGGTATCGCCGTGGCCGTCCCCTTGTGCACCAGCCTCGAAAAACGTTCGTCTTCCGCGACTTCCCACCGCACCTCGACGCGCGTGCTGCCGAGGCCGCCCAGGGGTTCGAGCGGCTGCGGGGCGAGGCGCGTCCAGAGCACCACGCCCGTGGGGGATGGATCGCCGGAGGCGACGCCCAGGGTGAACGGGTCACCAGCGCCGGGCAGGCGGCGCACGATGTGCCACATGGCCGGCGCACCCGCGGCGAGCGCGGCGTAGCGCGTGAGGTCGGTGAGGAAGTCGCGGCGGCGTATCATGGAGACACGTGGTGGGTTCGTCGACTCGCGCAATCTACGGCGCGCCGGAAACTCGCGCCGCGCTCGCGAGTAGAACGTGGGTCACGAGCCCCCGCCCCGATGCCGGACGCCGCCCACCACACTCGTCGAGAGTTCCTTGCCCTGCTGGGCGCCGGCAGTGGCGCGCTCATCGCCGCCTGCGATGGTGCCTTCACGCTGCCGACCCGCACGCCGCCCGACACGTCGCACCTCGCGGCGCGCCGGCAGCCCCCTACGGGCACCGTGACCCCGGGGCTTCATCCGCTGGGCCTCGCGACCGGCCGGGACGGCGCGCTCTACGTGCCCGCGGGCTATGCCCCCACGATGTCGGCGCCGCTCATCATCCTCTGCCACGGCGCCGGCGGATCGTCGACGCAGTGGACGGGCGACACCAACC
>JACQES010000316.1 GCA_016200495.1 Gemmatimonadota bacterium
CCGCGAGCGACGCGGCCGACGCGCGCGCCTCGTTTTCGAACTTCGGCACCTGCGTGGACCTGTTCGCCCCTGGCGTCAACGTCCTCGGCGCCCTCAACACCGCCGACCAGGGGTCGCGCACGTGGAGCGGCACCTCGGCGGCGTCGCCGTTCGTGGCGGGGGTGGCTGCGCTCTACCTCGAGTCGTTTCCCAACGCGACGCCCGCGCAGGTGCAGACCGCGCTGGTCAGCGCCGCGACGCCGGGCGTCGTGAGCGATGCACGCACGATCGCGGGCAATCGCGTGGCGTACATCACGGCCACGCCGGCGCTCCCGCCGGGCGGGAGCACGCCGACGATCAACCAGGCGCCCGTCGCGAGCTTCACCGCCACGTGCACGCGCCGCGCCTGCGCCTTCGACGGGCGCGGGTCGACCGATGATGCCGCCGTCACCGGCTACGCCTGGACGGTCACCGGCGTCGGCACCGGCACCGCCTCGACGCTCAACAAGACGATGCCCGCCAACGGCACCTACCAGGTGTCGCTCACGGTGCGCGACCGCCAGGGGCTCACCAGCACCAAGGCCGATTCCGTCACCGTGACGGACAATCCGCCCGTGGCCTCCGCGCTCTTCAGCTGCACGGGCCGCTCCTGCACCTTCGACGCCTCGCGCTCGTCCGATGACGGACGCATCACCAGGTACGCCTGGAACTGGGGCGACGGCAGCGCGCCCGTCACCGGCACGCGCACCGCCGCGTCGCGCACGTACGCCGTGCAGGGGCGCTACGCCGCCGTCCTCACCGTCACCGACGACGCGGGCCAGACCGCGACGAGCACGCTCGACGTCCGCACCACGCCGGTGCCGCCCACCGCGGCCTTCACCATCACCTGCGTCAAGTCCACGCGCGCCTGCACGTTCGACGCCTCGAAGAGCAAGGACGAGATCGGCATCGATTCGTACACGTGGGACTTCAAGGACAACAGCTTCCAGCTGGGGCGGACCACGCAGCGCACCTACTCGTCGGGCGGGCGCTACGGCGTGGCCCTCATCGTCCGCAACACGTCGGGGCTCTCGACCACCCCTCAACGCGTCGTTCACCCTGCCGTAGCTCAGCGCGTCTTGCCCAGCACGTCCTCGAAGTAGGCCACGGCGCGCGGGTCGCCGCTCTGCCCGAGCCAGAAGATCGCCGTCTTCTTGATCCGCGCGTCGCCCTTGCCGCGCGCGATCGCGAGCAGCGCCGGCACCGCCTCGTCCTTGGGCCGCTGCGACAGCGCGAACACCGCCTGCTTGCGCACCTCGATGTCCTCGTCGTCGTCGCGCGCCAGCGCGTCGAGCGGCGCCACGGCGTCGCCCGCGGCCTGGCCGAGCCAGAACACCGCCTGCTTCCGCAGCTCGCGTTCCTTCTTGTCGTCCTTCGCGATCCGGATCAGCGCCGGCCACGGCGTGGACGAGTCCGCGATCGTCGCGACCACGATGGCCTCGCGGGCGACGCGCCCCGTGCCGCGCTCCGCGAGCTGCACGAAGTAGGCGCCGGCCTCGGCCGCGGCCACCGTCCCCGCGTCGCGCGCCGCCGAGGACGAGCCCCAGCGCCCGCCCACGTAGAAGCGCAGCGCCACCGGCTTCCCGTCCTCGACGTCCACCGCCACGCGCACCGGGCCCGGCTCGCACTCCGACTCCCACTCGCCCCTCTTGCCGCGCCAGCTGCGATCGTTGGTGCTGAAGCCGTTGCCCGAGCCGTTGCCGCACACGCCGGCGCGCGCGCGGAACGACAGCCGCACCGTCCCCGTGCCGCCGCGCGCGATCGCGTCGGCGACGCTCCCCTGTGCGCGCGCCGTCGTGCCGGCGACCGCCGTGAGCGTCACGGCGACCGCGATGAGGCCCCACCCGCGGGCGCTCACTTGTCCACCAGCTCGCTCAGGAACGCCGTCGCGCGCGGGTCGCGCGACTGCCCGAGCCAGAAGATCGCCTTCTTGCGCAGCTCGCGGTCCTTCTCCGAGCGCGCGATCTCGATCAGGCGGTCCGTCGCCGCCGCCTCGCGGCGCTGCGAGAACGCGAAGATCACCTGCTCCTTGAGGTCGCGGTCGTCGAGCTTGGCGTAGAGCCCGTTGAACTGCGCGAGGTCCGCCCCCATCTGGCCCGCCCAGAAGATCGCCTTCTTGCGGAGCTCGATCGGTTCCTTCGTGTCGCCGACGATCCCCATCAGGAACGCCTCGTTCGCGCTCGCGCGCTTCTGCGCCAGGGAGAAGATCACCTTCTCCTTCAATTCGCTGTTCGTCAGCTTGCGGTAGAGCGTCCGCAGGTACTCGGCCGACTCGTCGCCGTGGCGCTGCCCGATCCAGAAGATCGCCTTCTCGCGCAGGTCCACCGGCATCGCGTCGTCGGTGGCGACGTTGCGGAGGAGCTCCGCCGCCTTGGGCGCCGAGTGCTGCGAGAGCGCGAACAGCGCCTTCTCGCGGAGCGACAGCTCGGCCGACGTGTTCGTGAGGATCCCGTTCAGCATGTCGACCGCCCGCGGATCGCGCACCTGCGAGAGCCAGAACACCGCCTGCTCGCGCACCTCGGCATCCGGGTCGTCCTTGGCCGTCGCGAGCAGGATGTCCGCCGTCTCCTTGCCCGACTTCTGCGAGACGAGGAACACCGCCTTCCGGCGCAGCCGCTCCGAACACTTGTCGCGGCGCGCCAGCACCTTGGTCAGGATCGGCAGGGCGCGGTCCGCATCCATCTGCAGGAGCGCGTTGAGCGCCGCGATGCGCTCGTCGTCCTCGTCGTCGTCGTTGCCGCACTCGCCCGACCGCGCGCTCCGCGCGCCGCCGCGCGCCGCGCCGCTGCCGCTCGACGCCATCCGCACGCTCGACCCGCCCTCGCCGCCCGACGCGGCGCTCGCCGACGCCCGCGTCACTTCCTCGGCGCAGCTGCCGTCGCCCTGGCGCGCCAGCTCGCCGCAGACTCGGGTGCGCAGCGTGTTCGCGTCGCCGCGCGCCGCCTGCTGCGGGTAGCGCGACTTCATCTCGTCGAGCGCGAGGCGCGCGCGCTGCGGGTCGCCGCCCCGGTAGAGCGCGAACGCCTCGAAGTACATCGCCTCGCCGAGCCGCGCCGACTTGGGATAGCGCTGGCGCACGGCGCGGAACAGCTCGGCCGCGCCCTTGTAGTCGCCCTTCGCGAGGCGGTCGTTCGCCACTCGGAAGAGCGAGTCGGCCGGGTCCACGTCGCCGTCGAGCGCGAAGGTCGGGGCGAACATGATGGAGTCGGGCGCGTGGGGCGGTTCGGCCGCGCGCGGCGGCGCCGCCGGGATGGCCCGCGGCGGAGGGGCGGCCGCGAACGCCGGCGCTGCCGGCGCGACGCGGGATGCTGGCGCCGCCGCTGCGGCAGCGGCAAC
>JACQES010000007.1 GCA_016200495.1 Gemmatimonadota bacterium
GCGTACGCCCTGCAGTTCGTGCGCGGCGCCCTGCCCCGCCACGTGCTCGAGGGGAAGGACATCGAGCGGGCGACGTAGTACAACCGGAATCCGCTCGGCACGGGGCCGTACCACGTGGCCGAGTGGAAGACGGGTGAGTACGTGCTGCTCGAGCGCGTGCCGCACTACTGGCGTGGCGACTCGCTGCCGCACATCAAGCGGATCATGTTCCGGTTCGTGCCGAACACGACCACGCGGGTGAACCAGCTGCTCGCGGGCGAAGTGCACGTGGTGGCGCTGCTGCCGTGGGATCGCGCCCGCGACCTCGCCGGCGCCAAGGGCACGCGCGTGGCGAAGACGACGGGCAACGCCTACGAGCACGTCACGCTCAACGAGCGCGCCGTGCCGGCGTTCCAGGACGTGCGGGTGCGGCGCGCGCTGCTGCTGGGCATCGACCGCGAGGCGATCACGAAGAACATCCTCGACGGGCTCGCACCGGTGGCGCACGGCCCGGTGCAGCCCGTCTCGTGGGCCTACACCGACTCGATCACGCATTGGCCGTTCGACGCGGCCCACGCCAAGGCGCTGCTCGACTCGGCGGGCTGGCGCGCCGGGGCGGACGGCATCCGCGCAAAGGACGGGGCCAGGCTCCGCTTCACGCTCATGACCCAGGCGGGATTCGTCGTCCGCGAGAACGTGGCGCAGGTGCTGCAGCGGCAGTGGCACGACATCGGCGCCGACGTCAAGATCGAGCTCGTGGACGGGACGGCCATCAGCACCAAGTGGTTCTCGGGCGAGTTCGACGCGATGCTGCACTGGTGGCAGATGCCGGCCGACCCGGACCTGCTGTTGTTCTTCGCGGCGGACCGGACGCCGCCCGCGGGGCGCAACATCAACTACTTCAAGGACGCGGAGCTGTCGCGGCTGCTCGTGGCGGCGGACCGCGAGGTGGACCAGGCCAAGCGACGCGCCCTGCTGGTCCCGGCGCAGCATCGGATCGCTGAGCAGGTGCCGGAGCTCTGGCTGTACAACGTGACGCGGCTCGACGCCGTGCCGGTGTCGCTCAAGGGATTCCGCGGCAACCCGACGAACACCGGCATCTTCTGGAACGTGGCCGAGTGGGAGATCACGCCGTGAGCGTGGGGCGCGTGCCGTGCGTCGCGCGCGCGGGCGCCGTCGCGTGAACGGATTCCAGCTGACGGCCCGGCGTGCCGCCCAGGCGCTGCCGTTGCTGCTGCTGGTGTCGGTGATCGGCTTCACGCTGCTCCACCTCGTGCCGGGCGGTCCGCTCGACGTGTACCTGTCGAGCCCGAACGTGCGCGCGACCGACATCGCGCGGCTGCGCGAGGCGTATGGGCTCGACCGGCCGCTCGCGGTGCAGTATCTCGCGTGGCTGGCGGCGTTCGTGCGTGGCGACTGGGGGTACAGCTTCACCGATGGCCGGCCGGTGCTCACGCGGCTGCTCGAGCGGGTGCCCGCGACGCTCGAGCTGATGGCGAGCGCGCTCGCGATCGCGCTGGTGCTCTCGCTCGTGGTGTCGCTCTGGCGCGCCCGGCGGCCGCGCGGGGGCGCCGTCGTGGACGCGATGGCCACGGCCGGCATCTCGCTGCCGGTGTTCTGGCTGGGCCTGGTGGCGCAGCTGCTGTTCGCGGTGGCGCTGCGCTGGCTGCCCTCGTCCGGCCGGATGACCTTCGACGGCGCGGGACTCGCGGACCGGCTGCGCCACCTCGCGTTGCCGGCGCTCGTGCTGGCCACCGTGCACGTCGCGGCGTGGACCCGCTACCTCGGTGCGTCGCTGGACGGGGTGCTGCGGGCCCCGTGGATGCGCGCGGCCCGGAGCCGCGGGGTGCGCGAGGGCACGCTCCTGGCGCGCCATGCGCTGCGGCCGGCGCTGCTGCCGTTCGTGACGGTGGTGCTGCTCGACGCGGCGCTGCTGGTGTCGGGCGCGGTGGTCACGGAGAGCGTGTTCGCGTGGCCGGGGCTGGGCGGGCTGTTCGCCGAGGCGCTCGCGCGACGGGACTACGCGCTGCTGATGGCGTTCCTGATGCTGACGTCGACGGCGATCGTGACGCTCAACCTCGTGGCGGACGTGGCATACCGGTGGATCGACCCGCGATTGCGCGACGCATGAGCGATCCACGCGCCCCCCAGGTGGACCGGCCCGCGCGGCGCGCGCTGGCGATCGCCGCGGCGCTGGTGGCGGCGTCGCTCGTGGTGCCGCTGCTTGCCCCGCACGCGCCGGACGCGATCGACCTCGCGGCGCGGCGCGCGGGGCCGTCGGTCGCGCACTGGATGGGCACCGACGACCTCGGCCGTGACGTGCTGAGCCGCGTGCTCCATGGGGCGCGGCTGTCGCTGCTCGTGGGCCTCGCGTCGGCGGCGGTGACGCTGGGCCTGGGCGTCGTGGTGGGGGTCGGCGCCGGCTGGCGTGGCGGGGCGCTCGACACGCTGCTCATGCGCGCGACTGATGCCCTGCTCTCGATGCCGCGGTTGCCGCTGCTCATGGTGGCCGCGGCGATCCTCGAGCCCGGCGCGGCCGCGCTCGCCGTGCTCGTGGGCGCCACCGGCTGGATGGAGACCGCGCGCGTGGTGCGCGCGGAAGTGCTGGCGCTGCGAGGCCGGCCCTTCATTGACGCGGTGCGGGCGAGTGGTGCGGCCGAATGGCGCATCCTCGCCCGACACCTCGTGCCCAACGCCGCGCCGACCATCGCGGTGGCGGCGACGCTCGCCGTCGGCCGCGGCATCCTGCTCGAGTCTGCGCTCAGCTTCTTCGGCGTCGGGGTGCGCCCGCCGGCGCCCAGCTGGGGCAACATGCTCTACCAGGCGCAGCAGAGCCTGACCGTCGCGCCGTGGGCCGCGCTGGCCCCGGGCGCATGCATCTTCGCCACCGTGTTCGTCATCAACTCCCTCGGCGCGCGGATCGCGCGCGGGGACCTGGAGGCCCGACCCGCATGACGCAGCGATTCGCCCCACAGCCGGCTGTCAGGACGCATACCTCTGGCGCCGAGCAGAATGGGCTGAGCTCTCGTCCGCACGCGACGTCAATCCGTGCGCGCGGTGCCCGGTGGATGCGGGCGGTTGCGCTGATGATCGGCGTGCTCGCGTGGCCAGCCGGTCGCATCGCGGGGGCACAGGGCACGCCGGCCACCTTCGCGATGGCGGTGGACCAGTGGCTCGACGCGTTCGCCCGCCGGCATCCCTCGATCGCGGCCGGCAACGGCATCCACGCGTACGACGACCGGATGGAGGATTTCTCGGCCGGCGCGATGGCGCGCGAAGTGACGGCACTCAAGCGTGAGCGGAAGCTGATCGCGGCGTTCCCGGCCAACGCGCTCACCCCCGACGAACGCGTGGACCAGCGGATCCTCGTGGGGATCATCGACGGCTGGCTGCTCGACGTCGAGACGATCGCGAGCTGGAAGAAGAACCCGATGGTCTACGGCGACGCGCTGTTCGCCGGCGTCCACAACCTGATGACGATGGAGTCGGCGCCGCTCGAGGTGCGCGCCCGCACGCTGATTGCCAAGCTGCGCGGCCTCGACGCGCTGCTCGCGGCGCTCAAGGCCAACGTGTCGCACCCGCCCAAGCTGTACGCCGAGCGCGGCCAGCGGATGTTCACGGGCGCGCGCGAGGCGATCGGCAGCGACGTCGCGCTCGCGTTCGCCAAGTTGCCGGCGAGCAAGCTCCGCGACTCGCTCGCGATGGCAACCGCGGCGGCCGCCGCGACGCTCGACGCCTTCCTGCAGTGGTACCAGGCGTCGCTGCTGCCGACCGCGGACGGGTCGTTCGCCATCGGCCAGCGGAACCTCGAGGCGCGCTACCGCGCCGAGGAGCTGATCGACCTGCCGGCGCCGACGCTGTTGGCGATCGGGCTGCGTGAACTGAAGAAGGCGCAGGCCCAGTTCACGGAGGCGGCCGCGCGGATCGATCCCAAGCGGCCGGCCATCGACGTCTGGCACGACATCGAGAAGGATCACCCGCCGCAGGGGGGCGTCGTGGCCGCGGCGAAGGCCGCGGTGGACCAGCTCACCGCGTTCGTGATCGCCAAGGGGCTGGCCGAGATTCCCACCGCGGAGCGCCCGATCGTGGCGGCGGCGCCGCCGTTCGACCTCGGGCTCGCCTCGAGCCACGCCTCGCCGCCGCTCGAGAAGACGCCGGTCACGAGCTACTACTACGTGACGGACGCGCGCGCCGACTGGCCGCGCGACCGGCAGGACGCCTGGCTGCGCAAGTTCAATCGCTCGACGCTCACCATCATCTCGGCGCACGAGGTGATGCCCGGTCACTGGCTGCACGCGATGCACATGCGCGAGACGCCGGGCAAGGTGCGGCGCATCTGGATCGGCCTCAATCCGTTCCCGCAGCCGTCGTCGGGGCAGGACGGGTGGGCGCACTACGCGGAGCAGCTGGTGGTGGACCAGGGGCTCGGGGACAACGATCCGCGGCTCAAGCTCGGGCAGCTGAGCGAGGCGCTGACGCGCATCTGCCGCCTGATCTCGAGCGCGAAGCTGCACCTGGGGCAGTTCACGGTGGACCAGGCCGCGGCGTTCTTCGAGAAGGAGGCGCACCTCCCCGCCCCGGCGGCGCGCAACGAGGCGGAGCGCGGCACATACGACCCGACCAACGGTGGCTACTTCCTGGGCAAGATGGCCGCGCTCAAGCTGCGCGCCGACGTGCAGGCCAGGGAGGGGGCGTCGTTCGACCTCAAGCGGTTCCACGAGCGCGTGATGCACAACGGGATCGCGCCGTGGTGGGCGCACCGCCAGCTCCTGCTGCCGGGCGACAACCGGCCGGTGATCGAATAGCGCTGCATGCCGCCCGGCGCGGCGCTGTGCGGCGTCCTCGGTAGCCGAGCGCCGCCCTGCGCGGCGACGTGGTGCGACCTCAGTAGCCCAGCGCCGGGTCCACGACCCACTTGGGTGTCGCGCCGCGTTCGAGGTCGCCCAGACACTCGAGGAAGCCGAGCGCGGCGCCCTCGATGGTCGTGAGCCCCGCGATGTGCGGCGTGATGTAGACGTCGTCGCGCGCCCAGAGCGGAGATGCGGGCGGCAGCGGTTCGCGTTCGAAGACGTCGAGCGCGGCCGCGCGCAGCTGGCCCGCGTCGAGTGCGGCGGGAATCGCGGACTCGTCGGCCAGGGCGCCGCGCCCGACGTTGAGGAGCACTGCGCCTCGGCAGCGCGCCATGCGCGCACCGCTCAGGAGGCCGCGGGTGTCGGGGGTGAGCGGCGTCGCGAGGATCACCCACTTGGCGTCGGGGAGCACGGCGTCGAGCTCACCGATGGTGACGACGCGCTCGAAGCCTGAGACGGGAGCTCCCGAGCGTGAGACGCCCGTCACCGGGCAGCCGAGGGCCGCGAAGGCGCGGCCAATGGCGCCACCGACCTGTCCGGTGCCGACGACGACCACGCGCTGCCCCGCGAGCCGCTCCGGATGGTCCGGCGTCCAGACGCGCTCGCGCTTGGCGCGATCCATCGCCCGGCGCGCCTGCGTGATGGTGAGCGCATGGCCCACGCACCATTCCGCGATGTCGGGCCCGAAGTCCTCGGAGGAGCGGGTCAGGAGAATCCCGGCCGGAATCGGCGGGAAGATGTACGCGTCCACGCCCGCGCCGACCGAGTGGATCCAGCGGACCGAGCCCCAGTTCGCGGTCTTCGGGCGCCGGAAGCCGACGAACGTCTCGGCCCACGCGAGGTCGGCGTCGTCGATGAGGTCGAGATCCTTGGCGCGGATGTCGAGGTCGGGGCGGGCGGCGCGCAGGCGGTCGTCCAGCCCGGTCATGCGCTTGTGCCCGATGAGGATGCGGTTCGGCGGCGTGATCACGGCGGGAATTCTAGCCGTCGGCACGGCACTTGGCCTCCCGGCGTTGTACGGGGTGCCGCGACTGGCGAACTTTCCCGAACCCTCCACCCCGCCCCATGCCCCCGTTCCGCCTGCTGGTCACCGACGGCGTCGACGCCGAAGGCGTCGCCGTGCTCACGGCCACCCCCGAGTTCGTCGTGGACGAAGTGCCGACGCTGCCACCGGCCGAATTGCTGGCGCGCATCGGCGACTACGACGCGATCGTGGGACGCTCGGCCACCAAGGTGTCGGCCGAGCTGTTGCGCCACGCGACGCGGCTCCGCGTGGTTGGCCGCGCCGGCGTGGGCGTGGACAACGTGGACCTCGACGTGGCGACGGAGCTGGGCGTCGCGGTGATCAACGCGCCGGCCGGCAACACGGTGGCGGTGGCCGAACTGGTGTTCGGCACGCTGATCGGCCTGCTGCGCTCGATTCCCAGGGCCACGACGGGGATGCACGAGGGCAAGTGGGAGCGCGGCAAGCTCATGGGGCACGAGCTCAAGGGGCGGACGCTGGGCGTGGTGGGCGTGGGACGCATCGGAGGCGAGGTGTCGCGGCGCGCGCACGCCTTTGACATGAAGGTGATCGGCTATGACCCGTACGTGGCGCCCGAGCGGTTCGCCGCGCTGCGCGTGGAGCGCAAGGAGTCGCTCGAGGCGCTGCTCGACGACGCCGACATCGTGACGGTGCACACGCCGCTCACCGACGAGACGACCGGCATGATCGGGCGGCGCGAGCTCGCGCGCCTCGCCCCCACCGCCATCGTCGCCAACCTCGCGCGTGGCGGCATCGTGGACGAGGCGGCGCTCGCGCAGGCCCTCCGCGACGGCAAGCTCGCGGGCGCGGTGCTCGACGCGTACACGAGCGAGCCGCTGACGGGCGAACACGCGCTCCGTGGCGTGCCGAACCTGCTGCTCACGCCGCACATCGGCGCCAACACGCACGAGGCGCAGCGGAACGTGGCCGTGGACGTGTGCCAGGCGGTCCGCGACGCCCTCCTTCGCCACGAGTTCTCGCGCTCGCTCAACGTCGCGGCGGTGTCGGGCAAGACGTGGTCGGAGCTGCAGCCGGCGATCACGATCGCGCAGCGGGCGGCGACGATCGCCCGCGCCCTGCTCGCCGACCGCGGGCTCAAGGCGATCTCGCGGCTGGCCGTGCGCACCGGCACGGAGCTGGCCGGCAGCGGCCCGGCGATCCTGTCGGCCGCGGTCGTCGGGGCGCTCGAAGGGGTGATGGCCGAGGGGCGCCTCAACCTGATCAACGCGCGCAGCCTGGCCGAGGCGCGCGGGATCCAGCTGTCGGTCACCGAGGGAGCGCCGGGGCTCAACTCGAACGGCGTCGAGGTCATGCTGGGCGGCGCGATGTCGGAACTTGCCGTGGCGGGGCACGCCCCGCCCGACGGCACGCCGCGCATCACGCGCATCGGGGGCTTCCACGTGGACGTGAACCCGCGGCAGACGCTGCTCATCCTCACCAACCACGACGTGCCCGGCGTCATCGGCCGCGTGGGCACGCTGCTGGGCGACAACAAGGTGAACATCTCGGAATACCACCAGGCGCGGCTCGCGCAGGGCGGCGAGGCGCTCGCGGCCGTGTCGGTGGACGGGGCGATCACCGACGAGGTCCGCGTGGCGCTTCTCGCGCTGCACGACGTGCTGACGGCCACGATCGTGCGCTTCCGGGGAGCGTGAGCGTCACGCTTGCCACGGACGCGGACGTGCGCGCTGCGTACTCGCGCGACGCGTCGGGGCTCGAGCGGCTGCCCGAGGCGGTCGCGCGCCCGACGGACGCCGCCGAAGTCGCGGCCATCGTGGCCGAGGCGGCCGGCGCCAGCCGTCCCGTGACCGCGGCGGGCGCGCAGACGAGCACGACCGGCGCGAGCATCACCGACCGAGGCGTCCTGCTCTCGCTGCGCGGGCTCGACCGGATCGTGGACCTCGACGTCGCGCGACGCCTGGTGCGCGCGCAAGCCGGCGTGCGACTTGGCGACCTCAAGCGCGCGTGCGCAGCCGAAGGACTTCTCCTCCCGGCCGACCCGACGAGCGAGGAGGACTGTACGGTCGGGGGCGCCATCGCCTGCAACGCGAGCGGGGCGCGGTCGCTCCGGCATGGGCCGATCCGCCCGCATGTCGCGGCGCTCGACGTCGTGCTCGCCGACGGGCGCGCCGAGCAGTTCCGGCGGATGCGCATCGAGAAGAACACGGTCGGCTACGCTGCGGTGCAGGACCCGGTGGATTGGTTTGTGGGAAGCGAAGGCACGCTCGGCGTGGTCACGGAGGCGACGTTCGCGCTCGAACCGCTGCCGGAGCGCGTCACGGGGATCGCGCTCCCCTTCGCCCGCGAGACCGACGCCCTGGCGTTCGTGGTGGCGGCGCGCCGCCACCGCACGCTCGATCCGCGCTGCCTCGAGTACTGCGACGCGCAGGCCACCGCGATCGTGGCGCACGCGACGCACGACACCGACTGGCTCGCGGCGCGCGCCCTCGTGTACGTCGAGGATGCGGGCGACGGAGACGCACCGCTCGACGACTGGCTCGCGCTGGCCGAGTCGCACGCCGCGATCGAGCCGGCGATCCGCGTCTACGAGACCGAGGCGGCGTTTCGCGACGCACGGAAGTGGCGGCACGCCGTGCCCGCGACGATGCACGAGCGCGCGGCGCCGTTCCGCGCGTCGGGCGGCCGCCGCGTGTCCACCGACTGGGCGGTGCCGTATCCCGCGCTGGGCCGCGTGCTCGGCCAGGCGCGCGCACTGGCCGACGAGGCCGGCATCGCGCCGGCCGTCACGTTCGGGCACGCCGGCAACGGGCATCCGCACCAGAACTGGGTGGGCGAGCATCCGGAGCATGTCGCGCGCATCGAGCGCGTGGTCGAGGCGACACTCAGGCTGGTGATCGCCGAGGGCGGGACGGTCGCGGCCGAACATGGCGTGGGCAAGCTCAAGGCACGCTGGCTCCCCCTGCAACTCGGCGCGCGACAGCTCGGCCTGCTGCGCGCGATCAAGCGCGAGCTCGATCCGCAGGGGATCCTCGCGCCGGGCAACCTCGTCGCGTGACGCCGCGCTATCGCTCCGTCGTGCTCGACGCCGACTCGACGCTCGCCGCCATCGAAGGCATCGACTGGCTGGGGGCGCTGCGCGGCCCGGAGGTCGGCGCCGGCATCGCGGCGATCACGCGGCGCGCGATGGACGGGGAAATCCCGCTCGAGGGCGCGTACGTCGAGCGGCTCCGCCTCATCGGCCCGACGCGCGCCGAGCTCGACGCGCTGGGGCAGGCGTACGTCGACGCGATCCTGCCCGGGGCCGCGGCGCACGTGGCCGCGTGGCGCCGCGTCGGCGTGCGCTGCGTGATCGTGAGCGGCGGGATCCGTCCCGCCTTGCTTCCGCTGGCGGACGTCCTCGGCATCGCGCACGCGGACGTGCATGCGGTGGAGGTGACGTTCGACGCGCGCGGGACGGTGAGCGGCCTCGCCGGGTCGCAACCGTTGGCGACGAGCCACGGCAAGCCACAGGTCGTCGCAGAACTCGCTCTCGCCAGGCCATCGCTCGCCGTCGGTGATGGCATGACCGACGCACGCATCCGTCCCGTGGTGGATGCGTTCGTTGCCTTCACCGCGGTGGAGCGGCGCGCGGCCGTGGTCGCCGCGGCCGATCACGAGGTGACCTCCTTCGACGCGCTCGCGCGCCTGGTGCTCGCATGACGACCCCCGCCTTCGGGACCTTCTTCCTTCCCGGCCCCACCGAGGTGCATCCCGACGTGCTTGCCGGGATGCTGCGCCCGATGCTGCCGCACCGTGGCGCGGCCTTCGAGCAGCTGTTCGCGCGGTGCGTGACGGGACTCCAGTCGGTCTTCCGCACCACGCGACCGGTGTACGTGTCGTCGTCGTCCGCCACCGGCCTCATGGAGGCCGCGATCCGGGCGACGCCGCCGGGCCCGATCCTCTCGCTCGTCAACGGCGCCTTCAGCGAACGGTTCCTGCGCATCGCGCAGGCCTGCGGGCGCGAGACGGACGTCGTGTCGGCGGAGCTGGGCCGCGCGTGCGACCTGGCGGAGGTGCGCGAACGGCTGTCGGCGCGCGCCTACGCGGCCGTGACCGTCGTCCATTCGGAGACGAGCACCGGCGTGCTCACCGACATCCGCGCGGTGCGCGACCTGGCCCATGCACACGGCGCGGCGTGCCTCGTGGACTCGGTCACGGGGCTTGGGGGCGTGGCGGTCGAGACGGACGCGTGGGGCCTCGACTTCGTGCTCACCGGCTCGCAGAAGGCGCTCGCGCTGCCGCCGGGGCTCGCCTTCGGCGTGGCATCCGCGACGTTCATCGCGCGCGCGGGCGAGTCGGCGGGACGCGGCGTGTACTTCGACCTCGTGGAGTTCGAGGCGTACGCCGCGAAGCACCAGACGCCGAACACGCCGGCGCTCTCGCTGCTCTACGCGCTCGACGCCCAGCTGCCGCGTCTCGCGGCCGAGGGGATCGAGGGCCGCTGGGCGCGCCACGCC
>JACQES010000317.1 GCA_016200495.1 Gemmatimonadota bacterium
CCAGCTCGACCGCGGCGCCGCCGCGTGGATCGCGGCCGGGCTCTTCGTCGGCGCGTGGGGTGGCGCGCTGCTCGGCCACCGTCTGAGCGCCCCCACGCTGCAGCGCGCGTTCGCCCTGCTGCTGGTGGCCGTCGCGGCCCGCCTCTGGACGTCGGCCATGCATCCCTGACGCGCGCGGAACCGTCGCCACGGGCAAGGCGGCGCTTCTTCCCTGACCCGCACGGAGCCGTCGCCACGGGCCCAACGGCGCTCCCGCAGCGGCCGCTGTAGTTTCCCCGCGGTGGATGCCGCGCCGTTCGTGCCGCGCGCGCCGCCGCGTCGGCTCACCGCCTTCCCCCTCCCATGCGCCGCCTCCCGCTCGCGTTCGCCCTCGCTGCCCTCGCCTCGTCCGCGCTCCGCGCGCAGGCGCCCCTGCCCGGCTACTCCCGCGACGCCGCGCAGGCCGAGCGGGCCGCCGAGGCCGACGTCATCAAGCGGCCCACCGCCGCCACGGCGCGCACCGTCGCGCGCGACCTGAGCAAGGAACCGCACGTGGCCGGCACGCCGGCGCAGGCGCGCACCCGCGACTACGCCATCAACCTCATGAAGTCGTGGGGCCTCGAGACCGAGGTCCGCACGTACGACATCTGGATGCCGCACCCGGTGCGCGTGCGCGCGTGGCGCCTGTCGCCGGCGCCCAAGGCGCTGCCGCTCGAGGAGCCGAAGGTCGCGTCCGATCCGTCCACGGTGCTGCCGCAGTACCCCACCGTCAACGGCTACTCGGGCGCGGGCGACGTGAAGGGCGAGGTCGTGTACGTGAACTACGGCCTCATCAAGGACTACGCGCAGCTCGCCGCCGCCGGCATCTCGGTCAAGGGCAAGATCGCCATCGCGCGCTACGGGCGTTCGTTCCGCGGCATCAAGGCGCGCGAGGCCGAGAAGCGCGGCGCGGTGGGCCTCATCATCTACTCCGATCCGCAGCAGGACGGGTTCGTGCAGGGCGACGTCTTCCCCGACGGGCCGTGGCGCCCGGGCTACGGCGTGCAGCGCGGCTCCGTGTTCAATGGCGCGGGCGATCCGACCACGCCAGGCTGGCCGAGCACCCCGGGTGCCAAGCGCATCACCCCCGAGGAGAGCAGCGCGCCGAAGATCCCCGTGATCCCGATGGGCTACGCGAATGCCGCCGAGCTCCTGCGCGGCCTCAAGGGCGCGAAGCTCCCCGACCAGTCGTGGCAGGGCGGCCTCGACTTCCGCTACCACGTGGGCCCCGGTCCCGTGCAGGCGCGCCTCGAGGTCGTCAACGACTCGCCCGACAAGCAGCGCAAGAACATCTACGACACCTTCGGCATCGTGCGCGGCTCCGAGTTCCCCGAGGAGATCGTCATGATCGGTGGCCACCGCGACGGCTGGGGCCCCGGGGCGGAGGACAACATCAGCGGCACCACGGCCGTGCTCGAGACGGCGCACGCCGTCGCCGACCTGGTCAAGACGGGCTGGCGCCCGCGCCGCACCCTCATGTTCGCCACGTGGGACGCCGAGGAGTGGGGACTGATCGGCTCGAGCGAGTATGTGGAAGACGATTCGCTGCGCCTGATGCGCGGCGCGGTCGCGTACCTCAACCTCGACAACGCGGCCTCGGGCCCGAACTTCTCCGGCGGCGGCTCGCCGTCGCTGCGCCAGGTCCTGCGCGACATCGCGCGCCAGGTGCCGCGCCCCGACGGCACCGGCAACGTGTACGACGTGTGGCGCCAGCGCGCCAACCTCGCCAATGCCGCCGACGAGCCCGCGATGGGCGACCCGGGCGGCGGCTCCGACTTCGCCGGCTTCTACAACCACCTGGGCATTCCGCACATCGACTGGAACTTCACCGGCGTCGGCGGCGGCATCTATCACTCGGCCTACGACACGCATGGCTGGATGAGCCGATTCGGCGACTCGACCTTCGCCTTCCACGCCACCAGCGCCCGCATCGGCGCGGCGATGATGCTGCGCCTCGCGCAGGCCGACCTCCACCCGTACGACTACGTGGAGTTCGCGCGCACCATGCGCCGCTACTACGCCCCGATCGACAAGGGCTTCGCCGCCAAGGGATGGCGGGGCGACGGCGCGGTGCCGACGGCCGGCCTCGCCGCCGCGGTCGACCGGTTCGAATCGGCAGCGCAGGCATGGGCGAATGCGCGCGACTCCGTGCTCGCCGCCGGGCGCCCGTCCTCCACGTCGCTCGCCTCGGCCAATGCGCGACTCCGCGAAGTCGAGAAGTCGCTCACGCGCGCCGAGGGCCTCGTCGGCCGGCCGTGGTATCGCAACCTCATCTACGTGGCCGACGTGGACAACGGCTACGCGAACATGGTCTTCCCGAGCGTGAACGAGGCCATCCGCTACGCCGACGAGGCCAAGACGCGCCGCGAACTCGCCGACCTCGCCGCGCGGTTCGACGCCGCCTCGTCGCGGCTCGCGGAGGCGCGCGCCGCGCTCGGCATCCGGTAGGCTGCGCGGCGGTCTGCGCGCGCGGGGTGGCGACGGGGGGCCGGCCGAGGCAGGCCGTGTGCGGCGTACGCGAGTGCCGCAGGCGCGAGCGTACGTCGCACGGTGTCTGCAAGGCCGGCCCCCCAGAGCCACCCCGCCCTCGCCCCGCGCGCCCGCTTGACGCCTCCTTCGCTTCGCTAGATTCCCCCCATGCCAAAAACCGCCACGTTCGACACCAACAAGGGCACGATCGTCGCCGAGCTGTACGACAAGGAAGCGCCCGGCACCGTCGCCAACTTCGAGAAGCTCGCCAACGACAAGTTCTACGATGGCGTCAAGTTCCACCGCGTCATCGCCGACTTCGTCGTGCAGGGCGGCGACCCGCTCTCGCGCGACCTCCCCGCCGGCAACCCGCGCATCGGCACGGGCGGCCCGGGCTGGAAGATCAAGTGCGAGACCGCGGGCAACCCGCACACCCACAAGGTGGGCGCCCTCTCGATGGCGCATGCCGGCAAGGACACCGGCGGCTCCCAGTTCTTCATGGTGCTCTCCGAGGACAACACCCGTCACCTGAACGGGGTGCACACCGTCTTCGGCCAGATCACCAAGGGGCTGGACGTCATGAAGCAGATCAAGCAGAACGACGTCATGAACTCCGTGCGCGTCTCCTGAGCGCGCTTCCACCGACCCTGGGTGATCCCATGTCGCACTCCGAGCACAACCCCGCCGACAAGCCCGGCGCCATCGCGGGCTTCTTCCTCGGCGCGGTCGCAATCCTCGCCATCGTCGTCACCATCACCCTGCTCACCAACTCGCACTACGCGGGCGAGGGCGGCGAGAAGCCGGCGGCCGAAGCTTCCAAGTAACTGCTGTACAACAGGATACGCCGTCTCTTGACGGCGTTTTCCTTACCTATTACACTACTGACCAGTCAGTCACTTGGCCCTCATCGAGGGCCTTTCCTATTCCCACCCACTGACTGACCACGCAGTCATGACATCATCCCACACTGATTCCCCGACACTCGAGCCCCGTCGCCGACGCGATCCCGACGGGCGACCGAGCCAGATCCTCGACGCCGCCCTCGAAGCCTTCGGCGAACACGGCTTCGCCGCCGCGCGCATCGACGACATCGCCCACCGCGCCAACCTCGCCAAGGGCACCATCTACCTCTACTTCCCCACCAAGGAAGACCTCTTCAAGGCCGTCGTCCGCCGCGAGATCATCGAGCGCATCGAGACCGGCGAGCAGATGCGCGACGCCTCCCGGCACA
This sequence comes from Gemmatimonadota bacterium, assembly GCA_016200495.1. Taxonomy (GTDB): domain Bacteria; phylum Gemmatimonadota; class Gemmatimonadetes; order Gemmatimonadales; family Gemmatimonadaceae; genus JACPPC01. The sequence continues at coordinate 3,719 of JACQES010000317.1, forward strand.
CCAACACCCGCGCCTTCCTCGCCGAGTTCCTCACCGGCTACTGGGCCGGCATGAAGCAGCAGCAGTCACTCCGCATGCTGCGCATGGCCATCGCCGAACTCCACAAGTATCCCGACCTCGCCCGCTTCTACGGCACGGAAGTCATCGAGCGCGGACAGCGCCTCGTCGCCTCCATCGTCCAGCAGGGCATCGATCGCGGCGAGTTCCGCCCCCTCGACACCATGCTCGCCGCCCGCTGCATCTCGGCCGCCTTCATGATGCACAAGTTCTGGTGTGACAAGTCGAGCCCCGGCCACCAGCTCGTCGCCGACCAGGAACCCGAAGAGCTTCGCCGCCAGATCGTGGACTTCTTCATGCACGCGCTCGAAGCCCGCGACCCCGCCGCCCTCGCCCTCCTGGTGGGCGCCACCGAGGCGACGGCGCAGGATCCGGTCTCGCGCCCCGCACCGTCGCTTCCCTCCGTGCCCGCGGCCGCGCCCGGACCCGTCGTCACCCTCTCGCTCGGCGACGCCGCGCGCCTCGCGGCGCGCCAGTCGGCCGCCACGCAGGTCGCCCTCGCGCGTGCCGACCAGGCCGACGCCCGCGTCACGCAGCGCCGGGCCGACCTGCTCCCCTTCCTCAACGCCACCGCCCTCGAGGGCGAGCGGAACTTCAACTCCGCCTCGTTCGGCATCTCGATTCCCGGCGGTCCCTTCCCGCCGGGCGGCACCGTGCTCGGGCCGGTCAGGAACTACGACCTGCGCGGCAACCTGCGCGTCCCGCTCCTCGACCTGAGCGCGTGGGCCAAGACGCGGAGCGCCCGCACCGCCGCCGACGCCGCGCGCGCCGACGCCGCCAACAGCGCCGACCTGGCCGCCGCGTCGGGCGCCGTCGCTTACC
>JACQES010000031.1 GCA_016200495.1 Gemmatimonadota bacterium
GCAACGTGGCCGTCTGGCTCGAGGCGGTGTTCTTCATCGTCTGGGAGAGGTAGGCCGCCGCGCGGTAGCGCGTGAGCCAGTCGCTGTACCCGCCGAAGCGGAGGTACGTGCGATCGAGCGCCGCGTTGCCGAGGTTCCCGATGTTTGCGGTCCAGGTCTGGCCGCTCGACACCGAGTTGAGCAAGTCGACGCACACGATGTCGATCGTGCTCGTCCCGACGTAGACGGACGGGTTGGGGTCCACGAGGCCGTCCCACTTGGCCGTGTAGATGCCGCCGGTGAGGCTCCCGACCGTGACCGTCGGCGAGCCAAGGCCCGTGAACTGCATGTTCGTCTTGGCCGGCTGGGCACCCGCTCCAATCGCGGCGACGGCGGTCGCGACGAGGGCGAGGGCGGCGGAACGCAAGCGACGCATGTCGAAAACCCCAAAAGAGAGTGTTGAGTCCTGCTTGGCCGTCACTGTCTGGTTCCAGACCCACGGCTGCACCCACCTATGAGCAGGAAGCATGCCACATTTCCCGAGCGACGAAGTGTCACTGTGATACATCGTGACATCTAACTCAACTTACATGAGAACAAACACTTAAGTCATGATTACTCGTTTCGTACATGAGGCGAATCTCCCCTCGATCCCGCACCACCCTTTGCTGCGATTCGCGCGCACGCATCGGGGGGTGTTGCGCTCACACCACATCAGGACTTCGCCCGACGATCCGCTCCCCTCGGGAGTCGCAGCAATCATGCCAGCGGCCGCGTAGTCCCGCGCAACCGGTGGTCCCGGTGACACGGCCCCGGTAGCTTCGCTCCGCGAGCGCAGCCCGGCCTGATCTGCTGCCTCCTTCACCCATCCGCCGGATTCCACTCTGCGCCTTGCCGATCGCTGGCCGTCCCTCCCGTGGGTCGCGCCGTTCGCCGTCTTCATGCTCCTGCTGGCCGGGCTGCCGAGCCTCGGCCTCGCCCCCCGCGCCGATGCGATCGTCCGCGTCGCCATCCTCACCGTCGTCATCGGCACGATCGGTTGGCCGGTTGTCGACCTGCGCGTCCGATTCCCGCTCGGCACGATCGCGGTCGGCGTCGCCGTCTTCGCCGTCTGGATCGCGCCCGACCTGCTGATCCCCGGCTGGCGCGGCCAGGCGATCTTCCAGAACGGGATCACCGGCCGCCTCACGGTCTCGCTCCCACCCGAGGCGCGCGACGACCTGCTCGTGCTGGCACTCCGGCTGGTCCGCGCCGCGTTGCTCGTGCCCGTACTCGAGGAACTGTTCTGGCGCGGGTGGCTCCCGCGCTTCCTCGACGCGCGCGACTTCCAGTCCCTCCCGCTCGGGCACTTCTCGACGACGTCGTTCGTCGCCACCGCGCTGCTGTTCGCCGCGGAGCACGGGCCCTTCTGGGAGGTGGGCCTCATCGCCGGCGTCGCCTACAACCTCTGGATGCAGCGCACGCGCAGTCTCGGCGACCTGATCGCGGCGCACGGCCTCACCAACCTCCTGCTCGGCCTCTTCGTGCTCGTCACCCGGCGCTGGGAATTCTGGCTCTGATTCGTGGCGCCGCCCGCTTGAATCGACGCGACCACCCCGGCATCTTTCCGCGCGGCTGGTTCCACTCCGTCCCCGAGGATTCCATCGACATGGCGACGTCGTCCGACAAGGTCAACAACAACGCGCAGGGCTGGGGGGCCGCGGCGGCCACGGTCGTGCTCGCACTCGCGTGCGTGGGCATCGCCTACACCGTGCACAGCCGGACGTACCACAGCCCCAACGACGTCCTCGCGCCGGTCGAGAAGACCGTCGAGCGCTAAGGCCCGCGTCGCCCCTCGCGCATCCCACGTCGCCATGGCCGGTCGCAACCACCTCTTCATTCCTGGCCCCACCAACCTCCCCGACGCGGTGCTCAATGCGATGCACCGCAACATGGAGGACCACCGCTCCCCGGACTTCCCGGCGCTCGTGCAGGGGATTCTGGCCGATCTTCCCGGAGTCTTCGGTTCCACGGCCGGCACCGCCGTGCTTTTCCCGGCGTCCGGTTCCGGCATCTGGGAGGCGGCGCTCGTCAACACGCTCGCGCCCGGCGCACGCGTGCTGGTGGCGCGGAAGGGCCAGTTCAGCGTGTTGTGGGCCGACGCCGCGCAACGCCTCGGCTACCGCGTGGACACGATCGACGTGGAGTGGGGGATGCCCACGCCCGCCGACCAGATCGGGGAAGCGCTCGTACGCGATGTCGCCCACGAGATTGCGGCCGTGCTCGTGGTCCATAACGAGACGGCGACCGGCGTCACGTCGGACATCGGCGCCGTCCGCCGCGCGATGGACGCGGCCCGGCACCCCGCGCTGCTGATGGTGGACGGTGTCAGCTCGGTCGGCTCGCTCGAGTGTCGCATGGACGCCTGGGGCGTGGACGCCTTCGTCACCGGATCGCAGAAGGGACTCATGCTGCCGCCCGGCCTCGGCGTCCTGTGCCTCTCGCCCAAGGCGGTCGCGCGCGTCGCCGCCTGCCCGACGCCGCGCGCGTACTTCGACCTGCGCCCGGTGCTGGGCGCGACGACGCCCGGCTTCTCGCCGTATACGCCGGCCATCAGCCTGCTGCACGGCATGCGCGCGGCACTCGACCTGCTCAAGGCCGAGGGCACCGCGGCCACGATCGCGCGGCACGCCCGGCTCGGCGCCGCGACGCGTGCGGCCGTGGCGGCCTGGGGGCTCTCGCTCTGCTGCCGCGTGCCGACGGCGGTCTCGAACACGGTGACGACCGTGATGGTGCCCGACGGGGCGGACGCCCGCGCCGTCATCGATTTCGCCTATCGGCGCTACAACCTGTCGCTTGGGGCGGGGCTCGCCCGGCTGGCGGGGCGCGCCTTCCGGATCGGGCATCTCGGCGACCTCAACGACCTCGCGCTGCTTGCCGCCATCGCCGGCACCGAGATGGCGCTGCGCGACGCCGGCCTCGCCGTCACCGCCGGGAGCGGCGTGGCCGCCGCCGAAGAGTCGATCCGCGCCGCTCTCGCCTGAGGAGGTCCCATGGCTCGTCCTGTCGTCGTCGTCACCCGCCGGTTGCCCGAGACGGTGGAGCGCCAGCTGGCCGCCGCCTTCGATCTTCGCCTCAACGCCACCGACGTGCCGTCCACGGCGGCGTCGCTCGCCGAAGCGCTGCGCGAGGGCGACGGCGTCCTGTGCACGGTCACCGACCGGCTGAGCGCCGACGTGCTCGCGACGTCCCCGCGCCGCGCGCGCATCCTCGCGAACTTCGGCGTCGGCTTCAACCACGTGGACATCGCCGCGGCTCGCGCGCACGGGATCGTCGTGACGAACACGCCGGGGGTCCTCACCGACGACACGGCCGACCTCGCGATGACCCTGCTGCTGGCGACGGCGCGACGGGCGGGAGAAGGGGAGCGGCTCGTGCGCGCCGGAAGCTGGTCGGGCTGGCGCCCCACGCAGCTGCTCGGCACGCGGGTCACGGGCAAGGTGCTCGGCCTCGTCGGCTTCGGCCGCATCGGGCGCGCCGTCGCCGCCCGCGCCCAGCACGGCTTCGGGATGACGGTGCTGGCCTACGACCCGTCGCTGCCGCCGGGCGCCGAGGCCGCGCCCGGCGTTCGCCAGTGCGCCACGCTCGAGGCCCTGCTGTCGGCGAGCGACTTCGTCTCGCTCCACTGCCCGGCCACCCCCGAGACGCGCCACCTCATGAATGCCGCGACGATCGCGCAGATGCGGCCGCACGCGATCCTCGTCAACACCGCGCGTGGCGACGTGATCGACGAGGCGGCCCTCGCCGTCGCGCTCGAACAGCGCGCGATCGCCGCGGCCGGCCTCGACGTGTACGAGGGCGAGCCCACCGTGCACCCCGGCCTGCTGCGCCTCGAGAACGTGGTCCTGCTGCCGCATCTGGGCAGCGCCACCGCCGAGACGCGCCGCGCGATGGGCGAGTGCGCGCTCGCGAATCTCGTCGCGTTCTTCTCCGGGACCGAGCCGCCGAATCGGGTGGCCTGATTCGTCGCCGTGGGGCCTCCCCCGACCTTGAGGGGGGAGCCACACGAGCCGTACTTTGACGCATCACCTTCCCGCACTCCCATGGCTGCCTACCAGCACGCGACCGTTCCCGCCGGTGACCGCATCGGATACGCCAACGGCGTCCTCCAGGTCCCCGATCACCCGATCATTCCGTTCATCGAGGGAGATGGCACGGGGCCCGACATCTGGCGGGCGTCGGTCCGCGTGTTCGATGCCGCCGTCGCGAAGGCGTTCGGCGGGAAGAAGAAGGTCGCGTGGATGGAGGTGTTCGCCGGCGAGAAGTCGTTCACCAGGTTCAACGACTGGCTGCCGGCCGAAACGATCGAGGCGTGCAAGGAATTCCGCGTCTCGATCAAGGGCCCGCTGACGACGCCGGTGGGCGGGGGCATCCGCTCGCTCAACGTGGCACTCCGGCAGGAGCTCGACCTGTACTCGTGCGTGCGCCCGGTGCGCTACTTCCAGGGAGTGGGCGCGCCGGTGAAGGAGCCCGGCAAGGTGGACGTCGTGATCTTCCGCGAGAACATCGAGGACGTCTATTCGGGCATCGAGTTCAAGGCGGGCACGGCGGAGGCCGACCAGATTCGCGAACTCGCCGAGAAGCTGCAGAAGAAGAAGATCCGTCCCGGCTCGGCCATCGGCATCAAGCCGATGAGCGCGTTCGGCACCAAGCGGCTGGTAGAGGCCGCGATCCGCTACGCGATCGCGCACGGCCGCACGAGCGTGACCCTCGTGCACAAGGGGAACATCCAGAAGTTCACCGAGGGCGCCTTCCGCGACTGGGGCTACGAGCTGGCGAAGGAGAAGTTCGCGAACGAGACGATCGCCGAGGCCGACGTCGGTCCGGACGGGCCGGGGAAGAAGATCGTCATCAAGGATCGCATCGCCGACTCGATGTTCCAGCAGATGCTGCTGCGGCCCGCGGACTATTCCGTGATCGCGACGCCCAACCTGAACGGTGACTACCTCTCCGACGCCGCGGCGGCGCAGGTGGGCGGGCTTGGCATCGCGCCGGGCGCGAACATCGGCGATGGCGTGGCCGTCTTCGAGGCGACGCACGGCACGGCGCCCAAGTACGCCGGGCTCGACAAGATCAACCCGGGCTCGGTGATCCTCTCGGGGGTGATGATGTTCGAGTACCTCGGCTGGACCGACGTCTCGAAGCTGATCGTGCGCGGCCTCGAGAAGGCGATCTCGGCCGGCACCGTCACGTACGACCTCGCGCGGCAGATGCCGGGCGCCAAGGAAGTCTCGACCTCCGGCTTCGGCGACGCGATCATCGCCGGCATGGCCTGAGCGACCGCGCGCGCGGGCCGATGACGGCCCGCGAGCGCCCTGCATTCATCCAACTTCTCTCCGCGCGCGGCACCCATGTCCCTGTCCGTCAGCCTGCACGACGCCGAATCGGCGATCCTGAACGCCCCCCTGGCCGCGCTCGCGCTCGGCCCGGACACCCGACTCGGGCCCGTCGGCACCGCGCTGGACAAGGCTCTCGGCGGCGTGATCGCGAGGGCCATCGCTGACCGGGAGTTCCGCGGCGCGCGCGACGAGGTCTTGCATCTCACCGGCGGCGAGCGCGGGGCGCGGCGCGTGTTGCTGGTCGGCATCGGCACGCCGGCGCAGAAGGTGATGGCGTATCGCCGCGCCGGGGCGCTCGCGGCCCGCCGCGCCAAGGGCCTCGGCGCCGCAGCGCTCGCCTTCCACGCCCCCGGCATCACGGTGGGCAACGAACTGGAGGCGATGGTCGCCGGCCTGATGGCAGGCCCGTGGGAGTATGCCGACCTCAAGACCCCCGTGCCCGAGGCGGAGCGTCGCGCGCCGCTCGAGAAGCTGATGGTGGTCGTCGGGGACGCGCGGAAGGCCAAAGCCGCCTTTGACGCCGGCGTCGCGCTCGGCGAGGGCCAGGCGATCGCGCGGACGCTCGCGATGATGCCAGGCAACCTGTGCACCCCGCAGCACCTCGCCGACACGGCCAAGGCGATCGGCAAGCGCCATGACTTGCCGGTCACGGTGCTCGGCCGCAAGGAGCTCGAGCAGCTCGGCTGCGGCTCGTTCCTCTCGGTGGCGCAGGGCACGCCGCAGGACCCGAAGCTCGTCGTGATCGAGTACATGAAGGGGAAGAAGACGCAGAAGCCGATCGCGCTCGTCGGCAAGGGCGTCTGCTTCGACTCGGGCGGCATCTCCATCAAGCCGGCGCCGGGGATGGAGTTCATGAAGTTCGACATGTCGGGCGCGGCCGGCGTGCTGGGGGCGATGGAGACCATCGCGCGGCTCAAGCTCAAGGTGAACGTCGTCGGCCTGCTCGGCGCGACGACCAACATGCCGAGCGGCACCGCGATCAATCCCGGCGACGTGGTGAAATCGATGATCGGCAAGTCGATCGAGATCACGAACACCGACGCCGAAGGACGGCTCATCCTGGCCGACGTGCTGGGGTACGCGCATCGCTACCAGCCCTCGGTCATCATCGATGCCGCCACCCTCACGGGCGCGTGCGTGATCGCGCTTGGCCATCACGCGACCGGGGCCTTCGGCAACGATGAGCGCGTGCTCAACGAGGTGATCGCGGCCGGCAAGCGCGGCGCCGAGCAGGCGTGGCCGCTGCCGCTGTGGGACGACTACAAGGAGCAGATCAGCTCCGACGTCGCCGACCTGAAGAACACGGGTGGCCGGCCCGCGGGCTCGGTCACGGCCGCGCTCTTCCTCAGGGAGTTCATCCCCGCGGACACGCCGTGGGTGCACCTCGACATCGCAGGCACGGCGTACTCGGAATCGGACCTCGTGGCGCTCCCCAAGGGACCCACGGGTATTCCGGTGGGTACCTTCGTGCACTTCGTCCGGGGACGCGCCAGCTGACCTTCCTGCACGCTTTCGCCTGGCGGGGCGGCCTCGGCCTGGTGGCCGGGGCCGTCTTGCCGTTGACCCTCGCGGTCGCCCAGCAGGGGGGGGCGCCGCCGCGGCCGCGCGCCCCGTCCGACACGCTGGTCATCGAGGCGACGTCGGCGCGCGATACCACCAAGCGCGACTCGACGGCCCGGTCCGACTCGGCGAAGCGCGCCGCCTTCCTGAAGGATTCGCTCGAGAAGTTCCGCGCCGGCGACACGCTGCGCGCACCGTTCGCGCACGCGGAGAACCCGCGTTCGCTCGACATCGGCGCGCCCTTCACGTGGAACCGCGAGCAGCTCATGCAGAGCGGCGCGCAGACGCTGGCCGACCTGCTCGAGTCGGTGCCCGGGGCCTCGGGCTTCCGCACGGCCTGGCTCGTGGACCAGCAGACCGGCGCCTATCTCGGCGACTTCGCGCGGGTGCGGGTGTTCGTGGACGGCCTGCCGTTCCATCCGCCGGACCGCGACGGGCACGGCGTGCTCGACCTCACCGCCATCCAGCTCTGGCAGTTCGAGCAGGCCACGATCGAGCGCGGCGCGACGGAGCTGCGCATCTACCTGCGCTCGTGGCGTTACGACAAGACCATCGCCGCGTCGCGCGTGGACGTCTTCACGGGCGACCAGGACGCGAACACGTTCCGCGGCTACTTCGCGCAGCGGTTCGGGCCTGGGCTCGGCATCCAGGCCGCGGGGGAGAACCTGAGCCTCTCGAACACGCGCACCGGCGGCGATGGCGCCCGCCGCGCCGGCATGGTGCGCGTCGGCTGGGCGCGCGGCCGCTGGAGCATCGACGTCACCCACCAGTTCTCGGACAACAACCGCAACTCGCAGGCGCGCAAGCTGCCGCTGGGCGCGATCCCGGCCTGGGACGCCGCCGCGAGCCAGGGCTACGCGCGCGTGGCGTGGGGCGATCCGGACGACGGCCCGTGGGTGCAGGCGCTCGCGGCCACCACGGCGTACGCCCAGCAGTCGTCGGCGCTGAACGCGACGCTCACCGACACCAACCGCGTGTTCGACCGCCGGAACGCGATGTACGCCCTGCAGGCGGGCACGGCGTGGGGCGCGCTGCGCGTGAGCGGCGGCATGCGATGGATCTCGTCGCGCGGCACGTCGTTCGCCAGCCCGCAGGCGCGCGCGAGCTATGAACTCCCGTGGATCGCGGTGCAGGCCTACGGCGAGCGCTCGACCGAGGACTCGACCACGCGCGGTGACGTGAGCGTGCGGGTGCTGCCGCGCCCCTGGCTCGCGATCGCCGGGAGCTATGGCCTCCTCAACATCAATGATACGATCGGGCGGAGGGTGCGCGGCACGGGATGGCGCGGGGAGCTGGGCCTGCGCGTGCGCCCCGAGCTGTGGCTCTCGGGCGGCGTGCTCGGGCGCGACTCGGCGTTCGTGCGGCCGGCCACCCGCTACGACTCGACCTTCACCGCCACGATGGTGCCATCGGCGCAGGGCACGTTCGTGA
>JACQES010000329.1 GCA_016200495.1 Gemmatimonadota bacterium
GCGGCCGGCGCCGTCGAGCGCGAGCGAGCCACCGCGCGAGAGCTTGGCACCCTGCTCCGTCTGGACCATGAAGAAGCCGTCGCCCGCGATCGCGAGGTCGAGCGGCTGCCCCGTCTGCATCAGCGTGCCGGCGCGCAGGTCGGTCGCGGCGCCCGCCACCGGGCCGTTCGCGCCATCGACCAGCTGGGCGTACGAGAGCTCACCCTTGAAGCCGTCGGTGTCCACGTTGGCCAGGTTGTTCGCCACGACCTCCTGCCGGCGCGTCCAGTAACGGAGCGCCGCAGCGGCGTGCTCGAATCCGGTTGGCTTGATGGAGATGCCCACGTCCGACTCCCGATGAGGTTCGCCCCTCTCCAATGCAGGGAGCGTGCCACGATTCCGACCGCGTAATGCGTTGTGAATGAACGAGTTATACCGTTTCTATCGCAGGGACATTCCTTCCCCGCCCTTCATATGAGAGGCAGAAGCTGCCGCTTCGGGCAGCTCCTGCCGTCGGGCGTCAGGCCACGAACCGGCGCATCGGCGCGAGCTTGGCGCGCAGCCGCGCCAGCGCCTCGACGCGGATCTGCGAGACGCGCGAGTCGGTGATGCCGATCGTCTTCGCGATCTCGGCCATCGTCAGCGACTCGTAGTAGTAGAGCGTGAGCACCTGCCGCTCGCGGTGCCCAAGCTGCGCGATCGCATCGCGCATCAGCGCGACTTCGGCCTCGCTCGTCAGGCGGTCCTCGATCCCGTCCTCGGTGATCGGGACGATCCGGTCGAGGATCGTGCAGGCGTCGTCTTCCTCGCGGTTGACGTGCTGGTCGAGCGAGAGCTGGTGCGTGCCCTCGAGGTCGCCCTGCCAGCGGAACCAGGTGTCGAGGTCGATGCCGAGGGCGCCGGCGGTTTCGTTCGGGGTGGGGACGCGACCGAGCGTACTGGCGAGCCGGTCATGCGCGGCGTTCACCTCGCGCGCCTTGCGCCGCACCGAGCGCGGCACGCGGTCCTGGCTACGGAGGTCGTCGAGAATCGCGCCGCGGATGCGCGGGGCCGCGAAGGTCGAGAACTGGAGCCCGCGCGACGGATCGAAGTGCTCCAGCGCGCCGATCAGGCCGAGGGTGCCGGAGCCGATCAGGTCGTCGACGTTGACGTCGTCGGAGAGCGACCGGGCGAGCTGCGCGGCCACGTAGTGCACGAGGCCCAGGTGCCGCTCCAGCAGTTCATTCCGGGCGCTTTCGTCGCCCTCGGCGTAGCGCACCCAGAGTGCGGCGTGTTCGAGCGGGCGGTGCGGCTGCGTCCCGACGTTCCGCGGCGTCGCGGATTCGACGTGCTGGTCGTCGGCGGTGCGAAGGGCGGTTCCCATCTCTGACTCCGGTTGGAGGGCTCGCCCCTGTAAAAGCATCAGGCGTGCCAGCGACGAGGCCCTCCCAACTCGTTGTCAGATATCGACTTCCAGATTCATGACCCAGCGGAAAAACTGGCCGATGCGCGTGACGAGGGAGGCAGAAGCTGCCGCCTTCGGCGCTTGCTTCCGGTTGTGCCGCACGAGCACCATCGTGACGAGGTCCTGCGAGAGGCGCGTGCGTCGCGCGATCTGCGCTACGCCCGCCCCGCGATTGGCCAGCGCGAGCACCCGGCCTTCGGCCGCCGTCATCACGCCACCTCGCGCCGCATCGGCGCCAGCTGCGTGCGGAGGCGCGAGAGCGCCTTGGTGCGGATCTGCGAGACGCGCGACTCGGTGAGGCCGAGGACGTCGGCGATCTCGTGCAGCTTGAGCTCCTCGTAGTAGTAGAGCGAGAGCACCGTGCGCTCCTGCGGCTTGAGGCCGGCGATCGCGTCGCGCAGCAGGGCCACCTCCTGCTCGTTGTTCATCTTCGTCTCGACGTCGTCCTCGGCGCCGCTCGCGAGCAGGTCGCCCGGCGCGTAGCCCTCCTCCTCGTCGTCGTGGCGCGCGCGGCGGTCGAGCGAGACGTGGTGCGCCCCCTCGAGGTCGCCCTGCCAGCGCCACAGCGTCGGCAGGTCGATGTTGAGGCGCGCGGCGATCTCCTTGTCGGACGGCAGGCGGCCGAGCTCGCGGGCGAGCTGGTCGCGCGCACCGCCGATGTCGCGCGCCTTGCGGCGCACCGAGCGCGGCACGTGGTCCTGCCGGCGCAGTTCGTCGAGCATGGCGCCTCGGATGCGTGGCGCGGCGAAAGTGGAGAACTGGAGCCCGCGCCCCGCGTCGAAGTGCTCCAGCGCGCCGACCAGGCCGAGCGTGCCGGCCGAGATCAGCTCGTCGAACTCGGCCTCGTCGGCGAGGCCGGCGGCGAGCTGCCGCGCGACGAAGTGCACCAGGCCGACGTGGGCGTCGAGGAGCTGCTGGCGTGCGGACTGGTCGCCCGCGGCGTAGCGGTTCCAGAGCTGCGTGTGGTCGTTCATGCGGCGGGTCTCCCAGTGGGGCGGAAGGGCGCCATCGAGCGGCGCGCGTCACGATCGAGTTCGGCGAGAAGGCGACCGGCGAGGGCGTCGAGCGCCATGGCGGCGCGCGTGCCCTCGTGGGCCGCGGGGAACGGCGTGCCGGCGGCGATCGCCGCCTCCAGCGTGTCGTCGGCGGGAATGAGCCCGCCGAAGCCGATGGTGCGGCCAAGGAAGCGCCCGGCGGCGCCCTGCACCTCGCCGAAGGCGTCGCGCGCCTTGTCCTCGGTGGTGCGCGTGAGCACGAGCTCGACGGGCGCACCGGGCCAGGTGAGGTGGATGCCCTTCACCATCGCGTACGCCGCGGCGACGCTCGCGGGCTCGGCGCCCGACGTGATCACGCACTTGCGGAGGCCGTTGAGCCCCGCGGCAAGCACCGCGTCGATGCGCGAGCCGGCGTCGATGATCACGACGTCGTAGGCGCGGTACAGCGGCGCGAGCCGGCGGAAGACGGAGCGGCGCTCGGCGGGCGCGAACGCCATGCCGAGCGTGCCGTCCATGGACGTGCCGCTGCCGCCGGGGAGGAGGTCGAGCGAAGCGCCGAGCGACAGCACGGCCGACGCGGCATCGCTGCCGCCCGGGCGGAGCGCGCCGATTCCCGACGTCGGCGTGACGCCGAAACGGTGGTGGTGCGTGCCCGAGGCCTCGTCGGCATCGACGAGCAGGGTGCGACGCCCCTCGGCGGCCGCGACGCAGGCGATGCCCGCCGCGACGGTCGAGGTGCCGGTGCCCCCGCGCGCCCCCGCGACGACGAGCAGGCGATCGTCGCTCGCGCGCCACGGATCGGCGGTGCGCGTGCCGACGAAGGCGCGCAGTTGTTCGGTCTGGGAGATCATGCGGTGGCCACGTGAACGGGGGCGACGCCGAGCGCACCGAGCATGCGCGGCGCGGCCTCGCGGAGGTCGGAGGGGATAAGTTCTCGCGCGCGACGGCGGCGAGGTCGAGGCGCCACGAGGCGGGAATGCAGAGGTGCACCTCGTCGGGCCGGAGGCGCTTGAGCGCCGCGCGCCAGGTGCCGGCGTCGCTCGTGGTGCGCGGGCCGCGCCCCGGCGTGTCGACGAGGATCACGTCGCAGTCGGCAAGGCGGCGCAGCGCGTCGTCGATCTCGGTCGGGTCGTACACAGACTCGCAGCGAAGTCCCGCGGCGGTGGCGTACGCCTCGAGCTGCTCGACGGCGCCCGCGCGGTAGGTGTCGAGGGTGAGCAGCCCGGTGCGGCGGCGGCCGAACGCCTCGGGATTCACCGCGAGCTTGGCGAGCGTGGTGGTCTTGCCCGCGCCCGTGGGGCCCACGAGCGCGACGACGAGCGCGCGCGCGCCGGGACCGCGCGTCCGCTGCTGTCCCGCGGGCCGGAGCCGCGGCTTGGTCGGCATCAGCAGGGCGCGGAAGCGCTCC
>JACQES010000032.1 GCA_016200495.1 Gemmatimonadota bacterium
CGCGGTCGAGGCGCGCGAGCTCGCGCTCGAGGCCGGCCAGCTCGCCCTGCGCGACCTTGAGCTCGGCCGCGAGCTCGAGCACGCGCGTGCGCTCGGCCTGCGCGCGCTCCCACGCGGGGGCGATGGCGGCGACCTCGGCGGCGAGCGCGGCGTGCGACGCCTCGGCGGCCTCGGCCCGCGCCCCCGCGGCGGCCTGGCGCGCGGTGGCCTCGGCCAGCTGCGCGTCGACCACGGCGGGATCGGGCATCCCCGAGCGGAGCCCCGCGATCTCGGCCACGAGCATCTTCCGTCGCTCGCGCGCGAGCCCCTGCGCCGCGCGCAGCCGCTCGTAGCCGAGCACGCGCGAGAGGAACTGCGCGCGCTCGGTGGGGCCCATCGCCGCCATGACGGCGAGCTCCTTCTGCCCCGTGAAGTACGTGTTGAAGAACTCCGCGCGCGACATCCCGAGCCGGCGCTGGATGATCTCGTTGACCGTGGTGATCGAGTTCGCGATCGGGACGTCGGCGCCATCGAGGAAGAGCTCGGCGCTCGTGAGCCCCCGCACGACCTTGAAGCGATGTCCCGCGAGCTCGAAGTCGAGCTCCACGCGCACCGTCTGTCGCGGCGCCGCGCGCGCGTAGCGGATGGAGTCGCGCGTGCCGCGCGCGGCCGCGTTGCCGTACAGCGCCCACGCGATCGCCTCGAGGATCGTGCTCTTCCCCGCCCCGTTGGGCCCGATGATCCCGGTGAGCCCGTCCTCGAAGTCGAGCGTCGAGTCGGCGTGCTGCCGGAAGTTCTGCAGCTTGAGGCGCGCGATCCTCACGCGTCCTCCTCGCCGCCCATCGCGGTGGGGACGGCCAGCTCGTCGGCCTGCCGCAGGTACTCGAGGCCGAGGGCCACGAGCTGCTCGCGGTTGATCCCCGCGTCGAGCGAGCGCGCGAGGAGGCGGTCGCGCAGCGTCTCGGCGAGCGAGGCGCGCCGGCCCGGCGCCCCCGAGACGGCCTCGCCGGTGCGCATCGCCTCGGGGCGGCGCGTGTCGAGCTGGAAGTGCAGCGCGCGACGGCTGAACTCGCGGATGGCCTTGTAGTCGATCTCGCGCTCGACGTGGCGCGGCAGGTCCTGCACCACGAGGCGCACGACCTTGTCCTCGACGCCGCCCGGCGTGCGGTCGACCGCGTCGCGGATGGCCGCGTCGAACGCGCGGTCACCCACCTTGGTGTACACGTGGTAGTGTCCGAGCGCGACGTAGTCCCAGCCGCGCGCGAAGTCCCCCGCCTCGTAGCGGCCGGTGGCGCGGTCGGGGTCCGGCGCGCCATGCGACGGCATCACCCCCGCGATCTCGCCGTGCAGGAGCAGCACGTTCCACTTCGCCTCGGGATCGGGCTCGAGCGCGACCTTCTCCGCGCGCGGCACGTCGGGCACGCAGAGCACCGAGAGCCCGAGCTCGGGCACGCGCACGCGCTCGACGCCGCGGTGCACGACCGTCACGCCGAACTGCGAGAACAGCGTCAGGATGCAGACCGTGTCGCTCGAGCGCGGCGCGTCGTGGTTGCCGGCGATCACGATGATCGGCGCCGCGGGAAGCGCCTGCACGAGCCGCTGCACCTGCCGCACCGCGTGCACGATCGCCGTGTTGGTCGGCCGCACGGAGTGGAACACGTCGCCCGCGATCAGTACCGCGTCGGGCTTGAGCGCGATCACCTTGTCCACCGCGCGCGTGAACGCGAGCGCGACGTCCGCCTCGCGCTGGTTGACCCCCGTCGGCGTGACCCGCTGGAACTGCCGGAAGCCGAGGTGCAGGTCGGCCAGGTGGACGAGGCGCATCAGCCGCCGTACGGGTCGTCGTCCGGGACGAGGCGCACCGGGCGCGGCCCGCGCTGGGGCGCCGACGCGTCGCGCACCGGCGCCTGCTTGCGCAGCCGCACCGCGAAGAACGCCGGCACGTCGGCCGGCCGGTCGCGCAGCGCCGCGTCGCGGATCGCGAGCAGGTCGCGTTCGTCGTGGAGCGCGCACAGGTCCTGCGCCCACGCGAGGCTCACGCGCGGGTCGAGCCGCCGCAGCGTGCGCACGAGCGCCTCCTCGAGCCCCGCATCGGGGGCGGGCGGGAACTGCTGGATCCCGTCGCGCCCGCGCATCACGGCGGGGCGCGGGAACCGCACGAACACCGGCTGCGCGAAGTGCGGGTGTCGCACCATGAGCTGGCCCTTGTCGAGCGTGCTCAGCCGCGTCTTGATCGCCGGCGCCAGCACCTGGTAGCCGGGGGTCGCGAGCTCCTCGCCGTCCATGCGCCCGTAGAGCGCGGTGGCGGCGTTGCCCACGATCCGCCGGTGCACCTGCGAGCGGAACTGCTGCGCGCTCGCGAGCACGAGCCCGAGGTAGCGCCCGCGCTCGGCGATGTCGAGCAGCATGCGGCGCACGTAGCTGTCGGGGCCGTCGGCGGCGGCGTAGCGGTTGAGCTCGTCCACGAACACCACCACCTGCTTGACCCCGAGCTCGCCGCGCTCGAGCCGCTCGCGCAGCGTGCTGATGACGCGCGCGAAGATCAGGTCCTGCGCGTCCTCCTCGAGGTTGGCCACGTCCACCACGAGCACGCTCCGGTCGCGGAAGCTCCCCCACGGCAGGTCGGCCGCCTCGCCCTCG
>JACQES010000330.1 GCA_016200495.1 Gemmatimonadota bacterium
CGCTCGAGCTTGGCGAGCGCGAGCTGCACGGCGCGCTTGGAGAGCCCGGTCCCCTCGCTCAGTTCGCGCAGCGACGCGGGGGCGCCCCCGCGCCGCCAGCAGAGGAGCCAGACGAGGAAGGCCGACGGCCGGCGGTCGTGACCGGCCAGGTCGGGCATCAGGGTGTCGATCACGTAGGGGTCGAGCCGGAGCGGCGTCGCCATCGGGCCTCGCTATGGTAACCAGTGCCATGGCAACCATTGCACGACTGGACGCGGGGCGCAAGGCGCGCCGACATTGGGCGCCGTCACCGCGTGCCCGCCACGCGCCATCACCGGAGCCCGCCATGATCAAGGCCCTCAAGTTCGCCTCCATTCCCGTGCGCGACCAGGATCGCGCGCTCGCCTTCTACACCGACGCGCTCGGCTTCAAGGTCGCCACCGACGCCCCGATGGGCCCCGGCATGCGCTGGATCGAGCTGCGCATTCCCGGCGCCGAGACGCGCGTGGTGCTCTTCACGGTGCCCGGGCAGGAGAACCGGATCGGCACGTTCAGCGGGCTCTCGTTCATGTGCGACGACGTCGCGGCCACGCACGCGGCGCTCGTCGCGCACGGCGTCACCTTCCGGCAGCCGCCGAAGAAGGAGGAGTGGGGCACGTCGGCGATCTTCTCGGATCCCGACGGCAACGAGTTCGTGCTCTCCTCGCGGTAGCGGCGCGGCAAGCGCGCGCGCCCAGGCCGACGGCGCCACGATACCCGTCCCGCCGCGGCGCGGTGCGGCGGGCCATGCGCCGGCCGCTCAGACCTTGAGCGTCCCCTCCGCCATCAGTACGCTCGACCCACCGACGCGGATGGCCGTGATCGCGCCACCGACCTTGTCGGCCTCGACGTGGAGCTGGCTCGGGCGCCCCATCTCGTAGCCCTGCTCGACGGTCCACTTGAGCGTGCCGTCGGCCTTCGCGTCGCGCTGCGCGAGGTAGCCGCCGAGCGCCGCCGCGGCCGAGCCGGTGGCGGGATCTTCCATCACGCCGACGCCGGGGCCGTACATGCGCGCCCGCACGTCGTGCGCCGGGTCCTCGGGGTCGCGCGAGAAGACGAGGATCATGTTGGCCCACCAGCGCTGGAGCACCGCTTCCCAGCGGTCCATGCGGATGCGCGCCTTCGCGACCGCGGCGCGGTTGCGCAGCGGCACCAGCAGGAACGGCAGCCCGCACGAGATCGCCTGCGGCGGGCTCATCCCCCCGATGATGTCCTCGGGATCGAGCGAGAGGATCTCGGCCAGCGTCTGCCGCGTGGGCGGCGGCGGCCCGATCTCGGGGAGCTTGGCCACGGAGAGCTGCGCGAACGTCGGCACGCCCCCGCTCGCGCGGATCATCACGGGCACGGGCCCCACCCCTTCCTCGAAGACGATGCGCGTGACCTCGCCGTCGAGCGGGATCTCGCCGATGGCGGCAAGCACGTGCGCCGTCCCCACCGTGGGATGCCCCGCGAACGGGACCTCCTCGCCGGGGGTGAAGATGCGGAGCTTCCGCGTCCCGCCCTTCTCGGGCGGAAAGACGAACACCGACTCCGCGTAGTTGAACTCGCGGGTGATCGCCTGCATCTGCTCGGTGGAGAGCCCGCGCGCGTCGGGCAGCACCGCGAGCTGGTTCCCCCCGAACGCGACCGTCGTGAAGACGTCGGCCGTGCAGTAGCGATACGCCATCACTCGGCCGCCATGTGCGGGTAGCGGTAGTCGGTCGGCGGCACGAACGTCTCCTTGATCGTGCGCGGGCTGACCCAGCGCATCAGGTTCCACTTGGAGCCGGCCTTGTCGTTGGTGCCGCTCGCGCGCGCGCCGCCGAACGGCTGCTGGCCGACCACGGCGCCCGTGCACTTGTCGTTCAGGTAGAAGTTGCCGGCCGCGTTGCGCAGCGCGAGCGACGCCTCGGCCAGCGCGGCGCGGTCCTGCGAGATCACGGCGCCGGTGAGCGCGTACGGCGAGGTGCGGTCGATCGTGGCGAGCGTCTCGTGCCACGTGGCGTCGTCGTACACGTAGGCGGTGAGGACGGGGCCGAAGATCTCCTCGCAGAGGAGGCGGTACGCGGGGTCCTTCGTCTCGACGAGCGTCGGATCGACGAACCACCCCGTGCTCGCGTCGGCCTTGCCGCCCGCGATGATCGTCGCATTCGCCTTGGCGTCGGCCAGGTAGCCGCTGATCCGCTCGTGCGCGCGCTTGTCGATCACGGCGCCCATGAAGTTGCGGAAGTCGCGCGTGTCGCCGACGGTGATCTCGGCCATCATGGCCGTCATCGCGTCCTTGACCCTTGGCCAGAGCGAGCGCGGCACGTAGAGGCGGCTCGCAGCCGAGCACTTCTGCCCCTGGTACTCGAAGGCGCCGCGCACGGCGGCCACGGCCACCACCTGCGGATCGGCGCTCGGGTGCGAGAGGATGAAGTCCTTGCCCCCCGTCTCGCCGACGATGCGCGGGTAGCCGCGGTAGCTGCCCATGTTCCGCCCGATCGTGTCCCACATCGAGTTGAACACGGTGGTGCTGCCGGTGAAGTGCACGCCGGCCAGCTCACGGTGCGTGAGCGCGACCTTCGACACCTCGACCGGGTCGCCCGGCACGAAGTTGATGACCCCCGGCGGCAGCCCGGCCGCCTCGAGGAGCTTCATCGTCCAGTAGGCCGAGAGCATCGCGGCGTTCGACGGCTTCCAGAGCACCGTGTTGCCCATGAGGGCCGCCGAGGCCGGCAGGTTGCCGCCGATCGCGGTGAAGTTGAACGGCGTCACCGCGTACACGAACCCCTCGAGGCCGCGGTAGTCCATCGCGTTCCACGCGCCGGGCGCCGCCACCGGCTGCTCCTCGTAGATCTGCTGCGCGAACATGGCGTTGAAGCGGAAGAAGTCCGCCATCTCGCAGGCGGCGTCGATCTCCGCCTGGAAGACGTTCTTCGACTGGCCGAGCATGGTGGCCGCGTTGAGCGTCGAGCGCCACGGGCCGCAGAGCAGGTCGGCGGCGCGAAGGAAGACGGCCGCGCGTTCCTCCCACGGCCAGTTGGCCCACGCCTCGCGCGCCGCGAGCGCGGCCTCGATGCCGGCCTTCGCCTCGGCGGCGCCGCCCAGGTGCCAGTCGGCGAGCACGTGGCGGTGCGCGTGCGGCATCGTCACCTGCATGGCGGCGCCCGCGCGCACCTCGCGCCCGCCGATGATGGCGGGAATGTCGGGGCGCTCGGCGCTCATGCTCGCGAGGCGCGCCTTGAGGTCGGCGCGCTCGGGCGAGCCCGGCGCGTACGCCTTGATCGGCTCGTTGATCGCGGGGGGAACGCGGCGCGCGGCGGTGTAGCCGGGCAGGGGCGGCGTGGAGGGCGGAACGGCAGCGGCGCCATTGCTGGCGGCACGCGAGGTCGCGGGGGCGGTGGCGGTCATGGCCTCGGGTCCTGTCGAGGAACGGGGGCGGCGGCGCGCGCGCCCCAATTCCCGGAAGCTATCGGCGCGAGGCGCGCCTCGCAGGGGCGGCGTGCCGCACGCATCCCGCCCTGCACGATCCGGGCCCTCGCCACCCGCCGTGCGGGAGGCATATTTGACCGATGCGCGTCCTCTATGCCGACGACGAGGAAATGATGCGGCTGTTGCTCGGGACCCTGCTCGAGCAGGCCGGGCACACGGCCGAACTGGTGAACGACGGCCAGGAGGCCTGGGACGCGTGGCAGCGCGGCCGCCACGAGCTCGTGATCCTCGACTGGATGATGCCCAAGGTCGAGGGCGACGAGGTCTGCCGCCGGATCCGCCAGCTCGACGCCGACCGCGCCTCGTACATCCTGATGGTCACGGCGAAGGACGGGCACGAGGACCTCTCGCGCGTGCTCGAGGCCGGCGCCGACGACTACGTGTCGAAGCCGCTCACGCCGCAGGTGTTCCTCACCCGGCTGCGCATCGCCGAGCAGCGGATCGCGGTGCAGGAGACGCGCCGCAAGGCCGAGCACGACCTCAAGGAGGCGCGCTACCTGGCGGGCATCGGCGAAACGGCCATCGCCGTGCAGCACGAGATCAACAACCCGCTCGCGGCGCTCATCTCCGTCGTCGGCCTGCTCAAGCAGGGCCTCTACTCGCCCGAGGAGATGCCCGAGGCGCTCGACGTGGTGGCCGAGCAGGCGAACCGGATCGCGACGGTCACCAAGCGGCTCAACTCGCTCGAGAAGCCGCGCTCGGTGGAGTACGCGTACGGCGAGCGGATGATCGACCTTTCGGGCGCCCGGCACGACGACCCGATCGTCCCATGAGCACGCACTACTTCGGCGCCCACACCGCCGATGACGGCGGCCCCGCGATGGCGGCGCGCCGCGCCGGCAAGGCGGGGATGCAGGCGCTGCAGATCTTCACCGCGAAGCCGACGTTCTACAACGAGAAGGCGGGGATCAAGCCCGAGCGCGTGGCGGCGTTCCGCGCCGCGCTCGCCGAGGCGGGGATCGAGCCGCGCCACGTCGTCGTGCATGCGGGCTACGTGCTCAACACCGCGAGCCCGGAACCCGAGAAGGCCACCAAGGCGGCGGCCGCGCTCGCGAAGGAACTCGAGCGCTCGACGGCGCTGGGCGTCGGCATGGTCTGCTTCCACCCGGGCTCCGCCGGCGACTCGAGCCGGGAGGAGGCCGCGGCGCGCGTGGGCGCGGCGATCACGCAGGCGCTCACGCACGTGCCCGACGGCGCGACGCGCCTGCTGATCGAGAACACCGCCGGCGCGGGACGCACGATGGGGCGCACGGCCGAGGAGGTGGCGATGATGCTCGGCCACGTGCCGGCGGCGCTGCGCGCGCGCACGGGCTACGGGCTCGACACGTGCCACCTGTACGCGAGCGGCCACGACCTGGGCGCGGGGCCCGACGCGGTGACGGGGATCCTCGACGCGTTCCAGCAGGCAACGGGCGAGGCGCCGGGCTTCTTCCACTTCAACGACTCGCAGGGGGCGCTGGCGTCGAACAAGGACCGCCACATGCTCCTCGGCGAGGGCACGATCGGGATCGAGCCGTTCCGCTGGCTGCTGGCCGACCCGCGCACGCGCGGCGTGCCGATCGTGCTCGAGACGCCGAACGCGGCGGACCCCGCGTCGGACGATGACGACACGCCGGACGCGAACGACGTCCGCATGATCGCGCTGCTCCGCTCGCTCGTCGGCTAAGGGCGCGGTCGCGCGGCGCGCCCGCGCGAGCAGATTCGCGCGCGCGCGCCCCCTCGCGCATGAGCCCCATGGGGCGCGGCGCCCCCGCCCGCGCGACGCGGCGCGTGACGGCGCGACGGATTTCGCCGAGGGATCTTCACGACGACGGGGCGCGCATGCTCTCCCCGGGGCGGAGCGCCCACCCGTCCTCTGCGCCGTGGCCCTCCGTGGCACCCGGCACGCGCCGCCGCGCGTCGGTCGCACACGCCGATCGGCGCGCCGTCTCCCTCGGAAAATCGCGATTTCCCCTATGAGAAACGCGATGTCGCGGCGGCGGCGCGTCCGCGGCCCCCGTGGCAGCAGGCAAGTTGCGCAGGGGAAATCGGCGCGTCCCAGAGGGGAGCAGGCGGCCACGCCCCATGGGCGTCCCGGGGACGCTCCCCGGGGGGAGGGGCTCTGCCAGAGGAGAAATTGCCCATTGCGCCTCTGGGCGAGCGCCTTAATCTTGAGGCCGTCAGCGGTACTTGCTCGGAGACACGAACTTCACCACGGAGAGGTCCTGATGGCTGCGAAGAAGAAGAGTGCCAAGAAGACCGCCAAGAAGGCGACGAAGAAGCCGGCGAAGAAGGCCGCGAAGCGGAAGCCGAACGCCGCGTTCATGAAGGCGATGATGCCGAGCGCGGCGCTCGCCGCCGTCGTCGGCGACAAGGCGCTCCCGCGCACCGAGGTCACGAAGAAGATCTGGCAGTACATCAAGAAGAACTCGCTCCAGGACAAGAAGGAGCGTCGCAACATCCACGCCGACGCGAAGCTCAAGCCGATCTTCAAGAAGGACGTGGTGAACATGTTCGAGATGACCAAGCTGGTGAACAAGCACCTGTCGTAAGCACCGCTGACGCGGTACGGCGAGGGGACGGGCCCGAAACGGCTCGTCCCCTCGTTGCGTAGGGACCCTTGCCCGCGCGGGTCTCCGTGCGGGAAGTTTCCGCCTCCCATTTCCCCGTCGTCGCCCGTGGCCCGCAAGAAGAGCAAGCCCAGCCGTCCATCGTCCGAGTCCGTCGTCGCGCAGGTGCGCGGGGGCGGCGGCGCCTCGTCGTTCAAGGAGAAGGCGATCGAGGCGATCAAGTCCGTGGGCTCGGTGGTGCTCGTCTTCTTCGTGCTGCGGATCTTCCTCGTCGAGGCGTACCGCATCCCGTCGGGGAGCATGGAGCCGACGCTGCTGATCGGCGACTGGCTGTTCGTCAACAAGCTGCGCTTCGGGCCGCACCTCCCGTTCACGAGCATCAACCTGCCCGGCTACGCCGACCCGCAGCGCGAGGACGTGGTGGTGTTCGAGTCGCCGACGCAGATCGACCAGCCGTGGGACCCGAACCCGATCCTCGTCAAGCGGATGGTGGCCATCGGCGGCGACACCGTGTTCATGCGGGACGGGGTGTTCCACCTGAACGGCGTGGCCAAGCGGCAGGGGTTCGCGGCCAACAACCCGGTGGGCGACGGCGCCGAGGTGAATCCGCTCTTCGAGTGGCAGCACAAGTACGAGATCACCGGCTCGCGCTTCGGCGCGCCGCCGGCGCAGCCCACGCACGACAACTGGGGCCCGCTCGTGGTGCCCGCCGGGCACTACCTGATGCTCGGCGACAACCGCTACAACTCGAAGGACAGCCGCTACTGGGGCCCCGTGCCGCGCGCCAACGTGCGCGGGCGCCCGCTCTTCGTGTACTACTCGTACGACGCCGACAGCGACCGGCCGCTCCCGTTCCTCACCGACATCCGCTGGCGCCGGCTGGGGCATTGGATCGAGTAGGGGCGGCATCGCCGCCCGCGCCCGCGCAGCTCCGGCGCGGCCTGTCGCTGGGCGCGCTGGTCGCCCTCGTGGTCGGCAACCAGCTCGGCACCTCGCTCTACACGCTGCCCGCCTCGGTGGCGAACGCCGCCGGCCCGCTGGGCGTGGTGGCCTGGCTCGTGGCCGCCCTGGGCTTCTACCTCCTCGCGGAGGTGTACGCGGAGCTGGGGCCGCGCTTCCCGCGCACGGGCGGGCCGTACGTCTTCGCCGACATCGCGTTCGGGCGGTTCATCGGCTTCCAGACCGCGTGGGCCCACTGGCTCTCGGTGTGGGTGGGCAACGTGGCGATCGTGACCGGCGTGGTGGCCTACCTCGGCTTCTTCGTGCCCGCCATCGACCAGGTGCCGTGGGTGCGCTTCGCCGTCGCGCAGGGGCTGCTCTGGGGGTCCTGCTGGCTCAACGTGCGCGGCGTGCGCGAGAGCGGACGCGTGCAGCTCGTGTTGCTGTTGCTCAACGTCGTCCCGTTCGTGCTGCTGGTGCTCGCGCTGCGCGCCTTCGACGCGCACAACTTCGTGCCGTTCGCGCCCAAGGGACCCGCGGGGCTCGGCGCGGGGGTGGTGCTGCTCGTGTGGGCGTTCTCGGGGGTCGAGTCGGCCACCGTCACCGCGGGCGAGGTCGAGGGGGACGACGCGCTCATCCGTCGCGGCACGCGGATCGGCTTCGCGCTCGCGGCGGCGATGTACATCCTGGCCGCGGTGGTGGTGACCGGCGTGCTCCCCGCGGCGGAGATCGGCGCGACGGCGCGGCCCTTGAGCCTCGTCGTCGAGCGGGCGCTGGGACCGTGGGGCGGCACGACGATCGCCGTACTGGGCGTGGTCACGGCGTTCGCCTGCCTCAACGGCTGGACGCTGCTGCTGGGGCGCGCGGCGTTCAGCGCGGCGCAGGATGGCGTCTTTCCCGACGCCTTCGCCCACGTGCATCCCCGTCACGGCACGCCGGCGCGCGGGCTCGTGATCGGCACGGCGCTGGCCTCGCTGGGGCTGTTCACCTACTTCAGCCACTCGCTGCTGCAGGCGTTCGACAAGCTGGTCCTGCTCGCGAACTTCGGCATCCTGCTCGTCTACCTGACGAGCGGGGCGGCGACGGTCCGCCTGTCGTGGATGCCCGGACGCGTGAGCCCCGAGCCCGTGCGCCGGCGCCTCGTCGTCGTCGGCGCGGCGGCGACGCTGTTCGTCGCGTGGGCGATCGCCAACGTCGGACTCGAGACGCTCGGGTGGGGTTCGCTGGTCGTCGTGCTCGGCGTGCCGATATACATTCTGAAGACGCGCGCCCGCTGAGGGCCGGCGGAACCGCGATCGCGTTCCACGCGCCGAGCCACCATGCCCCGCCACTTCGCGTTCAGTCCGGACATCGCGACCGCGTCCACGATCCCGGCCCGGCTGTACACCGACCCGGTGTACCTCGAGCTGGAGCAGGAGCGGATCTTCGGTCGCACCTGGCAGCTCGCGGCCCGCACGGAGCAGCTCGAGGGGACGGGCGCGTTCGTGGTGGCCGACGTCGCGGGCGAGTCGATCGTGATCGTGCGCGACGGCACGCAGCTGCGCGCCTTCCACAACATCTGCCTCCACCGCGCCGGGCCCGTGGCGACCGGGTGCGGCCGGCGCCAGACGCTGCAGTGCCGATACCACGGGTGGACGTACGCGCTCGACGGATCGCTCAAGCGGGCCCCCGAGATGGAGGGGACGGCGCACTTCCGCCCCGAGGAGATGCGGCTCCTTCCCGTGCAGGTGGCCGCGTTCGGGCCGCTGGTGCTGGTCAACCTCGACACCAAGGCGCCGCCGCTCGCGCACTTCCTCGAGGACATCCCCGCGCGCACGGCGCACTTCGGCCTCGACGCCATGCGCTACGTGCAGTCGAAGCGCTGGACGGTGGCGTGCAACTGGAAGGTGTACGTGGACAACTACCTCGAAGGGTACCACCTGCCGGTCGTGCATCCCGGGCTCAACAAGGAGCTCGACTACGACCAGTACCGCGTCGAGCCGCACCGCTGGTGGTCGCTGCAGCACGCGCCGCTGCGCCCGGTGCGCGCCGGCGACGACACGCGCACCTACACGCCGCGCGACGCGGCCGACGAGGCGCAGTACTACTGGCTGTTCCCGAACCTGATGCTGAACGTCTACCAGGGGCAGATGCAGCTCAACCTGGTGCTTCCCGACGGGCCGGACCGCACGACGGTCGTCTACGACTGGTACGCGACCGAGCCGCCGGCGGCGGGCGACGCGCAGTGGGCGAAGCTCCTCGCGTTCAGCGACGAGATCCAGGAGGAGGACATCACGATCTGCGAGGCGGTGCAGCGCAACCTGCGCTCGCGCGTGTACGAGCGCGGCCGCTACAGCGCGACGCGGGAGAACGGCGTGCACCACTTCCACGGCCTCCTCCACGAGTTCCTGCAGTGAGCGCGGGCCCGGGCGATGCCGGCGCGGTCGGGCGCGGCGCGGACGAGCCCCCGCCGCGCCTCGAGACGCTGCTGCAGGTCGCGGCATTCGTCCTCATCGCCGCGGTCATCGCCTGGTCGTTCGTCTCGGACGGCCTGTCGATCGAGCTGATCCTCCTCGGCATCGCGCTCCTGCTGCTGATCGTGCAGCGCGTGGCGGCGCGGGCGGAGCGGCGGGCTCGCGAGCTCGAGGAGCGCGTCGCGGCCGAGCGCGAGCTGTCGGCCACGCTCGAGACGCACGTGGCGAGCCGCACCGTCGCCCTCACCGAGGCGCAGCGCGTCCTCCACCGCATGTGGGAGCTCGGCCACGAGATCAACGCCGAGCTCCAGCCCCGGCGCGTGCTCCAGCGGTTCCTCGACGCGCTGATGGACATCGAGAAGGTCGAGGGGGCGTACCTCTCGATCCACGACGAGGACGACACCGTGCGCGTGGACGCGGCGGCCGGGGTCGCCGCGCCGTTCACCGGCCGGGCGATGCCCGCCGCGGGCACCGCGGTCG
Source organism: Gemmatimonadota bacterium (assembly GCA_016200495.1). Taxonomy (GTDB): domain Bacteria; phylum Gemmatimonadota; class Gemmatimonadetes; order Gemmatimonadales; family Gemmatimonadaceae; genus JACPPC01. The sequence goes on from JACQES010000330.1 coordinate 9,893, forward strand.
CGCGCGTCATGGCCACGGGGGTCTCCCTCGCGATCAGCGACGTCGCCGGCGAGGGCGGCAGCGACGAACTCCATCCGGCCATGCGGCCGCTGTACGCCGAGCAGGGCATCCGCTCGATGCTCCTCGTGCCGCTCCGCCGCCAGCGCCAGCGGATCGGCGCCGTGGTGGTGCTGGGAACGCGGCCGCGCGTCTGGACGGACTCCGAGGTGCGCCGCGTCGAGGCGATGTCGGACATGCTCTCGGTGGCGCTCGACAACGCCGAGCACGTCGAGGGGATCCGCGAGGCGGAGTCGCGCTTCCGCACCCTCTTCCGCGCCGCGCCCGACGCGATCCTCACCGTGCTGCCGCGCGGCGAGATCACCGAAGCCAACGATTCGGCGCAGGACCTCACCGGCCTCGCCCCGGCGCAGCTTCGCGGGCGGCTGTTCACCGAGCTGGTGGCGGGCGAGGACCGGCTGGCGGTGATGCGCGCGCTCGAAGGGGCGCTCAAGGGCATCATGGCCCGCCTCGAGGTGCGCATCAAGAAGGACGGCGGGCAGAAGCTCACCGCACTCGCGCTCACCGGCCTGCCCGACACCGAGCCGCCCACGGTGCTGATCGTCGCGCGCGACATCTCGGGCGAGCGCGAACTGCGCGCGCGCCTGCTCGAGACCGAACGGCTCGCCGCGATCGGCGAGCTGGTGGCCGGCGTGGCGCACGAGGTGAACAACCCGCTCGGCTCGATCAGCGCCTTCGCGCAGCAGCTGCTCCGCGACCCCACGCTCGCCGGCGAGCACCGCGACTCGATCGAGGTGATCCGCTCCGAGACGCAGCGCGCGAGCCAGGTGGTGCGCGACCTGCTCGCCTTCGCGCGGCGTGCGCCGGCGGAGCGGAGCGCGGTGGACGTGAACGAGCTGGTGGAACGCTCGCTCCGGCTGCGCGGCTTCCAGGTGACGTCGGCGCGCGTGCAGCTCGTGACGGAACTCGACAGCCAGGTGCCGGCCATCGAGGCCGACGGCCGCCAGCTGCAGCAGGTCATCCTCAACCTCGTGACCAACGCCATCCAGGCGATGGCGCCGCGCGGCGGCGGCACGCTGACCGTGCGCACGCGCCACCACGACGACGGCACCGTCAGCATCGAGGTCGGCGACACGGGGCCCGGCGTGCCCGCGCACGCGCGCGCCCACATCTTCGAGCCGTTCTTCACGACCAAGCCCGAGGGCGAAGGCACGGGGCTCGGCCTCTCGGTCTCGTACGGCATCGTGGCCGCGCACGGCGGCGAGATCCGCCTCGCCGACCTGCCGCCGGGCTCCGGGGCGACGTTCATCGTCACGCTGCCGGTGGGCGGGCGGGCGCTCCCCGCGCGGCGCAGCGGCGAGATGACGGCGATCGCGCCGCTCTCGCCGCTCTCCGGGCGACGGCTGCTCGTGGTCGACGACGAACCGTCGCTGCGGGCGGGGCTCGAGGCGTTCGGCCGGATGCGCGGCATCGAGGTCGTGGCCGCCGCGAGCGGCCCGGCGGGGCTCGCCGCCGCGAACGCGCAGCCGTTCGACGCGGTCGTCTGCGACCTGCGCATGCCCGGCATGGACGGCATCGCGTTCCACGAGGAGCTCCGCCGCTCGCATCCCGCGCTCGCCGAGCGCACGGTGTTCGTCACCGGCGACGTGGTGGACGTCTCGCAGCGCCTCGGTCCCGCGTCGCGCCAGCCCACCGTCGCCAAGCCGTTCACCTTCGAGCGCCTCGAGGAGACGCTGGCCGCCGTGCTGCGCGGCGAGCGCGTCACCTCGGCCCGCTGATTTCCCTCGTGCGGCGCGCCCCGTTGGCCCGTGCCGCTCGCCGCTTCCACCGTCGTCCCTTCAACGCCACCGACCGATGCGCCGTTCGTCCCTGACCGTTGCCGCCCTGCTCGTCACCCTCGTCGCGCCGCTGCTCGCGGCGCAGGACGCGAAGCCGTCGAAGGCCGCCACCAAGCCGACGGGCGGCGATCCCGAGTACATCCACCCGTACGGCCCGCCAACGCGCCCGTTCTCTCCGGTGGTGCGGGTGGGCAACCTGCTCTTCCTCGCGGGGCAGGTGGGCACGGGTCCCAACGCCGCGGGGGGCGTGGTGCCGGGCGGCATTTCGGCCGAGACCAGGCAGGTGATGGAGAACATCAAGGAGCTGCTCGGCAAGGTCGGCAGCTCGATGGACAAGGTGGTCAAGTGCACGGTGTTCCTCGCGGACATGAAGGAGTGGGACGCGATGAACGAGGTGTACAAGACGTACTTCAGCAACGGCCGCTTCCCGGCGCGCAGCGCGATCGGCACGAGCGGGCTCGCGCTCAACGCGCGCGTCGAGATCGAGTGCATCGCGACGAAGTGACGCGCGGGGGCTGAGGCGCGCGCGCGACGCGCGCGGACAAGGATCGTGCCACGGCGGGACGGGGCGTGCCCTGTTCCGCCGTTGGCGTGACCCCCCATCGTGACCTGCGTCCTGTTGCGTGTCGGGCGGCGCCCCCTAGCTTCGCCTTCATGGTCGGCTTCTTCCCCCGGGAGTCCATCCGCTGGTCGCAGATCGAGGAGCCGCCGCTCATGCGGAGGCTCTCGATCGTGCCGTGGCCGCTGGCGGTCGTGGCGGGGGTCGGCGTGCGGCTCGCGCACGCCGGGCTGTTCGGCATCGGCACGCGCAGCAGCCTGCTGGCGGCCTCGGTGTACGCGGTGGTGCTGGTGCTGCTCGCGTGCGGCTCGCTCACGGCGCACGTGGGCAACTTCCCCGTGCGGTCGTGGGGCTGGCGCGTCCCGTTCTTCGCCGTGATCGAGTCGGTGACCGAGGGGCTCACCTCGCTCGTCCTGATCGGGCTCGGCGTCGAGCCGATCGGGGCCGACCGCGCGACCGTGGACGAGTGGCCGGCGATCGCGCTGACGATCGTGCGCAACCGCCTGATCCTGCTGGCGGCGTTCGGCGTCGTGCTGGCGACCGTGGTCGAGGGGGCGCGCCTCGCCTTCTTCCAGCCCGTCGAGCGCGCGCGCATGGACGACGAGGCCTCGAGCGAGGCGGCCGCGATCGCCACGGGCGAGCACGTGCCGCCGGACAGCACGCCCGACTGAGCGGGCCCCACGCCGCGGCACCGCGGACCGGCGCATATTTCCCCGCGCGCCCCCTGACCCGACTCCCGCCATGCGCCTCGCCTCCACGCTGACCCTCGCCGCGCTCGCGGCCACGCCGCTCGCCGCGCAGTCGCGGCCCGCCACCCCCACGCGCCCCTTCGGCACGATGCGCGAGCAGGCGCAGGTGCAGCAGCAGTGGCTCGCCAAGCGGATGGACACCTTCCTGCCCGCGCTGATGCGCAAGTATCGCGTGGACATGTGGGTGATCCCGATGCGCGAGTACAACGAGGACCCGGTGTTCAGCGCCATCACGAGTCCGACGACGATGGCGGCGCGGCGCCGCACGATCTACGTGTTCTACGACCGGTGCGCCGCCGGGGGCATGGAGCCGGCGCCCGACTGCACCAAGGGGATCGAGCGGCTCGCGCTCGGCGGCACCTCGCAGGGGGGGGTGTACACGGCCGTGAGCTCGATGAAGGCGGTGACGGCCGCGGTGGGCGGGCGGCAGGCCGAGCTGTGGGGCGACGAGCAGTGGGAGGCGCTCAAGAAGGTGATCGTGGAGCGGAACCCGCGCGTGATCGCGATCAACACGTCCAAGGTGTTCGCCTTCACCGACGGGCTGTCGAGCGGCGAGCTGGCGGGGATGTCGGACGCGCTCGGCCCTGCGTGGTCGCAGAAGTTCCGGCCGGCCGAGGGGCTGGCGCTCGAGATGATCGCGTCGCGGCTGCCCGAGGAGACGGCGTACTACCGCAAGCACCAGGAGCTGGTCTGGTCGCTCATCGCCCGGATGTTCTCGAACGAGGTGATCACGCCGGGCAAGACGCACACCAGCGAGCTCGTGTGGTGGTGGCGCCAGCAGGTGGCCGACCTCGGGATCGGCACCTGGTTCCAGCCGTCGATCGAGATCCAGCGCATGGGCACGACGAGCGACAAGCTGGGCGACGACCCGGTGATCATGCCCGGCGACGTGCTGCACTGCGACGTGGGGATCACCGCGCTCCGGCTCAACACCGACACGCAGCACGATGCCTACGTCCTCAAGGACGGCGAGACGGCAGCCCCCGCGGGGCTCACGGCCGCGCTGCGCAACGGCAACCGGCTGCAGGACCTGCTCATGGAGGAGACGCGGCCCGGGCGCACCGGGAACGAGATCCTCGCCGCGGTCCGTGCGCGCATGCTGGCCGAGAAGATCGACGGCACGGTCTACACGCACCCGATCGGGCTCCACGGGCACGGGGCGGGGCCGCTCATCGGCCTGTGGGACTACCAGGACGGCGTGCCGGGGCGCGGCGACGCGCCAGTGACGGCCAACATGTGGTTTTCCTCGGAGCTGCAGGCCACGACGCCGGTGCCCGAGTGGGGCGGCCAGCCCGTGCGCATGGCGCAGGAGGAGGACTTCGTGATCGGGCCCGACGGGAAGCCGCAGTGGGCCTACCGGCGGCAGTCGGAGCTCTGGCTGGTGAAGCCCAAGGGGAAGGACAAGCCGAAGATGTAGCGCGAGGGGCGGGGCGCCGGGAACCGCAGCGGGGGCGGCCACGCTGTTAGCTTGCAGGCAGCCACGGAGGCGCCACGCGGCGCCTCCCCACCGTGTCGTGACGTTGGAGATGCGCAAGAACAACAAGAACCTGATCGTCGTCGGCGACCGCGTGCTGGTGCGCGTGGAGGACGGCGAGGACCGCACCAAGGTCGGGCTCTACCTGCCCGCCACGGCCGTCGAGAGCCAGGCCGTGCAGGGGGGGACGATCGTCGCCACCGGTCCGGGCCTACCGCTCCCCGACGTGGGGAGCGGGAGCGAGGACGAACCGTGGCGGATGGGCGGCCACGGCACGCGCGAGACGCGCTACGTGCCGATGCAGGCACGCGTGGGCGACTGGGCCCTGTTCTACCGCAAGGCGGCGATGGAGATCTCCTTCGAGGGGGAGCGCTACCTCGTGATCCCGCAGGCCGCCATCCTCGCGCTCGTGCGCGAGGGACGACACGACGACGACTGACCCTCTTCCGGACCCACCTGATGAACTACCCTGAAATGATGATCGTCCCGATGCGGCAGGAGCTCACGCGCGCCGGGGTCGAGGAACTCCGCACCGCCGACGCCGTGGACGAGGCGGTCAAGCGCCCCGGCACGACGCTCGTGGTCGTGAACTCGGTGTGCGGCTGCGCCGCGCGCAACGCGCGCCCCGCGATCACGATGGCGATGCAGCACGGCACGAAGCCCGACCACGCCACGACCGTGTTCGCGGGACAGGACCTCGACGCGACGGCCCGCGCGCGGCAGTACTTCACCGGCTACGCGCCGAGCTCGCCGTCGATCGCGCTGCTCAAGGACGGGCAGCTGGTGCACATGATCGAGCGCTGGCAGATCGAGGGGCTCGCGCGTCCCGCTCAGTTGCCCCGCGCCACCGCCTCGCGCAGCGCGCCCTCGACGTCGGCGCTCGCCACCTGCTGCGGCAGCACCCACTGGCCGCTGCGGCGCGTGGGCACGCGCACCTGCCGCACGGTGCCGTCGCGCGCGAGCTCGACCATCGCGGTCACCGCGTCGTTCGGGCCCTGCGCCGCCTGGATCACGAGGAGCCACGTCCCCTCGGTGGGCCACTGCTTGCGGAGCGCGACGACCCCGGCGTGCGACGTGGAATCGAACGTGAGCGCGATCGTGCGCCGCGCCCCCGCCACCATCCCCTCGGCGCGCCCCGACACCGGCAGACCCACCTGCGTGCCGTGGTGGTAGGTGCGCACGGTCAGGAAGGCATCGCGCGTGGCGGCATCGTACGGGTTGACGGGGTATTCGATCGCGATCCACGGCGGCCCCGCGACGGCGGGGAGCGCGGCGAGGGCGACGAGCGCGAGCGCGGCGAGCGTGAGGCGGCGAGGGCGGACGGTGGGGCGCATGGGAACCTCGAGAGATGAAGGGCGTGCACGAGCGCCCGGCTGCAGTGCGCGGCCGGCGGAACCAGCGAGCGGTGGCGATCAGGGCTGCGTGACGGTCGCGCGCCCCTTGAACGAGCGCAGCAGGATCCGCGCGCTCGGGAAGGCGTCCTTGCCCAGCGTGCCGAACACGGGCGCTCGGCGCACGTCATCAATGCCACGGACGGTGCGCGCGCCGAGGAGGTCGCAGGTGGGGGCGTCCACCTCGACGTCGGCCACCGCGCCGCGCGACATGACGGCGCTGACGTCGCCGGCGTGGCTGTCGAGCACGAGTTGTCCGCCGCGCACGAGGCCGCCCTGGTAGGTGATGGCGCCCGAGACGGACTCGAAGCGCGCGCGCGTGACGACCCCGGCGCGCACGGCGATCGCCCCCTCGACGGTGGTGACGGTCGCGTCGTCGCTCGAGCCCGCCCAGGTGACGCGCCCGCGCGCCCCCTTGATGCGGAGCACCGCGGGCGACGCGAGGACGTCGATGTCGCCCGTCATGGACTCGACCGTGAGCTGCTGCGGTTGCGCGCGCACGTGGATGCGTCCCTCGACCGTGCCGACGTCGAGCGCGCCGGTGAGCCCGGTGACCTCGACGTTGGCCGAGGTGGTGCGGACCCAGACGCGCGCGCCCGCGGGCACGCTGACGGTGAGGTCGGCGCGAGCGCCGCTCCCGTCGCTTTCGAGGCCGAGCTTGATGCCGCCGGCGCTGCCGCCCATGAAGAAGGTGGCGGGGAGCGGGGCGGTGCTCGTCACCGAAACCGTGTCCTTGTTCCAGCCGACGATGCGCACGGCGCCGCCGTAGTTGAAGACCTTCACCACGCCGTCGGCGTTGAGCGGCAGGCGGCGCTCGTTCGCGTGCGCGGCGCCCTGGGCGTGCAGGGGCGAGGTCGCGAGGGCGAAGAGCAGGAGGGGGAGTCGGGTGGGCCGCATGGGTCAGCTCCGGGCGAGCGCCGTGGAGCGCTTGAGGACGTCGAGCTTCTGTTCGTAGAGGCGGCGCGCCGCATCGGCGAGCGCGGCGTTGGCGGGATCGCGCGCGAGGGCCGTACGCACGTCGGCGATGGCCTCGTCGATGCGCGCGAGCGACCGCTCGATCACGGCGATCGTCTCGGGGCGGAGCGTGGCGCGCTGCGAGGCGAGGAGCGTGGCGAGGTCGCCGGCGGCGCGCTCGTACGAGGCGAACTGCGCGGTGGCGGCCGTCGCGGTCGCGGCGCCTCGCGGTGCACCGGTCGCGCTGGCGGGCGTGATCGTCGCGTCCACGCCGGTGGTGGCGACCAGGCCGCCCTGCGCCCGGTTCCGCACGAGCATGCCCGTGGCGCCGGCGATCAGGCCGACGACGAAGATGGCGGCGGCCGCGGCGAGGCGACGCGGAATGATGGCGCCCACGCGCGATGGCTGGCCCGTCGCCCGAGCGCCACCGGCCGCGTTCGCGCCGACACTGGCGCGGGCCCGCTCGTCGGTCGGAACCGGGGGGTCCGTCGCGGCGGGTCGTGGCAGCACCCGCACCCGTCGCGCCGCGATCGCGTCGGTCACGCGCGCGAGCAGCTCGGGCGGCGGTGCGATCTCGCGAGGGAGCGCGCGGGCCGCGTCGTCGAGCGCGCGGTCGCGGGGATCGCCGGGAGTCGTCATGCGGAGAGCTCGGCCAGGAGGTGGCGGCGCGCGCGATGCAGGTGGACGCGCACGGTGGCGGTCGCGAGCCCCGTGAGGGCGGCGATCTCGTCGGTGGGCAGGCCCTCGATGACATGCAGCACGAACACCTGCCGCTGCCCCGAGGGAAGTCGCGGAATGGCGCGGTCGAGGGCGAGGCGCACGTCGAGGGGGACGTCGGCGCCCGCCGCCGCGTCGAGCACCTCGTCGTCGGCCGCCGTCACGCGCGCGCTGCGGCGCAGCTCGGCGCGCATGGCCTCGAGCACGGTGGTGACCGCGAGGCGGTGGAGCCAGGTGGTGAGCGCGCTCTCGAAGCGGAACTGGGGCAGGCGCTCCCACAGCCGCACGAACACGTCCTGCGCCAAGTCGGTGGCGCGCGCACGGTCACCCGCCATGCGCAGGCAGAGCGCGAAGACGCGTCCCGCATGGGCGTGATAGAGCGCGGTGAACGCCGCCTCGTCGCCCGATTGCGCCCGGCGAATCGTGTCCGACTCGGCGTCGTGCACTCGGGGCTCGGGGTGGAAGGCGGGCATCGCGGACATCGGGGCCTGGGAGGGTGGTACCCCTCTGATGCCGGCCGCGGCCGGGGCGTTTCACCCCGGCGTCAGATCGGGGCGAAGAGCGTCGCGAGCGGGTAGGCGAAGATCGTGGCGGAGCCCGCGGGGCGCCAACGGAGCTCGTCGCGGAACGTGATAGGCTCGGGCGCGCCCACGTGCCAGACGTGCACGCACTGGTCGGCCGGATCGACGATCCAGTACACGGGGATTCCCGCGCGCCGGTAGGCGTCGCGCTTGGTCACCAGGTCATGCTGCCGGTTCGACGGACTCAGGACCTCGACCGCGAGCAGGATGCGCTCGAGGGGGATCGGAAACCCGGCGCGTGCGTCGGCGCGGCGCACGGCGAACACGTCGGGCTGCAGCATGGTCTTCGGCGCGCGGATGTCGGAGGGGGAGGTGAGGACGAGGATGCGGTTGTCGTCCGTCGCGTGACGCCCCTCCGCTTCGGCGTAGCCGTACAGCGCGTAGAAGAGGCGGCCTACGGCTGTCTGATGCTCGAGCCCCGGGCTCGGCGTCACGAGCAGCTCCCCGTCAACGATCTCGTACCGCTGGCCGTCGTCCGGCAGCGCGAAGACCATCTCGGGGGTCCACTCCACCACGTCAGGCATGACCATACGATCGGCTCGGCTGGGGGCAAAAGGCAAGGGGGACGCATGCGCAGAGCATACGTCCCCCAGCCCGAACCCAGTTAACCCGATTGTTGCACGAGCCGTCGTTCGCGTGTGGCTGGTGCGCCGACCGGCGGCCCGGGCATCATCCTCGTGCCGACGCGCGCATCACCCCGCGTACCGGATCCAGCGCACCAGTTCGGCCACGCTGGGCTTCTTGCCGTACATGAGGAGTCCCACGCGATAGATGCGGGCCGAGAGCCAGACGATGAGCCCCGCCGACGCCGCGAGGATCCCGAGCGAGAGCGCGACTTCCCACGCCGGCACCTCGACCATGCTCATGCGGAGCGGCATCAGCATCGGC
>JACQES010000321.1 GCA_016200495.1 Gemmatimonadota bacterium
CGTCAAAGACGGCGCGCTTCACCTGAGCTTCATCGCCGGTGGCGAAGCAGGGCCCGCAATCCCGCTCCGCTATCAGGGCAATGGTGTGTTCGTCTCACGCTTCGACGACGAGCATCGGTTCCGGTTCGACGGCCGCGGCAGGCGGCGCAAGGTCTTCATGTCCTATTACGGCTCCACCTTCGAGGCGACCGCCGGCCCGTGAACGGATCGTGCCGCGCGCCCCGACGCGGCTCCGCTTCCTCGACGGCGACCGCCTCGCCCCCGGCACGAACCTCGGCGCGCTGTTGCGCCAGCTCGACTGGTTCGAGGCCGCGTGGCATCTGCCGCGGCTGCCGTTCTCGTCGAAGGCGGGCCGCTCCATCGCCGAGTACTACGGTGCGCTCGTCGGGGCGGGGAACTACGCGAGGGCGCTTGGCCCCATGCTCTCCGCCGTGCCGTCCCAGTCGGCCGACGCGATGCCGGCCGACATGCTCTTCAAGTCGCGCGCGTCACGCCGCACGGACCTGCCGCGGAGCTTCACCCTCGACGGTGGCCTGCACGCCGCCGCGGGCCTCCTCGCCGCCGAGCCCGGGCTCGAAGTGCGGACGGGCGCCGAGGCGGTCGCCATCGAACCGGACGAGGCGGGCCGTGCGCGCGTACGGCTCGCCTCCGGCGAGACGATCGTGGCCTCCACCGTCGCGCTCGCCACACCACCGTCGACGAGCGCGCGCCTGCTCGGGAGCATCGCCCCGGACGCGGCGCGCGCGGCTGCTCGCGTGCGCGAGGCGGGCGTGGACTCGATGGCGGTGGTGTTGCCCGCGTCGCGCGTGTCCTGGCCGGTGACGATGTTCGCCGTCCCGAAGCGCGACATCCTCTACTCCGTCGTCACCCGCGACTCGGTGCCCGATCCCGCATCGCGCGCCTTCACCGTGCACTTCGCACCGGGCCATCCGCGCGAGACGCGGCTGACGCGCATGGCACGACTGCTCGGCGTGCCCGTCGCCGAGCTGGGGCCCGTGTGGGAGCGGCACGCCATCCTGCCGTCGCCCGAAGTCGGGCACGAGCGCATCGTGCGCGACCTCGACGCCGCGATCGCGGGGCGACCACTGGCCGTCGTCGGCAACTGGTTCGACGGGCTCGCCATCGAGGATTGCGTGCAGCGCGCCGGGCGGGAGTGGGCGCGCGTCCGCGCGATCGCGCGCCCGGCCCGCTGACGATGCGCGGCGTGCGCGCGGCACTCGGTACGGTGGCGCTCCACGCGGTCGTCCTGGGCGCACAGTCCACTCGCCTTGGACCCGCTCGCGTGCGGACGGTTGCGGCCGAGCGGCGCGCGCATGCCGTCGCTCGCGAAACCGCGCTGGCACCGGAGATGGCCGCCGCCATCGCCGACGCCGACTCCCTCGTGCAGGCCGCCATCGGCCGCACCACCGCCGGCGCTGTCCTCCTCGTCGCGCAGCGCGGCCGCGTGCTGCACCTGCGGGCGTGGGGCGACGCCGAACGGCTGGACAGCGCGGGTAACCCGCTCGCGCATCCGCGCGCGATGCACACCGATACCCGCTTCGACCTGGCGTCGGTCACCAAGGTCATGGCCACGACGCTCGCCTGCATGCGGCTCGTGGACGAGGGGCGCCTCGACCTCGACGCGCCCGTGCGCCGGTACCTGCCTTCATTCACGGGACCGCATCTCGACAGCATCACCGTGCGGCTCCTGTTGCGCCATGCGTCCGGGCTCACGCCGTGGCAGCCCCTCTACTATCAGGCGTCGAACGAGCAAGAGGCGCTCGCCGCCATCGCGCGCATGCCGCTCGCATCCGGTGTCGGCGAAGCCCGCCACTACTCGGACCTGGGCTTCATGCTCCTCGGCTACATCGTGGAGCGTGTGGGCGGCGCGCCGCTCGACGCCTGGCTTGCACGCGAGTTCTACGGCCCGCTGCGCCTCGCCCATACGGGTTTCCGCCGCACGGGACGGGCGGAGACCCTCCGGCGCGGGGCGTTCGCGGCCACGGAGGTCGGCAACGGCTACGAACACCACATGGTGTTCGACACCACGTTCGCCTTCCCGTATCGCGGCGATCCGCTGGCGTGGGCCGGCTGGCGCCATCGCGTGCTCGCCGGAGAGGCCAACGACGGCAACAGCTACCATGCGCACGCGGGCGTCGCCGGTCACGCCGGCCTCTTCTCGACGGCGGAAGACCTTGGCGTCCTGCTCGATCTCGTGATGACGGGACGCGTGCGTGGCGTCACCCTCGCGCGGCGCGAAACGCTCGCCCGCTTCTTTTCGCCCGAGCCCTTCGGCCACTATCTCGGCTGGATGCGTCCCGCCGGCCTGAGCGACGGCAGCTTCATGCACACGGGCTTCACCGGCACGTACGTGCTCGGCGTGCCCGCGCACGGCCTCGCCGTGGTGCTCCTGGCCAATCGCCAGCAGATGGGCACCGATGCGCGCGGCTTCTTTCCCGACCTCGGGCCCCTGCGCGACGCCGTCAGTCGCCGGCTCGTGGCGGGCGCCGAGGCCGGCGCGTCTCATTGATGGCCGGCGCCTGTGCCGTCGCCCGCCCACCCCTTGAGCCCCCAGCCCACGTTTTCGCCATGCGCCGCTCCCTGATCGCCCTCGCACTGTTCGTCAGCCCCGTCGTCGCGGCGGCCCAGGCGCCCACCGTGACCGCGAACGGTTTCTCCGTCACGTTCGCCGTCCCCGTCAGCGCCCCGCCCGCGGCGGTCTTCGACGCCCTGAGCACGAAGATCCCCAAGTGGTGGAACCCGGCGCACACGTTCAGCGGCAGCGCCGCAAACCTCTCCATCGACGCGCGCCCTGGCGGGTGTTTCTGCGAGACCTTCCCGTCGGGCGGCGGGGTCGAGCACCTGCGCGTGATCTACATGCGTCCGCCGTCGGCGCTGCGCTTCAGTGGCGCGCTCGGTCCGATGCAGGGCTCGGGCCTGGCGGGCGCGCTCACGTTCGAACTCAAGCCGGCCGATGGCGGCACGCGCGTCGAACTCACGTACAACGTCGGTGGCGCCATCGCGATGGGCTTCGACAAGATCGCCCCCATGGCGCAGGGGATGCTCATGGAGCAGGTCACGCGCCTCAAGGCGTACGTCGAGACCGGGAACCCCGAGCCGGCGAGGAAGTAGGCGTCCGCATCTGGCGCCTCCCTGGCGCATCCGCCATCATGCGCGGATGCGCCCGATTCGCACCTGCCTCCTCGCGGTCGCCTTCGCGCCCGCCGTCGCCGGCGCCCAGCGCCCCGCGAACGACCCCCTGCTGATCAAGCTCACCACCGCGCGCGTCGCCGCC
>JACQES010000333.1 GCA_016200495.1 Gemmatimonadota bacterium
ACCTGGCCGAGGGGACGGAACACGTGCTGGTGGGCGTGGCGGTCGCGGTGGCGGTGCTGGGCATCGCGACGGCGGTGCTGGTGCTCAAGCCGGCCAAGCTCACGTCGGCCGCGGCGGCGCCCAAGGCGGCCGGCGTGGGCCGCGTGCTGGAAGGGAAGTACTTCGTCGACGAGATCATCCAGGCGATCCTGGTGAACCCCGTGATCAAGGTGTCGCGCATGCTCCTGTGGCGCGGCATCGACGTGGGGCTGATCGACGGCCTGATGGTCAACGGTAGCGCGACCCTCGCGCGCGGCATCGCCTGGGTGGGCGCCCGCGTGCAGTCGGGGGTGGTCGGGAACTACGCGTGGGCGATCGCCCTCGGCGTCCTCGGCCTCGTCGCGGTGATGGCGTTCGGTTAAGGACTCGATGCACGACTTGCTCGCACGACTGCACTATGGCGCCTGGGCCCTCCCGGCGCTGCTGATCATTCCCCTCGTGGGCGCGGGATTCATCCGCTTCCTCGGCCGCACGGCGCTGCCCGGACAGGAGCTGCAGGCGGCCGCGTGGCGCGAGGTGCGCGTCCTCACGCTCGCGACGTTCGCCGCCGAGGCGGTGGTGGCGCTCGGGCTCTGGTGGTGGGTGGACCCCGCGGTGGCGGGGTACCAGGCCAAGCTCGACTACGCGTGGATCACCGACTGGGGGGCGCGGTTCACGATCGGCGTGGACGGGTTCTCGACGACGATGATCCTGCTCACGGCGCTGCTGATGCCGCTCGCGGTGATCGCGAGCTGGCGCGTCGTGACGACCAAGATCCGGAGCTACTACGCGCTCCTGCTCCTGCTCACGACCGGGGTGATCGGGGTGCTGGTGAGCCTCGACCTCATCCTGTTCTACGTCTTCTGGGAGCTGATGCTCATCCCGATGTACTTCATCATCGGGATCTGGGGCGGCAAGGAGCGGCTGCGGGCGAGCCTGCGCTACGTGCTGGTGACGATGGTGGGCTCGCTGCTCATGCTGGTGGCGATCATCGCGCTCTGGCAGGCCGGCGGCGAGCAGTCGTTCTCGATCGAGGTGCTGCAGCGCGCGAACTCGATGGGGGAGTCGGCGCAGCGGTGGCTCTTCCTTGCCTTCTTCCTCGCGTTCGCGATCAAGTCGGCGATCTTCCCGTTCCACACCTGGCTGCCGGACGCGCAGCACGAGGCGCCGACGACCACCGCGGTGGCGCTGGCGGTCAAGGTGGGCGCGTACGGGATCGTCCGGTTCGCGATGCCCCTCTTCCCGGCCGCCGCGCTCGACGAGACGGTGCGCAAGGTGATCATCGGGCTCGGGGTGGTGGGGATCGTGTACGGCGCCCTCGTGGCGCTCGTGCAGCCCGACTTCAAGAAGCTCGTGTCGTACTCGTCCATCAGTCACGTCGGCTTCATCGTGCTGGGGCTCTTCGCGCTCTCGCCGCAGTCGGTGGAGGGGGCGATGCTGGTGATGATCAACACCGGGATCACGAGCGCGGCGATGATGTGCGCGCTCGGCATGATGCACGAGCGGCGCAAGACCGGGATGATCGCCAACTTCGGCGGCATCGCGCGCGTCGTGCCGGCGATGGCGACGCTGCTCACCTTCATCGCGCTCTCGGGCATCGGCCTGCCGGGGACCAACGGGTTCGTCGGCGAGTTCCTCGTCCTCCTCGGCTCGTACGAGGAGGTGCCGGTGGCGACGATCATCGCGGCCACGGGCGTCATCCTCGGCGCGGTGTACGCGCTGTGGGCGATCCAGCGCGTGATCTTCAACCCGCTCGACAATCCCGAGAACCGCGCGCTCAAGGACCTGAACGCGCGCGAGTTCGGGGTGCTCGGCACCTTCGCGGTCGCGATCCTCTGGATCGGCATCACGCCGGGCGCGGTGCTCAAGCGCCTCGAGGGCCCGGCCGCACGGTTCGTCTCCACGATCGAAGCGGGCGCCGCGGTCGCGCCCGGTCCGCACGCGTCCACGCCCTAGCCGTCCCCACGCCCCGAGCCCACCCTGATGCGCGGCCTGCTGCAATCGCTGCACTACGCCCAGTGGATCCTGCCCGTCCTCCTGCTGCTCCCCATGCTGGGGGCGGCGGTCATCTGGATCGCGGCGCGACCCGCGGAGCACGAGGATGACCGCGAGTACGGGGAGAGCCAGATCTCGCGCGACATCGCGATCGGCGTCCTGCTGCTCGAGTTCGTGCTCTCGATGGGGCTCTGGTGGGCCTTCGACCCGGCACAGCCGGGCTGGCAGATGGTGGTGGACTTCCCGTGGCTCGCCGAATGGGGCTCGCGCTTCACGGTGGCCGTGGACGGCATCTCGCTGATGATGGTGCTGCTGACCACGTTCCTGATGCCGATCGCGGTGCTCGGCGGATGGACGTCGGTGCGGCACAAGCTGCGCACGTACTACGCGCTGTTCCTTGCGCTGGAGACGGGGATCCTCGCCACCTTCCTCGCCACCGACCTGCTGCTCTTCTACGTCGCGTGGGAGATCATGCTGGTGCCGATCTACTTCATCATCGGCATCTGGGGCGGGGAACGGCGCATCTACGCGAGCATCAAGTTCTTCATCTACACGCTCATCGGCTCGCTGATGATGCTGGTGGCGATCGTGGTGCTGTGGCGCTACACCGGCGGCACGACGTTCGCGTACGACGCGATCATGGCGGCGGCCCCGCGCACCGGGCCGGCGGCGCTCTGGCTGTTCGGCGCCTTCTTCCTCGCCTTCGCGATCAAGGTCCCGATCTTCCCGTTCCACACGTGGCTGCCCGACGCGCACGTCGAGGCGCCGACCGCGGGCTCGGTGATCCTGGCCGGCGTGCTCCTCAAGATGGGGACCTACGGCTTCCTGCGGTTCGCGGTCCCGCTGTTCCCCGACGTCGTGATGATCCCGTGGGTGCGCGACGGCGTCCTGACGCTCGCCATCATCGGCATCCTCTACGGCGCGCTCGTGGCGCTCGTCCAGACCGACATCAAGAAGCTCGTGGCCTACTCGTCGGTGAGCCACCTCGGCTTCGTCATGCTCGGCATCTTCGCCTTCGACGAGAAGAGCGTGCTGGGGGCGCAGATGGTCGGCATCTCGCACGGCGTCTCGTCGGGGGCGCTCTTCCTCCTCGTCGGCATGATCTACGAGCGCGCCCACACGCGGCAGATCGCGGCCTACGGCGGCATCGCGCGCGCCGTGCCGATGTTCTCGGCGGCGCTGGCGCTGGTGGCGATGAGCTCGATCGGGCTGCCGGGCACCAACGGCTTCATCGGCGAGTTCCTCGTGCTGATCGGCACCTACAACGTCTTCCCGTACATCGCCGGCGCGGCCACGATCGGCGTCGTGCTCGGGGCGGCGTACCTCCTCTGGGCGCTGCAGCGGATCATCTTCAACCCGCTGAGCAACCCGGAGAACTCCACGCTGTCGGACCTGAATCGCCGCGAAGTGGCCGTCATGGGCGTCATCGCCGTGACGATCATCTGGCTGGGCGTCGCCCCCGCGGGGGTGCTCGACCGGCTGCGGCCCGCGAGCGCGGCGCTCGTCGAGCGCGTGCACGGGGGCGCCGCCGCGCCCGCCCCGATGCCGGCGGCGCCGGCCGCCCCGGGAGGCCGCTAGATGCACGCCATGGCGTTCGACCTGTCGATCCCGTCGCACCTGTTCCATGCCTATCTCCCGGACCTGATCCTGATGGGCGGGGGGATGCTGCTCCTCCTGTGGGCCGTCTGGCGCCCGGAGAGCGACGCGCATGCCCGCTCGACTGGCTGGGCGGCGATCGGTGTCGCCGTCCTGGCCCTCGTCGCCGTGATCTGGGAGTGGCAGGTCGGCTTCACGGCCATGAACGGCCCGATCGCGGTGGACCCGTTCCGGTGGGCCACCGACGCGGTGGTGCTCGTCGGCACGATGATGACGCTCGCGATCGCGATGGACTTCAACGGGCGCATGAAGATGCCGACGGCGGAGGCGCACGTGCTCGTGCTGCTCTCGGCCTCGGGGATGATGCTCGTGGCGGCCGCCCGCGACCTGATGGTGCTCTTCCTCGGCATCGAGCTGATGTCGGTGTCGGTGTACGTGCTCTCGGGGATCGACCGCCGCAGCGCGCGCGGCGCCGAGGCGTCGCTCAAGTACTTCCTGCTCGGCGCCTTCTCGAGCGCGTTCCTGCTCTACGGGATCGCGATGGTGTACGGGGCCACGGGCTCGACCAACCTCGTGACCATCGGCGAGCAGTTCGCCACGCCGGCCGTGGCCACGCAGCCGATCATGGTCATCGGGCTGGCGCTCCTCCTCGTCGGCTTCGCGTTCAAGATCGCGGCCGCGCCGTTCCACATGTGGACGCCCGACGTGTACGACGGGGCCCCGGCGCCCTACTCCGGGTTCATGGCGTGCGCGGTCAAGGCGGCGTCGTTCGCGGCGCTCGTGCGCGTCTGCCTCGAGGCGGTGGGGCCCGGCTCGGAGCGATGGCACCTGGCGCTCTGGTGGCTGGCGGCGCTCACCATGGTGGTCGGCAACCTGTTCGCGCTGCAGCAGCGGAACGTGAAGCGGATGATCTCGTACTCGAGCATCGCGCACGCGGGATTCCTGCTCGTGGCGGTGACCGCGCAGACGACCGAGGGCGCGGCGGCGATCATCTTCTACCTGGTCGCGTACACGCTCGCGACCCTCGGCGCCTTCGCGGTGGTGGTCGCGCTCAACGAGGGGAAGGACGGCGCCACCGACATCGGCGACTACTCGGGGCTCTGGACCGTGCGCCCCGGCCTCGCGATGGCGATGGCCGTGTTCATGCTCGCCCTGCTCGGCTTCCCGCTGGTCGGGGGCATGGGCTTCTTCGCCAAGTGGTACGTGCTGCAGGCCGCGCTCAAGGCGCCGGCGCCGCAGACCAAGCTCTCGATCGTGCTCGTGCTGGCCACCGTGGTGTCGGCGGGCTTCTACCTGTACGTCGTCATGGTGATGTTCATGCGTCCCCGGCCGGAGGGGGCGAGCGTGCCTCCCGGCGCCTCGGGCACGCTCAAGTTCGTGATCGCCGCGTCGGTGGCGGGGATCCTGTTCTTCGGGCTGTACCCGAGCCCGGCGGTCAAGCTCGCGCAGCAGGCGGCCGCCGCGTCGTTCGTGCCGGCCGCTTCCCGTGTCGTCGCCGCTCCGGCGGCGAACGCCAGCCCCTGATCCACCCATCACGCGCCCCATGGCCATCCAAGCCGGCATCTTCCGCCAGTACGACATTCGCGGCGTCGTCGGACAGGACCTCACGACGGACGCCGCCACGGCCATCGGGCGCGCGTACGCCGCCTGGCTCGCGCAGCACGGCATCCGGGGCGCCATCGCGGTGGGGCGCGACAACCGGCCCAGCGGCCCCGCGCTGCGCGACGCCCTGGTGGCTGGGCTCACCGGCTGCGGCGTGGACGTCATCGACGTCGGCGAGGTGCCGACGCCGACGCTCTACTGGTGCACGCACAACCTGCCAGTCGCCGGCGGCATCCAGATCACCGGCTCGCACAACCCGCCCGAGTTCAATGGCTTCAAGCTCTGCATCGGCCATGGTTCGATGCACGGCGAGGAGATCCAGGCGCTCTACCGCCTGATCCAGGGCGGCCAGTTCCCGCAGGGGAAGGGGACCGTGCGCACCGAGGCCGTGCTCGATCGCTACGTGAAGGACCTGGTGCAGCGCACGGGCAAGCTGTCGCGGCCGCTCAAGGTGGTCGTGGACGCCGGCAACGGCATCGGCTCGGTGGTCGCGCGGCCGCTCATGGAAGGGCTGGGCGCGAACGCGACGTACCTCTTCTGCGACTCGGACGGCACCTTCCCGAACCATCACCCGGACCCGACCGTCACCGAGAACGTCCAGGACCTGATCCGCGAGGTGAAGCGGACGGGGGCCGATCTCGGGATCGCGTTCGACGGCGACGCCGACCGGATCGGGCTGATCGACGACCGCGGCCAGATCGTGTGGGGCGACCACATCCTGATCCTGTACGCGCGCGACGTGCTGGCCCGCACCGGCAAGGGGCAGAGCATCATCTTCGACGTGAAGTGCTCGCAGGCGCTGCCGCACGAGATCGAGAAGGCGGGCGGCGTCGCCGTCATGTGGAAGACCGGCCACTCCCTCATCAAGGAGAAGATGAAGGAGCTGCACGCCCCGATCGCCGGCGAGATGTCGGGCCACATGTTCTTCACCGAGGGGTTCTACGGGCACGACGACGCGCCGTACGGCGCCGCGCGGCTCCTGCGCATCGTCGCCGACTCCGGCCGGTCGGTGCACGAGCTGCTCGCCGACGTCCCCAAGTTCGTCTCGACCCCCGAGCTGCGCGTGGACTGCCCCGACGACCGGAAGTTCAAGATCGTCGAAGCCGCCGTCGCGCACTTCAAGCAGGGGCACCAGGTGATCGACGTGGACGGGGCGCGCGTGCTGTTCGGCGACGGCTGGGGCCTCGTGCGCGCGTCCAACACGCAGCCGATCCTCGTCATGCGGTTCGAGGCGCTGACGCAGCCGCGCCTGGACGCGATCCAGGGCGAGTTCAACGCCTGGCTGCGCACGCAGGGCATCGGCGGATAGCATGACCCCCCGTCGGTGGCTCGCCGCCGGGGGCCTCGCGCTGGCGCTCGCGCTCGTGGCCGGGCGCGTCTTCGCCGGGTGGTACGTCGAGCACGAGTGGTATGCCGCCGTCGGCGCGCTCCCCATGTGGCGCGCCCGCCTTGTGAACACGCTGCTGCTCAAGGGCGGGGCCTTCGCCGCGGCCTTCCTGTTCGGCTTCCTCAACCTCTGGGGCGTGCGGAGCTCGGTCGTGCAGCTCGTGCTGCCGCGCCGCGTGGGGAACATCGAGATCGGCGAGCAGGTGCCGAGCCGGTTGCTGTTCCTCGTGACGCTCGGGCTCGCCGTGGTGCTCGCCGCGCTCCTCGCGTGGCTGCAGGAAGACTGGCTCGCCCTCGCGCAGGTGCGCTACGCCCGCGAGTTCAACAACCTCGCGAGCCACTACCTCGTGGACTACGGCTACTGGGTCACCTGGCTGCCGTTCGAGCAGTCGCTGTACGCGTGGTCGGTGGCGATGCTGCTCGTGACGGGCGCGGCCGTGATCTTCCTCTATGCGCTGACGCCGAGCCTGCGCTGGGAGCGCGGCACGCTGCGCGTCTCGACGTGGGTGCGGCGCCACCTCGCCGTGCTGGGGGCGGTCACGCTCGTGCTCGTCGCGTGGAGCTACCGCCTCGACTACTACGCGCTCGCGGTGCACGGGTCCGGGCGGTCGCCGGCCGACGAGGGAGCGTTCACCAGCGTGGACAAGTTGTGGGGGCTGCCCGCCACCTTCGGCCTCGCGCTCGCGTCGCTGTCGTCGGCGGTCGTGGTGCTCTGGGCCGGGTGGACGCGGCAGGTGCGCGTGGCGGTGGGCACGGTCACGACGCTCCTCGTGCTGTCGCTCGTCGTGCGCTGGGTCGGCCCGATGGTGGGCCCCAGGCTCGACGGCGCCACGGCCGCGGAAAGCGTGCGGCAGTTCCAGACGCTGCGCACGAGCATGACGAGCTACGCCTTCCAGCTCGGTCGCGTGCAGGCGGTGGACACGGCCGAGGCGCCGCCCTACGTGCTGGACCCGGCGCACGACGTCAGCGCGTTCGACGCGGCGGCGCTCGAGCGCACCGTGGAGCGGGCCCATCGCGCCGGCCAGGTGCGCTCCGCCTGGCAGGCGCGCGACGACGGCCTGTGGGCGCTCGTGGTCAGCGCGGGCGATGGCGGGGCCACGGCGCCGTGGACGGCGGCGCGGGCCCCCGCGTGGCAGGGCGGGCCATTCGTGCCGCGACTGCCCGAGGCGCCCGCGGGCTCCGTCTCGCGCGACGTCACGCTGCCGCCGGCCCTCGTGCACGATTCGGCGCAGGGGATCGCGATCGTCAGCGACTCGCTCGGGCAGGTGGCCGGTGGGTCGCTCGCGACCGGGTGGGGCCGCGTGCTCCATGCGTGGGCGCAGCAGAACCCGCGCATCGTCACCGGCGACCTGCCGGGCGCGTTCCCGCGCGTGGTGCTCAACCGCGCGGTGCGCGACCGGGTACGGCTGATCGTGCCGTTCCTCGAGCAAGGGCGCGCGGTCACGCCGCTGCTCGCGGGCGATTCCCTCTACTGGTCGGTCGAGCTGTACACGTCGTCGGTCGGCTTCCCGTTCAGCCGCCACGTGTACACGGGCGCGATGGGCGAAGTCGCGTACTTGCGCTTCGCCGGCGTGGCCCTCGTGCAGGCGTACACGGGACGCGTGCTGATCGTCCCCGCGCCGACGCGCGACCCGGTGCTCAAGGGATGGATGGCCGCCTTTCCCGCGCTGTTCACGGCACCGGAGCGGGTGAACCCGCGGCTGCTCGCCGCGCTGCCGCCCGCCGTGGACCTGGTCGAGACGCAGGCGTCGGTCCTTGCCGCCACGGGCCGTGGCGCCGACGTCGCGCCGCGCCACCTGCCGCCCATCATCGCCGGCGACACGCTGGTGGCGATGGGCGGGCCCACCCTGTTCCTCACGGGCGAGGGCGGCAGTCGCATGCTCACGATGAGCATTCCGCTGCTCGATGCGCTCGACCGGGTGCAAGGCCTGGTGGTGGGCACGGGGGGCCTCCTGCCGGCCACGTGGTGGATTCCCGTCGCGTCGCCCGAGGCCCGGTGGGGCAGCGTGCTGGACGCCCTCGCGCGCTCGAGCGAGCCGCTGGTCGCGTCGGGCGCGCTGCCGCGGGGCGAGCGCACGGTGCCCGGGCGCGTGGTCGCCCTGCCGACGGCCCAAGGGCCGTGGTTTGCCCAGCCGCAGTATCTCTGGCCCGTGAACGGGGCACCGGCGGTGAGCCACGTCGCGCTCTGGCGGGCCGGCAGCGCGTCGGCCGCCCGCGAC
>JACQES010000334.1 GCA_016200495.1 Gemmatimonadota bacterium
AGGCCACGCGCACCCTCTTCCGCAGCGCGCCGGGTGCCCTCGGCGTCGTCGAAGCCACGGGGGTGGGTGCGGCCATCTCGCTGCTCGCTGGAAGCTTCCGCTCGACCGCGTCCGCGGGTGATCCGCTGCGCGAGGGTCTCGACGCGACGAGCGCCGCCGCGGTACCGCGCCTGACGCACCGCGCCGACGGCACTTCCCTCGACGACGAGGCGCGGGCCGCACTCGCCGCAGGCGCGCTGCGCGGCATGAGCCTCACGCGCGACTTCGCGCCCCTCGTGGCCTTCGTCGGGCATGGCGCCTCGGTGCGCAACAATCCCCAGGCGGCCGGCCTCGCGTGCGGTGCGTGCGGGGGCCAGTCGGGCGAACTCAACGCGCGCGCGCTCGCGGCGCTGCTCAACGACGCCGGCGTGCGGACCCGCCTCGTCGCCCAGGGCATCGCGATTCCGGACGGCACCGCCTTCGTCGGCGGCGTGCACGATACGGTGACCGAACAGGTCACGCTCTTTCCCGAGCCCGCCGTCGCGCGCACGCACGCCGCGGAGCTCGCCGCGTTCGGGCGGGCGCTCGACGCCGCGGGCGCGCCGGCGCGACGCGAGCGCGCGACGCGCCTGGGCCGCCCCGGTTCGTCCGATCCGCACGCCGAGGCCGTGCGGCGCGCGTCCGACTGGTCCGAGGTGCGACCCGAGTGGGCGCTGGCTCGCAACGCGGCCTTCATCTGCGCGCCGCGCGCGCGCACGCGTGGCCTCGACCTCGACGGGCGCACCTTCCTGCACGAGTACCGCTGGCAGGACGACGCGGGGTTCGCGACGCTCGAGGCGATCCTCACCGCGCCGGTCGTGGTCGCGCACTGGATCAACTTCCAGTACTACGCCTCCACGGTGGATCCCGAGCGCTACGGCAGCGGTGACAAGACGCTGCACAACGTGGTCGGCGGCACGCTCGGCGTGTATGAAGGCGCGGGCGGCGACCTCCGCATCGGGCTGGCGCGGCAATCCGTGCACGACGGCCAGGCGTTCGTGCACGAGCCGCTCCGCCTCGGCGTGTACGTCGAGGCGCCGATTGAGGCGATCGAGCGCGTCCTCGCGCGTCACGCCGTCGTGCGCCAGCTCGTGTCCCATCGGTGGATCTTCCTCCACCAGCTGAGCCCCGACGACGGGCGCGTCCGGTTGTGGCGACCGGACGGCTGGGTGCCTATGACCTGATGCGCGCGAGCCGCGCGCGCGTCGCCGCGATCTCGTCCCGGAGCTCGGGCCAGGCATCGTCGCGCGCACCGAGGGCGAGCAGCCGGTCGATCATCACGTCGTAGCGCCGGCGCGGGAGGTCAGCCGGCAGGGCATGCGCGGCGAACCAGAGCGTGCTCGAGAGCACGGTGCCGCCGTACTCGTTGAGCGCTTCGAGGTCGCCGCCGGCGCGCACGAGGGCGTCCACCAGCTCGGCGTCGCCCGCGGCGCTCGCCCAGTGCAGCGGCGTCATGCCGTCGTGCGCGCGTTGCGGCACGCCCTGCCCCAGCAGCCAGAGCGCCGCGGCTCGCTGCTCGCACTGCGCCGCCAGGACGAGGGAAGCCATCCGCTCCTCGGGAGCGGCACGGTCGAACAGGCGCCGTAGCGCGGGAAGGTCGCCGAGCCCAGCGGCGCCGTAGAGCGTCTCGGGCGTGGCGAACCGCCGCACCATGTGCACTCCCGCCTCCGGGCAGCCGTTCGCGACCGAGTAGCGCGGCCATGGTCCGCCCGGCACGATCGGCTCGCGCGTCGCCCCGCGATCGATCAGCAGGTCCATGAGCGCAAGCTGCACCCCGGCCAGCCGCGGATGCGCGCTCGTCGCGACGAGCGAGAGCACCGTGCTGTCGCCACCGTAGGCGTCGCTCGTGGCGTTCACGTCGGCGCCCGCATCCAGCAGGAGCGAGGCGACCTCGACGATGTTCGCCGGCGTCACCTGCCGGTAGTCCTCGAAGCCGTTGGCCGCGACGAAGTGCAGCAGCGTCGAGCGGTGTGCACGCGTGGAGCGCTGCGTCACGAGCGCGGGATGCCGCGCGAGCAACGCCCGCAGCGCACCCACGTCGCCCGCGATCACCAGGTCCGCCGCGTGCTCGAACACCGACTCGGCCGAGTCGGCCCGCTCGAGCAGGGCGGCGTGCGCCTTGAGTCGCGCCCACGACTCGAGGTGATGCGTGCGCGCGATCACGAGCTGCGCGTCGGCCAGCTTGTACGGGTGCGCCCTGATCTCGGCGGCGCTCGCCTTCCGCAGTCGCGGGTGATTCCAGCGGACCAGTTCGAAGGCACGCCGTTCACCGGCCTTGAGGCCGGCAAGGAGTTCCTTGGCCTGCTTGCGCGCCTGCTCGAGACTGAAGCGCGCGCGGGGACGCTCGTGGGACATGAGAACCTCCTTTCATGGCGCCTGGCGTCCGCATCGGTTCAGGCTGAAAGAAGGGTCGTGGTGCACGCTTCCAACCAGGGTGGGTAGGCTCGGCCTTTTCCGCGGACGGGTGGCGCCCCAACGCGCTCACGGCGGACGCTACGGTGCTACTATTGCGCTGTCAACGCGCCCACCCCCAGTCCCGCGAACCATGCGCTGTCCCGATTCCGTGCCACTTCCCGCGGCTACCGTTCGTCCGCTCGTGCGTCGCCTCGCCCTCCTCCTGCTCGCCGCGTTCGCCGCACCCGCGCTCGCGGCGCAATCGCGCCCGACCTTCGTCGGCACCTGGTCGCTCGTGTCGGCCACCGGCACCGATTCCACCGGAAAGCCCACGCATATCCTGGGCGAGCAGCCGCTCGGCCGCATCAGCTACACGGCCGACGGTCACATGGCCGCGCAGCTCTACGATTCGCATCGCGCCAAGCTCGGTCCCACCCCCGCCTCGGCCGACGCCGCGCTCGTGCGAGCCGCCTTCCTCGGCCTCACCACGTACTTCGGCCGCTACACCGTGGACACGGTGGCGCACACCGTGAGTCACCGGGTCGAGGGGGCCTACAACCCCGACTGGATCGGTGGCACCCTCGTGCGGAGCTACCGGTTCCTGCCCGGCGATCGCCTCGAGCTCACGGTGGTCACCGACTACCTCGGCCGGAAGCCGGCGCGGCCCGGCGTGCTCGTCTGGCAGCGCGTGGGCAAGTAGTGCTTCGGATGCCGCGCATGACACGCACGTTCTCGGGGTTGTGCGGGGCGGGCGACCTGTTGAATGGCGCGCGGTGCATGCTGCGCGCGCCGCGCGCGGCGCCCGCGGTGCCCGCGCTGCTCGCGCTTCACGCGCCGCGCGCGCTCCGCACACCGAGCGCAATGCGCCATCTCGTCGCGCTCGGACTCTTGTGGTCGGTCGCGCCGCGCGCGCTGCACGCGCAGCCCGTGGACTCCACCTGGCTCCGCGCGCACTATCGCAAGGTCGAGGCGCGCATCCCGATGCGCGACGGCGTGCGCCTCTTCACGAGCATCTACGTGCCGCGCGACACCGCGGGGCAGCGCTTCCCGATCCTGCTCACGCGCACGCCCTTCAGCGCCGGACCGTACGGCCCCGACGCCTACCGGCGCGCCCTCGGGCCCAGCAACAATCCCCGCTACGCGCGCGACGGCTTCATCTTCGTCATCCAGGACGTGCGCGGCCGCTGGATGTCCGAGGGCGAGCTCGTGATGATGACCCCCCACCGGCGCGTGAAGCAGGCCGGCGAGACCGACGAGAGCACCGACGCCACCGACACGATCACCTGGCTGCTCGCCAACGTCGCGCCCAACAACGGCAAGGTCGGCATCTACGGCTTTTCGTGGCCCGGCTTCTACACGACGGCCAGCTGCATCGACGCGCCGAGCGCCGTGGTCGCGTGCTCGCCGCAGGCGCCCGTCACCGACCTGTGGATGGGCGACGATGGCTTCCACAATGGCGCGATGATGCTCGTCGCGAACTTCTTCGGCTTCGCGGGGCTCAGCCGTCCGCGTCGCGCCGGCCCCGGCCCCAACGACTTCCACGCGATCGACCTCGGGCCCGACGCGTACGCGGCCTACCTCGCGCTCGGTCCCATCGGTCCCGCCGCGCGACGGCTCATCCATCCCGACTCCGGGTGGCTCTGGTATGCCGCCGCCGCGCACCTCACGTACGACGCCTACAACCAGGCGCGCGACATCTCGCGGCACGTCGGCGGCATCCACGCGCCCACACTCGTGGTCGGCGGCTGGTTCGACGCCGAGGACCTCGCGGGACCGTGGCGCACCTGGCGGGCCCTGCGCGCCAAGGCGCCCGCCACCGACGCGCGCCTCGTCGTCGGGCCGTGGGAGCACGTCGCGTGGGCACGCGGCGACGCCAACACGGTCGGTCCGCTGACCTTCGGCCCGCCCTCCGGCCCGTTCTACCGGGACTCGATCGAGTTTCCGTTCTTCCGCTTTCACCTGAAGGGCGGGGAAGCGCCCCGGCAGCCGCGCGTCATGGCGTACGAGACTGGCGCCAACGCGTGGCGCAGCTACGAGACCTTCCCGCCGCCCCAGGCCGAGCGACGCGCGCTCTACCTCGCGCCCGGTGGCAGGCTGGCCTTCACGCCGCCCGCGCCGGCGCGCACCGCGTACGACGCGTACGTGAGCGACCCGGCCCATCCGGTGCCCACCACGGATCGCATCGAGGCCGAGGGCGCGCCGAGCGACTGGATGGTGGCCGACCAGCGCTACGCGTCGCGCCGTCCGGACGTGCTCACGTACGTGAGCGACGTGCTCGCGCGCGACGTCGTGCTCGCCGGGCCCGTGACGCCGGTGCTGCATGTCGCCACGACCGGCGGCGACGCCGACTTCATCGTCAAGCTCATCGACGTGCAGCCCGACGCCGACTCGGCCTCGACCATCACCGGTGCCGCGCCGCTCGCGCAGGTGCTGATCCGCGGCGAGCCGTTCCGCGGCCGCTACCGTCGGTCGTTCGAGAAGCCCGTGCCCTTCACGCCGGGGGTGCCCGATTCGATCCGCTTCGAAATGCCCGACGTGAACCACCGGTTCCGGAAGGGCCACCGGATCATGGTGCAGGTGCAGAGCTCGTGGTTCCCGCTCGTGGACCGCAACCCGCAGACCTGGGTGCCGGACATCCTCGAGGCGCGGCCGGAGCAGTTCCGGGCGCAGGAGATGCGCGTGTACCGCTCCGGCGCGCGGGCGACGAGGCTCGAGGTGTTCGTCCTGCCGTGACCCGATGTGCGAAGCGCCGGCTCCCGATGGGAGCCGGCGCTTCGAGGGCCTCGCGCGTGACGGCGGCGCCGCTCAGCGCGTGCGCTTCCGCCGGGCAAAGAGTCCCACCGCCACCAGCCCCGCGGCCATCAGCCCCACGGTCGCGGGCTCGGGCACGGGGCTCGTCGGGGAGCCATTGAGCGACCACGCCTGCATGTCGGACTGGCTGATGGCGTTGCCGTAGATGCGCACGTCGTCGATGTCGCCGACGAAGTACTCGGCGTACGGGGCGAACTGCCCGCCGAGGCGCGTGTCGGTGCCGCCCGAGGTGCTGGTGATGGCGAAGCCGAGCGACGCCACGAGGTTCGCGTCGATCCACAGGTCGCTCGTGTTGAGCGAGCTGTTGACGACCAGCGTGTAGAGGTGCCAGGCGTTGTCGTTGGGGAACGGGACGCCGGTCGAGAGCCACTGGTCGCCCGCCCGGATGCCGTGCGACGGGTTGGACCCGAGGTAGAAGCCGGGTCCGCCCGAGGCGCCCTGCGAGATCATCTCCGTGTAGCAGCAGCCCGAGAACGAGTTCTCGCGCGCCCAGAGGCCGACCGAGTAGGACCCGCTCGTCGGCACGAGGTGCGCGCCGAACTGCACGTAGCCGTTCCCGGTGCCGAGCTGGAGGTAGCCGCCCGCGACCGTGGCGCCGTTGAACAGCGTGCCGTTCTGCGTCCCCGTCCCGTCGGTGACGCCCGAGGAGAAGGTGTAGCTGTGGAGCAGCTGGGCCTGGGCAGGATGCGCGAACGCCGCGAGGGCGAGGAGCGCGGGGGCCAGGAATCGAACGCGGAGTGAGGGCATGACCCGGCGGTGAGGGATGGGTGGCGACGCGTCGGCGTCGTGCGGACACCCTCTCCGGAGGCAACAAGCGTGCCGCCCTGTCCCCTGGTCGGTCGCGTGGTCATGTCGAGCAGATGGCGCCCGGGGAACGCGGGTCATCTCGCGCTCCGGCTGAAGGATAGGCCGTTCCGGGGGGGGGCGTCGAACCCAGCGCTCGACGGGCGGCGACGCCGGGTCCTCACCACGCGTGTCGTGGCAGCGCCACACGCGACCGGGGACACCGGACCGATCACGCGGCGCCCGCGCGACCGCGCCGTCCTCCCCGGCTGGGGGCCGTGGCGCCGCGCGGGGGCACCGGGGCCGCGTTGAAACCCGCGGCGGTCGCCGGCGGTATTATGAACAGCGTTCACAAAATGAACCGTGTTCACCGCGCACGCCACACCTTTCCGGAGCCCACCCGATGGTCGCCGTCGCACGCCGGACCCGCACCGCACTCGCCGCCTCCCTCGCCCTCATGGCCCCCGCCGCCCGCGTCGACGCGCAGCCCGCACCCCCTGCCTCCCCGGCGGCGACGGCACCCGCTGCCGGGCCCGCTCCACCGGCCTCCGCCGCGGGCACGCCCCCGACCGGCGCCGCGGCCACGCCGCCCGACCGCAGCTCCATCTTCCGCCTGGGCGCTGGCGTCTCGACCCTCGACCTGGGGGGGCTGAGCCCGCTCATCACCGGGCACGGCTACCCCGCCATCGCCTCGCGCGTCGCGTCGATCGGCTCGCAGCTCACCTGGCAGTTCGGCCGCGTCGGCGTCGGGCTCACCGGCGAGACCTTCCTCGGCACCACCAGCTCGCACGCCGACGTGCAGCTGCAGACGTCGGGGGGCTACGGCATGGTCGAGCTCGGCTTCGCCGTCGTGCGCACCCCCACCTTCACCGTCACGCCGGTCGTGGGCGTCGGGGCCGGGGTGGTGCGTCTCGAGTTCGCGGCGCGCGACATCGTGTCGCTCGACTCGCTCATCGGCAATCCGCGCACCGAGTCCACCGTGAGCGGGCGCAGCTTCGTCGGCGAGCTCGGCCTCTCGCTCGCCGTGCGGCTCCCGCTCACCTGGCAGGGCGAGCACGTCACG
>JACQES010000344.1 GCA_016200495.1 Gemmatimonadota bacterium
CGATCGCCGTGCGGAAGGTGGTGCCGGCGGCGGCATTTGCCGATGCCGTGGCCGCGGAACTGGACCGGCGCTTTCCCGACGACGGCGCCGCGTGGGAGGTCGAGACGCTTTACCTGGGCGGCGGCACCCCGTCGCACCTCGGCGGCGAGGGCGTCGCGCGTCTCATCGGCCAGCTGCGCGCGCGCCTCACGCTCGCGCCCGGCGCCGAAGTCACGCTCGAGGCCAATCCCGAGGACGTGAACCCAAGCGCCGCGGCGGCGTGGCGCGACGCCGGCGTCACGCGCGTCTCGCTCGGCGCGCAGTCGTTTGACGATCGCGTGCTGGCGTGGATGCATCGCGTGCACGACGCGGCCGGGACCGTCGCCGCCGTGCGCACGCTGCGCGACGCCGGGATCGCGGCGCTGTCGCTCGACCTCATCTTCTCCGTGCCCGACAGCCTCGGCCGCCAATGGGGACGCGACCTCGACCAGGCGCTCGCACTCGCGCCCGAGCACCTGTCGCTGTACGGCCTCACCATCGAACCCGCCACGCCACTCGGGCGGTGGGCGGCGCGCGACGAAGTGCGCGAGGCGCCGGAGGAACGCTACGCCGACGAGTTCCTGCGCGCGCATGCGGTGGCCACGCAGGCCGGCTTCACGCACTACGAAGTGTCGAACTTCGGCCGAGGCGACGCGCACGGTCGCCACAACGCGGCGTACTGGCGCGGGGTGCCGTACGTGGGGCTCGGCCCCTCGGCGCACGAGTTCGACGGCGCGGTGCGGCGCTGGAACCTGGCGCCGTACGCCGCCTGGCCGGAAGTCGTTTGTAGGATTAGACTTATACTATGTCTTTCGCCGAACTCACGGACCGGGAACGCCGCGTGCTCGCGGCCGTCATCCAGAGTTATGTCGAGACCGCCGAACCGGCGGGCTCGCGGGCGATCGCGCGCAAGTTCGGGCTCGGTGTTTCCCCAGCCACGATCCGGAACACGATGAGCGATCTGGAGGAGAAGGGGTTTCTCTTCCACCCGCATACTTCCGCTGGCCGCGTCCCGACCGACCTCGCGTATCGCGTGTATGTGGAGTCGCTCACCGAGGTCACGCCGCCCGCGGATCGCGAGGCGCGCCACCTCGAGGCCGCCATCCGCGACGGCGACAACGCCATCGAGGCGATCCTGCGTCGCGCCGCGCAGACGCTGGGCGTCCTCACGCAGGAACTGGGCATCGCGCTCGGTCCTCGGCTCGACCAGACCGTGCTCGACCGCCTGGGGATTCTCCGCGTCTCGAGCGATCGCGTCATCCTCGCCCTCACGCTCACCGGTGGACTCGCGCGCACGGTCTTCGTGGACGTGCCCGGCGAGATCGCCGATGCCGCGATCGAGGAAGTGCAGCGCGTGCTCAACGAACGGTTGGCCGGGCTCACGCTCCGCGACATCCGGCTCTCGCTCGCGGCGCGCCTGCGCGACGCGGCGGCGCCCGGCTCGGTGAGCGAGCTGCTCAACATCTTCATCGAGGAGGGGGACCAGGTGTTCGACGTCCCCGTGGCGGGCACCGGCGCCGACGTGGTGCTGGGCCAGGCCTCGCTCCTCGCGGGGCACCCGGAGTTCAGCGACACCGACGGCATGCGGCGTGTCATGCAGCTCACCGAGACGCGGCACCGGCTGGCCGAGGTGCTGCGCCAGCGGCAGCCCGGTCCGGGGCTGCAGGTCACCATCGGCGGCGAGCACGGCGAATCGCTGCTCGAGCGCTTCACGGTGGTGACGGCCGAATACCATGCGGGCTCCATCAGCGGCGTGATCGGCGTCATCGGCCCGACGCGCATGCCGTACGACAAGGTCATCTCCCTCGTCACCCACACGAGCCGGCTCGTGTCGGACCTCCTCCACTAGCTCGTCCGATGGCCGACTACTACGCGACCCTGGGCGTCGATCGTACCGCGAGCGACGACGACATCAAGAAGGCCTACCGCCGCCTGGCCATGCAGTACCATCCCGACAAGAACAACGGGATCAAGGAGGCGGAGGAGAAGTTCAAGGACATCACCGAGGCGTACGACGTGCTCCGGGATGCGCAGAAGCGCGCGGCCTATGATCGCTACGGCGAGGAAGGGCTGCGGCGCGGCGCCGGCGCGGGCGGCTTTCACCACGTGGACCTGTCCGAGGCGCTCAACATCTTCATGCGCGACTTCGCCGGCTTCGGCGACGTGTTCGGCAACGCCGCCGGCGGGGCGCAGTCGGGCCCGCGCCCGGGTGGCGACGTCAAGGTGACGATCCCGCTCACGCTGGCGCAGGCCGCCACCGGCATCGAGCGCACGATCACCATGAAATTGCTCGAGACCTGCGACAAGTGCAGCGGCGTGGGCGCCGAGCCGGGCACCAAGCCGACCAAGTGCGGCACCTGCGGCGGCACGGGCGAGGTGCGTCGGGCGCAGCGGTCGTTCTTCGGCCAGTTCGTCAGCGTGGCCCCGTGCCCCACGTGCGGCGGCGAGGGAGTCGCGATCGCGTCGCCGTGCAAGAAGTGCAAGGGCGAGGGGCGCGTGCGCGGCGAGCGGCAGGTGACGGTCAAGATCCCGCCGGGCGTCTCGACGGGGCAGTACATGACGCTGCGCGGCCAGGGGAACGTCGGCCCGCGCGGGGGCCCGCGCGGCGACGTGCTCGTGCTGTTCGAGGTCGAGGACGATCCACGCTTCGAGCGCGAGGGCGAGGACCTCTACACGGAGATCCTCTGCACCTACCCGCAGCTCGCGCTCGGCGCCGACGTCGAGGTGCCGGCCGTGACGGGCACGCTCTCGCTCCGCGTGCCGGCCGGGACGCAGAGCGGGCAGCTCTTCACGCTGCGCGGCCGCGGGCTGCCGCGCGTGAACGCGAGCGGCATCGGCGACCTGCACGTGCGCGTGCAGCTCTGGACGCCGACCGAGGTGAACGCGGAGGAGAAGAAGCTCCTCGAGCAGCTCGCCGCGCTGCGCCCGAACATCCAGCAGCCCCGCAACAAGAGCTTCTGGTCGAAGATGAAGGACGCGCTCGGCGCGTGACCTGGACGACGTTCCGCATCATCCCGGGCGCGGGCCGCGACGCCGTCGTGGCCGCGCTGTTCGGCGCCGGAGCGCAGGCCGTGCAGGAAGACGGCGCCGCCATCATCACGAGCTTTCCCCCCGGCACCGACCTCGCCGCCGTGCAGGCGGCGGTGAAGGGTGCCGACGGCACCGCGATGGTCGCCGCGACGGAGTTGCCGGACATCGACTGGAGCGAGGCGTGGAAGGCGCGCCTCACCGCGCATGAAGTGGGCGGCCTCGTCATCACGCCGCCCTGGCTCGCGGCCGGGCACGATCCCGCGACGAGCATCGTGATCGATCCCGGGATGGCCTTTGGCACGGGCGACCACCCCACGACGCGCGGCGTGCTGCGGCTCCTGCGCCGGTTCGTGCACCCGGGCATGACCGTGGCCGACCTCGGCGCGGGCAGCGCCGCGCTCGCCATTGCCGCCGCCAAGCTGGGCGCGGCGCGCGTCGCGGCCATCGAGCTCGACGGCGACGCGATCGAGAACGCGATCGAGAACTGCGTCGTGAACGGCGTGGCCGACCGCGTGCAAGTCATCGAGGGCGACG
>JACQES010000345.1 GCA_016200495.1 Gemmatimonadota bacterium
CTTCGCGTCCACCATCACCTCGCGCACCATCGCGTCGTTGACGATGTCGCAATTGCCGGTGAGGAGGGCCGGGGGGATGAGGACCGTGGTGCTCTGGAAGTTGGCCTTGATCGAGCAGCCGCGCCCGCACTCGGTGGCGTAGAAGCAGGCCTGGCGGCTCTTCATGCTCTGCGCGAGCACGCGCTGCGCGAGCGGGTTGTCGGGATGGATGCGCCGGGGCAGCGTGGTGTGGTCCTGCCGCTGCGTCATGATCGCGAGGTGGATCGGGATCACGGGGACGCCGAGCTTCGCCGCGTGCTTCTTCGCGAGCAGCTCGCCGGCGCGCGGCTTGGGCGGCGGCATCAGCACGCCCGGCGAGGAGCGCGGCGTGTTCTCGAGGTCGTCGTCGCCGCCGAAGACGCCCACCAGCATCTCCGTCTTGTCATAGTAGGGCGCCAGCTCCTCGTAGGTGAGCGGCCAGTCGGCGCCGAGGCCGTCGCGCGTCTTCGGCTTGAAGTCGTACGGGCCCATGCGGAGCGAGATCCGCCCCCAGTGGTTCGTGCGCCCGCCGAGCATGCGCGCGCGCCACCACATGAACTCGGAGCCGGGGGCCACCGTGTACGGTTCGCCCGGCACCTGCCAGCCGCCGTCCACCGTCGCGTCGTAGAAGCCGAACGGCTTCTCGCGCGTGCCGCCGCCGAGGAGCGGCGCTTCGCGCGGGAGGTTGAACATCGGCGTCTCGCGCACCGGGTCGTAGTGCCGCCCGGCCTCGAGCACGAGGACCTTGAGCCCGCTGATGGCGAGCTGGTAGGCGGCCATGCCGCCACCGGCGCCGGAGCCCACGACGATCACGTCGTAGGCCGTGGCTGACTTCGGGGAGGTGAGGAACACCGGCGAGGCGGCTCCGCGAGGTGGAAGGCGGAATGTACTCCGCGGCCGGGAGGGCGCGAGTCGTCCCGCGCCGGTTCCTCGCGTGGCCAGCTGACGTCCGCCACCGGCGACGCGGTCGCCACGTGGCGCCGCGACGCCTCGTTCAATGCGTCGGCGGACGCGCGGGCGCCTCGAGGAAGTTCGTCTGCAGGGGACCCGTGCCGTAGAGGAGCAGGACGGTCTCGCCGCGCGCGCCCTCGTAGTGATGACTGCGGGCCGGCACGAGCACGAAGCCGCCGACCGGCAGTGCGGTTGCCGCGCTCGCGTCGACGCGGTCGCCGGAGCCCATCAACAGCACGCCGGCGAGGACCACCACGCGCTTGTCGAGCGGATGCCAATGCGGCGGAATCCAGAATCCGTCGGGCAGCTTGAGCAGGAGGCTGTACGCGGCGCCTGGCACGGAGGGGTCGGCTTCCACGGCGTAGCTGGCGAGGCCCGAGGGCGACGTGCGCCAGGGGACCTGGTCCAACCGCTGCATGACGTGAGGTCCCGCCTGCGCCTGCGCGAGCGCGGGAAGCAAGGCGAGACCGGCGAGGACGAGGCCGAGGCGTGGCAACACGTCAGGACTCCATGCGGTGGCAGGGTCGGGAACGGGGGGCGGCGCGGCCCAGCATGCGCTGGTCGCGGACGCGCGCGTCGCGCACGCGGACTCGGCCGCGCGCAGACGTGAGGGAGACGACAAGGACGCTCGACATGCGCGTAATCTGTCCCCGCGTCGCAGGTCGGGAGGGAGCGCACGACGAGCCGCCCGTCCGGCGCGACGAGTCGCCGCGGGATCATGCCGAGTCGCGCCGCATCCGTGGCCCGCGCGGAACCGCCTCCCCGGGATCGTGTAGGACTCCGGTCCCGCTCCACCACGGTCTCGTCTGCCCCCCGAGGACTCACCATGCGCCGCTCGCATGCCGTGCTTCCGTTCCTGCTGGCCGCGGCCTGTGGCGGCGATCGTGCCAGCGACCGGTACGGCTTCGTCACCCGCCTGGGCCGCGACACGGTGGCCGTCGAGCGCGTGGAACGCCACGGCGACACGCTGACGATCGACGCCGTCGACCGCTGGCCGTTCGTGCGACGCCGCCACGCGACCGTGGTGCTCGCCGCCGACGCGAGCATCCGCCGGCTCGCGATGGACGTCACCACGCCCAACGCCCCCAGGCCGACCGATCGCGCCCGCCGCATCACGGCCGACATCACCCCCGACTCGGTGCACGTCGTGCTGCACGACGGCAACGGCGACCATCCGTTCGCGTGGGGGGTGGCGGGGGTGCTGACGCTGCCGCACGTGCCGCAGTCGTACGCGCTCGCCGAGCGCTACATCGCGGCCGCACTCGCGCGCGGACGCGCGATGAAGCTCGCAGCGGGCGACAGCGTACCGCTCCACCAGTTCTATCCCGACTTCGACGCCGCGCACTTCCCGCTGCACGACGGGTACGTGCACCCCGTGAGCGCCACGAAGGTCGAGCTGTGGCACGACTGGCTCTCCGGCATCGGCGAGGCCACCGTCGACTCGGCCGACCGGCTGCTCGCCTACTCCGGCCAGCAGTCCACGTACAAGGTGGAGATGCAGCGCGTGGCGACGCCGCCGGACGTGGACGCGGCGCAGCGCGGCATGCTCGCCGGCGAGCAGGCGACCGGGGCGTCGCAGCTGAGCGTGCGCGACACCGCGCGCGGCACGATCGGCGCGGCGACGTTCAGCGTGGACTACGGCCGCCCGCTCGCGCGCGGCCGCACCCTGCTGGGCGACGTGATCCGCTACGACTACGTGTGGCGCACCGGCGCCAACGCCGCCACGCAGTTCACCACGTCACGCGCGATCACGCTGGCCGGCATTCCGCTCGCGGCGGGCACCTACACCCTGTGGACGGTGCCGCATGCCGGCGGTCGCGCCGACCTGATCGTGAACCGCGAGACGGGGCAGTGGGGGACCAACTACGACGACGCGCACGACATCGGCACGGCGCCGCTCGTGTCCGGCGCTCCGCCGGCCCCCGTGGAGAAGTTCACCATCGCCATCGAGCCGGCCGACGCCACGCACGGCGCGCTCACGCTCGCGTGGGGGACCTTCAAGTGGACGGCGCCGATCGTGGTGAAGTGAGTGGCGCGCGAGGGAAGCTGGCGGGGCGCCCGTGCGACTGACGGGCGCCCCGTCGGCGTTCAGAGCGACCCCGCGTCCATCCAGCGGTACACCACGCGCCCTTCCTTGTCCTTGAACGAGCCGACGAGAATGAGGATCGTGTCGATCAAGGTCCAGATGCCGAGGCCGCCGAGCGTCACGATCTGCAGGAGGCCGGTGCCGGTCTTGCCCACGTAGAAGCGGTGCACGCCGAAGACGCCGAAGAAGAAGGCGAGGATGAAGGCGACGAGCCGCGACTTGGGGGAGTAGTCGGAGTCGGTCATGGCGGGTGCGCGAAGGGGGCGGGGAGGTGCCACGCGACAGGCGGCGTCGCCAACGCGGGAAGTCGAGCGCGCAACGATGGACGCGCCGTACCCGCCCCGCAAGAGTGCGCGGCTACGGTGCCGGCTCGATCCGGCTCTCGAATCCATACGTTTGGGGCAGCACCGTGTCGCCCGTCGCGGCGCGCACCGTGAGCGTGCCCGTGAGCGTGCCGCGCCGAACGCGCGTGAGCATGCGCCCCGCCGCCGGCGCGAACACCACCTCGCCCGAGTCGCGCCCGGCCAGTCGCTGCGCCGTCGAGACGGGTTGGCCCGCCACCGGGCCGCCCGACGACAGCGTGAGTTCCTGCGTCATGGCGATCACGACGGCGCTCACGCCGTTCACCACCGTGTCGTGCCGAACGGCGTAGTGCGCCACGCTGCGCGCCCGGTACCACGCGGGACCCGTGCTGTCGCCCACCACGCTCGTGTCGCTCCAGGCGCGACCGAGCGCCAGCGCGCCCGCCGGCAGCCGCATGAAGAAGTCGTCGAACTGATGCGCCAGATCGGTGATGGCCGCGACGCCCGAGGGAACGGCGGGCGCCTGGAGCAGTGTCAGGCGCCCGCGCGCCGTGACGCGCAGGTGGAACGGCTGCCGGAGCAGCGCCTCGGTCGGCGGCGACTGCGTGCCTTGGGGCGAGCTGGCCGACAGCAACAGCGACTCGTACCAGGCGCGCGCGCTGTCGCCGCGCGCGAACGCGAACGCGATCACGGCATCCTGTTCGCTCGACACCGTCACCTCGCCCTGCGCCGACCGGAGCACGATGGACGCGGTCGTCAGCTCGTGGTAGCGGAGCGTGTCGCGCGGCGCGCGCGCGTACGCCGCCGGCCGGGGCTGCGCGGGGAGCGCGAGCGCCGACAGGGCGCAACCCAGCAGGAGTCGCAGCGCGTGGCGCAGCATCATCTATGCGTCGGTCGCGGGGTAACGAAAAGGGCGCGCCGTCCGGCTGGACGACGCGCCCGGTCACGCCGGAAACGTACCGGCGCGCGCGCCCGATCGCCTACAGGTACGGCACCTCGACCCAGCTGAACAGCGCCGGGTTCGCGGGGTCGATCGTGACGCGGATGTACGAGGTGCGGTTCCCGCTGCCCGACACCACGAGGCGCGTCACGTTCGGCGCGATCGGCGTCTCCCGGTGCAGCCCGAAGAACGGGGACTGCGGCGTGAACGGCTGGTCGGCGCGGAAGACGTGCGAATCGC
Organism: Gemmatimonadota bacterium; assembly: GCA_016200495.1. GTDB lineage: Bacteria > Gemmatimonadota > Gemmatimonadetes > Gemmatimonadales > Gemmatimonadaceae > JACPPC01. Next base: position 4,538 of record JACQES010000345.1, read on the forward strand.
CCTCGAGCAGCAGCACGGGCTTCCCGAACTGCCGCGCCAGCGTGCCGATCACCTGCACGTAGCGGTCGAACCCCGCGAGCGACGGCTCGGCCGGGTCCCACATGTCGGCCTGGAAGGCGAGCACGATGCCCGGCGCGTTCGCCGCCGTCGCCTCCTGGAAGGCGCGCTTGATCAGGTCCACGTTGGCGGGCAGTCGCGCGGCGCGCTCGGCGGCCTGCGACGGCCAGAGCGCGGCGTCGGGCGCCAGCGGCGTACCCCACGGCGCCAGGTCGTCGTTGCTGCCGGTGATGTTGACGGCCGCGAAGATCACCCCCGCCTGCGTGAACCAGACATTTTCGACGAACTGGGCGTACGAACCGCCCCAGTCCTTCATCGAGTGCACGGGAACCCTGGTCGCGCCCAACGTCCAGCCGGGGACGGGGAAGAAGAGCCGCCGGATCGCCGCGAGCCGCTCGGTCGGGGTGAAGACGCCATTCGACTTGATCGGCTGGTGGCAGTCCGTCCATTCGTTGTCCCCCGGCGTGTAGACGAACGGGCGCTGCAGCGCGTCGTACATCGCCTTGGTGGACTGGAACAGCTGGTCGGTGCAGGGCGCCTTGCTCCCCGCCTTGATGTCGCCGACGTGGATCGTCATGCGAACCGCCGGGTCGCTGTTGATGAACTGGATGAAGCCGGGCAGCGAATCGAACTTGAGCTGGCCGTAGGGCATGTCGCCGATCACGGCGAACGAGTAGGCCGAGCCGGCGGCGTCGTCCTGCGTGGCGCGCACGGCGGTGAGCGGGGCGCGTGCGGCGGTCGGACCATCGGCCGTGCAACCGAGGCCGAAGACGGTGACGGCCGCGAGGGTGGCGGCGAGGCGGAATCGGAGCGGCATGCGGTGACCTTCCGGTCTTGGGGAGGGACGAGGCGACGCGCGTCGCCCGACGGACCTGCAATTCAGCCTCGCGCTGTCACGGACCGGTGAGGGGCCGGTGTCCCCGGCGTCTCGGAATGGCGAAGGTGGCCCGCATGGCGTAGCGTCCTCTGGCACGGGTGCGCGCCGTCACCCCGTCCGCCTCCCCAGCCCCTGGCTCACATGCTGCGTCGCGCCTGCCTTGCCCTTGGCCTCGTCGTCCTCGCGCCCTCCGCCCGCGCCCAGCTCGCCGACCGTCCCGTGCTGGCCGAAGTGCGCGTCCCCAAGCCCCCGACCCTCGCCACGGGCCGCCAGGGCGACGTGCTCACGTACGAAGTGCACGTCACCAACTTCGAACGGACGCCGCTGACCTGGACCGCACTCGACGTCCAGGACGCCGCCACCGGCCTGTCGCTCGCGCGCCTCGCCGACTCGGCTTTCCAGCGCGACATCAGCCGCCCCGGCATGGGCGCGGTCCCGATGGCGCAGCGCGCGACGATCGGGGCGGGGCTCCGCGCGATCCTGTTCGTCACGATTCCCGTGGCGCACGGTCCGGTGCCGGCCGCGCTGCGCCACGTGCTCACCTTCACGGATTCCGCGGGTGCGCGCACCCTCGCCGCCGGGCGCGTCGCGGTGAACGCGAACGCGGCCCTCATCGGCCCGCCCTTCCGCGGCGGCCCGTGGCTCGCGGCCAACGGACCGTCCAACGGCTCCGGACACCGGCGCGCGCTCATTCCGCTCGATGGCCAGCCCGCCATCGCGCAGCGCTTCGCCATCGACTGGGTGATGGTCGACTCCGCGGGCACCACGCACAAGGGCGATTCGCTCGACAACGCGAGCTACTACTCGCACGATCGCGACGTGATCGCGGTGGCCAACGGCATCGTGCGCGTCGTCAAGGACGGCATTCCCGAGAACGTGCCGGGCCTCAACTCGCGCGCGGTGCCGATCACGCTCGAGACCGTCGGCGGCAACCACGTCATCCTCGAGGTCGGCCCCGGGCGCTACGCCTTCTACGCCCACGTGCGCCCGGGTTCGATCCGCGTCAAGGTCGGCGAGCGCGTCAGGCGCGGCCAGGTGCTCGCCAAGCTCGGCAACTCCGGCAACTCGACCGAGCCGCACCTCCACTTCCACATGGCCGACGGCCCGGCGCCGCTCGCCGCGCAGGGCATCCCGTACCTGTTCGACCGCGTCGAGTTCGTCGGCACCTGCTCGATGGCCACACAGAAGTGCGCGCCGACGCCGGCCGAGGTGCGGACGCGCGTCATGCCGTTCGCCGATGAACTCGTGCGCTTCCCGTAAGTCGGGGCTCGGCCGGAATCGTGGCGCGCGTCACCAATCGCCGGCGGCTCGCGTCGCATTGTTCGCCGCGCACGCCCCCCGGCGCACGCGCGAGCAGGGAATCGGGACGCACGGTCATTCGCCCCCGCCGCGCGGGATGGCACTCTTCGCCTCGCACGACCGGGGCCATCGCCCCGCGCACCCCCCTTCAGGAGACCCCCCATGAGCACCCGTTCCGCACGCCTCGCCGACCGCCTCGAGCAGGGCGCGAATGCCCTGATGACCCTTGCCGCCTCGCTCACCGACGCCGAATGGAAGACCCCCCTCAAGGGTGACGGTCGCCCGATCGGCGTGGTCGTGCACCACGTCGCGAGCGTGTACCCGATCGAGATCCAGCTCGCCCAGGTGCTCGCGAGCGGCAAGCCCGTCACCGGCGTCACGATGGCCGACGTCCACGCGATGAACGCGGGGCATGCCAAGGAGCACGCCGGCGTCTCCAAGGCCGACGCCATCGCGGCCCTCAAGGCCAACAGCGCCGTCGCCGCCGCCGCGATCCGCGCCATGGACGACGCGCAGCTCGACAGCGCGGCCCCCGCCTCGCTGTACGACGATGCGCCCGTCACCTGCCAGTTCATGCTCGAGGACCATGCCGTGCGCCACAGCTACCATCACGCGTCGCGGATCCGCGCGGCGCTCGGGAAGTAGCGCGTGACCTCCACGATCCGCTTCCTGCGCCTGCTCCGGCGGCTCGACCGCCGGGGCCGGTCGCGGGCGCCGTTCCTCGCCGTCGCATGCGCGCTCGTCGCGGGCGCGTGCGGCTATGCGCCCACCGGCTACGCGGCCGCGCCCCTGCACGAGGCCGCGGGCGTCACGATCGATCCCGTCGGCGACACGCTCGGCGCCGGGCTTCGCCAGTGGGACATCACCCGGCTCGCCGTCACGCAGCAGACGGACTCCACGGTGGTGGAGCTCGACCTCACGGCCACCGTCATCACGCGCGTGGCCGGCGACTCGACCGGGCTCCTCGGCTTCATCGACTTCGACATCGACCAGGACTCGACCACCGGGCGCCAGTCGGCGGTCGACTCGTACCGCCACGACGGCGGCTCCTCCGGCATGCGCGCGGAGTACACGATCGTGCTGGGCAACGTGGCCCCCGACTCGAGCATGTCCGTCGCGGACGTGAACTTCCGCTCCGTCGGTCGCGTGAAGCCGCGCATCGATGGCGCGCGCCTCACCTTCCGCGTGCCGAATGCGCTCATCGGCGCGCACGCCGGGCTGCTCAACGCCTCGGCGGTGGTCGGCGCCACGGGCGGGCCCAGCGACTTCGCCCCCAACACCGGACACCTCGCGACGCACGACTGATCGCGCGGCCGTCACCGCACCAGGCGCCGCGACCGGGAGCAGCACCCCGGTCGCGGCGCGTTCGCTATGCCGGCACGGCCTTGAGCGCCGCGCGCCGTGCGAGGTGGTAGATCGGCCACCCTGCCGCCACCAGCGCGGCCCCCCAGCCGAGCGACTCCCACCCCGAGCCGTAGAAGGCCCAGCAGGAGAAGACGAACGCGATCGCCGTGCACGCCACGAGCGCCACCGAGCGCGGCACGCGCCCGTCGCGCATGAACCGCGCGACCGCGATGGTGCAGAACAGGTAGAGCACCAGGTTCGTGGCCGTCGAGATCAGGATCGCGAAGTTGTACGCGGCCACGCCGGCCTTGGTGTACGCCATGAGCGTCAGCAGCGACGTCACGATCGCACCGATGAGCAGCGACGAGCGCGGCGCACCGGCCGCGTTGCGCGTGCGGAACCAGCCGGGCAGCGTCCGCGCCTCGGCCATCGCCACCGGCAGCTCGCCGGTCAGCAGGATGAAGCCGTTGAGGCAGCCGAAGCAGCTCACCACGGCGCAGAAGGCCACGAAGCCGCCCGCCACGTCGCCCCACGAGGTCGCGATGAAGTCGGACACGGGCGCCTTGCTGTTCGCGACCACTTCCGTCGGCAGCATCAGCGCCACGGCGCACGTCGCGATGATGCTCACGATCGCGCTCAGCCCCGAGCCCACCATCGTGGCCAGCGGCACGATGCGCGGCGCGTCCTCGACCGCGTCGGCGGGCACCGTCGCGCTCTCGATCCCGAGCATGGCGTAGAGCGTGAGTCCGACCGCGCCGCTCGCCCCCGCGAAGCTGATCGCGCCCGCGTGGAGCGGCGGGAGCAGCGTCCATCCGCCGTGCGCGAGTCGCCAGAGCGCGAGCCCGATCACGGCGACGAACGGCAGCAACTTCACGATCGTGGTGCCCATCTGCACCGCGCCGGCCGCCTGCAATCCGCGCAGGTTGACCCAGGTCAGGCCCCAGATGACCGCGAGCGCGACCACCGGCGGCGCCATCGGCGTCTCGCCCAGCGCGGGGACGAGGCGCGTCAGGTAGCTCACCCCCGCGATCGTGATTCCCGCGTTGGCCGCATAACACGAGACGACGTAGCCCCACGCGCCGAGGAAGGCGGCGCCCTCGCCCATGCCGAGCCGCATGAAGCCGTAGCTGCCACCGGCGTCCGGCATGTGCCGCGCGAGTTCGGCGAACACCCACGCGAGGCAGAGCGCCCCCACGAAGGTGAGCCCCCACGCGACGACGGAATTCCAGCCGAACGCGGCGAGTCCGGCCGGCAGCATGAACACGGCCGAGCCGATGATGTTGCCGACGACGAGCGCGGTGGCGAGCCAGAACCCGAACTTCTTGCGGGGAGGGGTCACGCGTGGCCCGTCACGAGGGGACGTCGCGCCCGAGGCACCCCCGCCGCGCACGCGGCGGGGGACGTCGCCCCTGCGGGCGTCACGCGAGCTGGTTCCCGATCGGCAGGCTGCGGATCCGCTTGCCCGTGGCGGCGAAGATCGCGTTCACCAGCGCGGGAATCACCGGCGGCAGCGCCGGCTCGCCGAGCCCGGTGGGCGGGTTGGGCGTCTGCACGAAGTGCACGTCGACCGGGAACGACTGCGGCATGCGCAGCAGCGGATACTGGTCGAAGTTCGCCTGCACCACGCGCCCCTTGTCGATCGTGATCTCCTGCCCGAGCGCGGACGACACGCCGTCGATGCA
>JACQES010000346.1 GCA_016200495.1 Gemmatimonadota bacterium
AGCCCAGGTCGAGCACCGTGCGAACGTCGAGGGCGACCGGCACCAGCGCGCCGAGCGCCAGCGGCGCCCACGGACTCGTGGGACGCTGGAGCAGGCGCCCCGCGCCGCTCGCGGCGAGCATGATCCCCGAACGCACGGCCGGCGGCGGGCACCCGAGCATGAGGATGTAGCCCGCGAGCACGGCCAGCGTGACGCCCAGCCGCACCCGCGCCCCAACGCGCAACACGCCGAGCAGCAGCGCGACGGCCTCGCCGAGAATCGCGACGTGCAGGCCCGAGATGGAGAGCATGTGCACGATCCCGGCGTCGGCCCAGCGCAGCCGCACGTCGCCGGCCAGGCCGCGCATGTCGGCCACGAGGAGGGCGCGCGCCATCGGCGCGTCGTCGCCGAACAGCGTGTCGATCGTGGCGGCGGCGCGCTCGCGCATGGCCACCCACGCGTCCTCCCCGAGCCGCGCGCCCAGGTGCGCCTCGCGCACGGCGAGGTCGCGGTCGCCCTCCTTCGCCACGCCGGTCACCACGACGCGCGCGCCGGCGGGGGCGCTCCCGCTCGCGATGACCAGCGCGGCACGGGCCGAACATGCGCCCACCGTCAGCCGCGCCGGCACGAAGGCGCCGACGGTGGCGCTGTCGGCGTCGAGTTGCGCCACCCAGGAGCGCGCGCGCAGCACCTGACGCGCGCACGCCGCGTCGTGGCGCGCGGCGGCGTCGCCCCACGCGCTCGCCGCCGCGCCCGTGAGCGCGAGAAGCGCGAGCGTCGCGCGCTCGGCGTCGCGCTGTCGCATCGCCCACGCGAAGCCGCCCAGCGCCGCCGTCGCCCCCCACGCCCCCGCGCCCTCGAGCCCCAGCGCCAGCCCCGCGATGAGCGCGAGCGCAAAGCCCAGCACCAGCGGCATCGTCCCTCCCGAAGGCACCGCGGGCCGGCACGCCCTTGGCGCGCCGGCCCGCTCAGATCGGGACGCGCGAAGGGGCTACGCCTTGGGGAGGTGCCGCGGCGCCGCGGCGACGCGGCGCATGGCCTCGAGCACCACGACCATGATCTCCGCGCGGGCCTGGTCGTGCTGCAGCTCGGCGCGGGTGACCACCGAACCGCGCCGCGCCCCCGACGTGTAGCGAGGGCGAATCTGGTTGAGCGCCATGGTGACGACGTCATCCTTGCATTGCGCGCAACCACAGTATCCCGCGACCTTGCTCTTCAGCTGGTCGTGGTGCTCCTCGATCGATTCCTCGATGAGGTTGGTCATGCGGCCGCTGGGCCGTTGCGACGATTGATCGGTCATCCGGCCATGGGCAGGGCGGCGCGGCTTGCCACCGGCGCCCCGGTGAAGGTGGATCCCGTGGTGCCGGTCAGCTCCACGGTCAGGTAGTCCCCGGGCTGGTAGCCCTCGGCGGGCACCAGCACCGTCTTGAAGTCGCGCGTGCGCGCCATCAGCGCCTCGCCGCGGCGCGCCCCGCGCTCGACGAGCACCTCATGCTTCTCGCCGAGGCGCCGCAGGTTCCGCTCGCGCGCGCCCGCGCGCACCCGCTCGATGAGCGCCTCGAGCCGCGCCGACGCGACGTCCTCGGGCACCGTGAGTTCGGCCGGCAGGCGCGTCGCGGGGGTCCCCTCGCGCGGCGAGAACTTGAAGGTGAAGGCGTCGTCGAACCCGACCGCATCCACCGCGGTGAGCGTCTCCGCGAACTCGTCGTCGGTCTCGCCCGGGAAGCCGACGATCACGTCGGTGGTGAGCGCGAGCCCCGGGATCGCCGCGCGCAGCCGGTCCACGCACGCGAGGTAGTCCTCGCGCGTGTAGCGGCGCAGCATCCGCTTGAGCGTGCGGCTCGACCCGCTCTGCATCGGCAGGTGCACGTGCTCGCACATCGCGTCCACCTCCGCCATCGCGGCAATCACGCGGTCGGAGAAGTCGTTGGGATGCGGGCTCGTGAAGCGGAGCCGCTTGATGCCGTCCACCGCGCCCACGGCCCGAAGCAGGTCGGCGAAGTCGTGCTCACCCGCGCGGTACGAGTTCACCGTCTGCCCGAGCAGGATCACCTCGGTGATCCCCTGCTCCGCCACCGCCTGCACCTCGCGCACCACGTCCGGGAGCGCGCGGCTCCGCTCCGGTCCGCGCGTGGACGGCACGATGCAGTACGTGCAGCGATAGTCGCAGCCCCGCTGCACCGGAATCCATGCCTTCACCCGGTCGCCGCGGATAGGAAGGACGTCGGCGTAGTGCTCCTCGAGGTCGAAATCGGTGACGGCCGTGCGATGCCCCTCGCGCGCCCCCTCGAGCAGCGCCGGCAGCGACCGGTAGCCGTCGGGACCGATGACGAGCGACACGTGGCGGGCCTGGTCGAGGAGGCGAGGACCGAGGCGCTGCGCCATGCAGCCGGTGACGCCCATGATCGTGCCGGGCTTCATGTGCCGCTTGAGCTCGCCCAGTCGCCCGATCACGCGCGTCTCGGCGTGTTCGCGGATCGCGCACGTGTTCACGAGGATGACGTCGGCCCCTTCGGGACCCTCGGCCTGCACGTACCCCTCCGCCGCGAGCTTCCCGAGCATCAACTCGGAATCGCTCACGTTCATCTGGCAACCGTAGGTCTCGATGTAGACCGTGCGGGGCGCGGCGGTCATCGGCGTCGGGAGGTGGGCGGATCGCGTCGTGCGGAATCCGTAAAGTAATCGCGCCTGTCGGCGGAAATGGCAGGCTATGCCGACGCGCCGCGGCCCGCGATACCCACGGGCAGGTAGAGGTGGAAGGTCGCCCCGGCGCCCTCGGCGCTCTGCACCCAGATGCGGCCCCCGTGCGCGTCGGCCACCAGCTTGCAGAACGAGAGCCCGAGCCCGGACGAACGGGCGGTGCTCACCCCCGCCACGCGCACCCGCTCGAACTTGCGGAAGATCAGCTCGTGGTACGCGGGGGCGATGCCGGGGCCGTCGTCGGTGACCGAGATGCGCACGCCCCCCTGGTCGGCGCGCGCGGCGAGCGTGACCGTGACCGCGCGACGGGCGTGCACCACGGCGTTCTGCACGAGGTTGTTGAGCACGCGGCGCAGCAGCGCGGGATCGGCGTGCACCACCGGCAGTCCCGGCGCCACGTCGAGGTAGGCGCGCCCCCCTTCCTGCTGGAGCCGGTGCTCCCACTCGGTCAGCACCTGCGCGAGGAACGGCGCGACCTCGATCGGCGTGCGCTCGAGCTGCACGTGCGCCTCCTCGAGCCGGGCGAGCTCGAGCAGGTCCTCGATCAACGCCAGCAGGTCGGCCGCGCGGGCCTGGGCCCCGCCGAGCGCCTCCGCCTGCGTGGCCGTCACGGGGCCGAAGTCGCCGTCGCCGAGCATCTCGAGCGTGGCCTGCACGGCCGCCAGCGGCGTCTTGAGGTCGTGCACGATCATCTTCATGAGGTCGTCGCGCACCTTCTCGAGCTCGCGCAGCTTGCGGTAGCTCCCCTCGAGCTCGTCGGTCGCCGTGCGCAGCGCGAGCAGGGCGCGGATGCGCGCGCCGAGCACCATCCGGTTGTGCGGCTTGGTGAGGAAGTCGTCGCCGCCCGCCTCGATCGCCTTGACGCGATCGGTGGTGTCGTTGAGCGCGGTCACGAACACCACCGGGATGCGCGCCGTGCGGGGGTCGCGCTTGAGCCGGCGGCAAACCTCGAAACCGGTGGCGCGGTCCTCGCACCCGAGCTCCCCGGCGGGCATCGCGACGTCGAGGATGGCGAGCGCGGGCCGATGCTCCGCCGCCAGCGCGAGCGCCTGCGGTCCGTCGAAGGCGCCGATGGTACGGAAGCCGAGCGTGCCCAGCTGGTCGTGCAGCAACTCGACGTTCGCCGGCACGTCGTCGGCGACGAGGATGAGCGGCGCGTCAGCCCGGGCGGCGACGCTCACGGCCGGTCAGGGCAGGATGGACAGGCCGACGGACATGGTCCACGCGGACTCGCTCAACCCACCGGCCGCCGACCGTTGCGCGCGGATGAGCGCGAAGTCCACGATGGAACGGCCCTGTGACAGGAAGAACGAGATGCCGGCCGCGACGTTGCCCTCGCGCACCCCCTGCGGGCCGACGCCGAACGGCAGCGCGCGCGACGAGAGCCCCGCGCGCCAGACGGTGGGCAGGCCGAAAGTGATGGGGCCGTTCGACTCGATCCCCGCGGCCACGTCCCAGGCGTCCTGCGTGCCGCGCGGATCCTGCAGCATCGAGCTCATGGCCGACCACTGGTTCCACGTGAACGACGTGGTGAACTGCGCCCCCTTGGCCACGTCGCCGCGGATCGCGAGGCCGACGCGCGACGGCACGCGCCCGGTCGCGAGCGTGGTGGAGTCGGCGTACGACACGGACAGCGGCCCGCCGAAGCGCACCGATCCCGCCATCGTGACGCGGTCGATGGGGGTCCACTCGGCGCCCAGCGACACCGCCTTGCCCCAGTAGCGCAGGTCGGCGACGAGCGTGGCCGGCGCATACTGCGAGGAGTCGCGGAAGCTGCGGTTGGTCGTGAGCTGGTTGTTGCCGACGATCGCGTGAAGCCCAAGCCCCGCGCGCAGCTTGTCGGTGAACCGCCACGCGAAGGCCAGCCGCACGTCCGACATGCCACCCCGGCTCGACTGGAGCTGCCGGTAGGTGACGGTGTCGCCGCCGATGTTCTGCACGGCGGAGTCGGAGATGGCGAAGGTGCGGTCGAACAGGCTCGCGACACTGACGCCGACCATCCCCTTCGACTCGGGGCCGACGGCGATCATGGCCGAGAAGAGCGGGAAGCGGAACACCGACGTCTGGGTCGAGCCGCCGGGGACCTGCGTCGAGCGGTACTCCGGGTCGAACTGGATCGAGATCATCGAGCGGCCCAGCTGCAGCATTGACGCGGGATTGAGCGGCGCCGCGGCATCGAACTCGGCCAGTGCGCCGGCCGCGCCACGCGAGCGCGTGCTGGCCTCGCCGCCGTAGTAGCCGTCCCCCTGCGAACCGAGGGTACCCTGGGCGACGAGCGGGCGGGCGGCGCCGGCCGCCACGAGCAGGGCGAGGGTCAGGCGGCGCATCATGGCGTCACCTTGGGCGGCGCGGGAATGTAGAGCACGCGGACGCGGGGCCGGAGCGACGGCGCCGCCGCACTGGAGAAGAAGCGCAGGTCGGCCTGCGTGAAGCCCTCGTCAAGTACCCTGAACGCCAGGATGCGGCGCTCGGCGGTCGGGTTGAGCCCCCACTCGCGCACCATCGCCGTGATCTCGACCTGCCGCTGCCCGCTGTCCTTCGGGAGGAGCTTGAGCGAGTCGGTCCAGGCCCCCGCCGAGTAGCGCGCACGGATGGCGCCGAGGAGCGGCTGGGCGAAGGCGGTCGCGCGCAGCGGATCGGTGACGTTCGTGGATGCCACGTAGGTGAGCGGGATCAGCTGCGCCGTGTCCGTGTCCCGGTAGCCGCGGCGCGGGAGCTGCGTCAGCGTGAGGATCGCGCGGATGACCTGCGACGAGTCCACGATGAACGTCGGCAGCGCGAACGTGACCACCGTCCGCTTGGCCGGCAGCCCCCCCACGCCCAGCGTGTTGGGGGCGAGCGGCGGCGTCCCGACCACCGGAATCGTGAAATCGGCGAACGAGGCCTGTGCCGTCGAGAAGAGCGCCGGCGTGTTCGACCGCGGCACGAGGCGCACCTGGGCGGCGCCGGAATCGGGGGCGGCCTTGTAGAAGAAGTTCGGCGCGACCGTGGTCTCGGTGGACGCGATCCGCACGAAGGCGTCGGCGCCCGGCGGCGGCACGACTTGCATCCCGACGCGCAGGCGCCCCGTCGTCCCGACGATCACGCGCAGCTTGGCGGTGTCGATCGGGATGCTGACCGTGTCGAGCCACTCGGGCGTCGTGAAGGTGCGCGAGCCGATGAGGCGCGACGCGCGGAAGAGCGGCACCAGCAGCTGCGTGAGCGAGTCCACCGAGGTGGTGTCCACGTCGTAGACGTTGATCGTGAACGTGGCCGGCACGCGCGAGTTGAGCGTGTCCACGTGCAGGAAGAGGTGCGCGCTGTCGGGGTGCGTGATCCCGACCGGCGCCGAGTCGGCGGTGAAGCCGGGCGGCAGGTAGGCGGTCTGGAGCGAGTCGAACCGGATGACGGCCCGGATGTCGAGCGTCGCGTTGCCGCCGACGCTGGCGAGCACGAGCGACTGCTCGATGCCGAACGTCTGGAAGCCGGTGAGCGTCGTGTCGGTGAGGACCACGTCGAAGCTCGTGTCCTTCACCACGACGTTCTGGTTCGGGCACAGCGCCGGGCAGGCCTGCGAGCCGACGTCCTGCTCGGTGCAGCCGACCAGCACGGCGGTGACGAGCGCGGCGACCGGAATTGCCAGGCGCCGGAGGCGCCGGAAAGGCGAGTGGGAGATCACGCTTGCGTGGGAAGCGACGACGGTGTGAACGGCGACGGCAGCAGGTCGGCGAGCGTCCACCTCGCCTCCCGGCCCGATGCCGCGCGGCTGACCACCGTCATCCCGGGCGAGAATTCCGCCAGGGCCTGCCGGCACATGCCGCAAGGCGGGGTGGGCTCGATCGCGTCCGTCACGATCACCACCGCCTTGAATTCGCGCTGGCCGCGGGCGACCGCGGCAGCGAGCGCCGCCCGCTCGGCACAGATGCCGCACGGGAAGCTCGCGGACTCGACATTACACCCGGCCACGACCGAGAGGTCCTCGCACAGCAGCGCCGCCCCGACCTTGAAGCCGGAGTACGGGGCATAGGCGCGCGACATGGCCGTCCGGGCCTCCTGGCGCACGCGATCGAGCGGGTCGGTCATGCCCCTCGCTCCAGCATCTGCAGGAAGGACGCGCCGCGGCCCGGGAACGGGATGCCGAACCACGCCGCCACGGTCGCGCCCAGGTCGCCGAAGCCGGCGCGGCGCCCGATCGGGAGCGGATGGAGGGAACGACCGAAGGCCAGCACGGGCACGCACTCGCGGGCGTGGTCGGTGGAGGCCGTCGTCGGGTCGTTGCCGTGGTCAGCGGTCAGGAACAGCACGTCGTCGTCGCGGAGGAGCTCGATAAGGCCGGGAAGCGCGGCGTCGAAGTCGCGCAACGCCCCATGGAACCCCGCAACGTCGTTGCGGTGCCCGTACAACTGGTCGAAATCTACCAGATTGGCGAACAGGAACCCACTCCCCGACGCCAGCCATTCGCGAATTCTTTCCACCCCTTCCGCATTGCCCGCCGTGTGCTCCGCGCGGAGGGCGCGCCCGGCGAACAGGTCGTCCACCTTCCCCACCCCGTGCCGCGGCACGCCGGCGGCGGCGAGGGCGTCGAGCAGGGTCGGCGCGGGCGGCTCGATGGACACGTCCCGACGGTTCCTGGTCCGCACGTAGGCGCCGGGGGTGCCGACAAACGGACGCGCGATGACCCGCGAGACGTCGTGCGGCGCCACGAGCATGGCCCGGGCTGCGTCGCAGGCGGCGTAGAGCTCGGCGAGCGGGATCGTCTCCTCGTGCGCGGCCACCTGGAAGACGGAGTCCGCGGACGTGTACACGATCCATGCGCCCGTGCGCTGGTGCTCGGCGCCGAAGTCGGCCATCACCTGCGTGCCGCTCCCCACGACATTCCCGATCACGGGCCGCCCGGTGCGCCGCTCGAACTCCGCGATCACCGCGTGCGGGAAGCCGTGCGGATAGGTGGGGAACGGGCGCTCGAGGACGACGCCCGCGATCTCCCAGTGTCCGGTGGTCGAGTCCTTGCCGGACGAGCGGGGTTCGAGGAGTCCCCACGCGGCCGTCGGTGCATCCGTCGGCGGACAACCGGCCAGCGGAGCGATGTTGCCGAGCCCCGCGCGCTGCAGGTTGGGGAGCGCGAGCCCGCCTGGCACCACGCGCGACAGGTTGCCGAGCGTGTCGCTCCCCACGTCGCCGTACGCGGCCGCGTCGGGTGCGGCCCCGATGCCGACACCGTCCAGCACGATGAGGGCGGCGCGGCGGTTCATGCGGCCCCGCCCACGTAGCGGCGCACGAGCCGCAGGTGCAGGCCGA
>JACQES010000325.1 GCA_016200495.1 Gemmatimonadota bacterium
CGCGTCCACGCCGCACCCGCGGAAGACACCGCCGATGAAGAAGTCGTACTCGGCCCACACCGTCGCGAGCGAGCGGTCGATGCGCACCTCCGGCCTCCAGGCTCGTTCGACCCAGGCCAGCGAGTCGCGCGCCACCTGCTCCACGAAGTACGACACGGAGCGGATCGACAGCGTGGTGTCGCCGTTCGCGCGGCGCCGCATGCCGATGAACCGAGCCCCGGGCTCGAACACGGCCCGCATGCCGGCCGTGTCCTTGGTGCGCATCGCGTCGAAGAACCGCTGCACCACCGCGAGCACCTCGGCGCGCGCGACCGCCGTGTCGACCGCGCGAACGCGCGGAATCGTGATGCCGCCGGGGCCGTCCATCCGGAGCGAGACCACCCGACCGGTACTGTCGGGCACCACGGCGTAGTCGGCGAGTTGCTGCGGGGCGTGGAGGCGGTCCTCGGCGGTCGCGACCAGCAGGTACTCGCCGCCGAGCAGCGCCGCCGACGGCGAGATGAACTCGAGCCGCTGCTCGCCGCCGCCGAAGGCGTACGGTCCCTCGATCGCCTCCCGCCGCGCACGCGAGAGGGCCACCGGCGCCACCGCCGGCGCACGGGGGGCTTCGACCGCCTCGCCCGCCATGATCCGCGGAACGTCGCGTGCGATCCAGTCGATCGCGCCGGTGGGGAGGTTGGTCGTCACGACGAGGGTGACGCCGGTGGACGGCACGTGGCTCACCCACGCGCTGAAGCCGTTCGTGAAGCCCATCCACTGCACGGTCCCGCTGGCGTCGCGCGCCCCGGCCGCTGCGGCCCCGTAGCCGCCGTCCACCACGCGTTGCACCACCTGATACACGTCATGCGCGGTGGCCCACACCGAGCCGGCGCCGACCAGAAACGAGAGGCTCTTGCGGTCCGCCGGCGTCGGCTTTCCTGGCGTCGCGAAGTGCCCGACCGCGCGCGACACGCCCGGCGGCGCCGGCTCCGTGGCATCGCGTGCGCCGGTCACGCCGGCGGGCGCCAACACCAGCTCGTGCAGGAGCTCGGCGTATGAGCGGCCCGTCGCGAGCTCGAGCACGCGCGCGAGCACGGAGTACCCGGCGGAACTGTACAGTCGCTGCGACTCCGGGGGGACGGCGAGGCCCGAGCGCACGACCAGCCGCACCATCGATTCCGCGGTCTGCGCGCGCCGCTCGTCGGCCGGCTGCGTGACGCGGTGCGGCACTCCCGCGCGATGGCTCATGAGCTGCGCGACCGTGATGCCCCGGCCCATCGGGAAGTCGGGAATCCAGCGTGCCACGGGGTCGTCCAGCCGGAGCGCGCCGCGCGCCACGAGTTCACGTGCGATGATCCCCGTGAACACCTTGGTCAGTGACGCGATCGCGAACTGCGTGCCAGGTGCGTTCGCGATGCCTGCCCGATCGTCGGCACGACCGAACGAGCGCTCGTACACGATCGTTTTGCCGCGGGCCACGAGCACCGTACCCGACAGGAGCGTCGCATCCGCCAGCGGCTGCAGGTACCGGTCGATCGCCGTCCGCGCGTTCGCCGCAGCGTTCTGCGCCGGGAGGCGCGCCGCGCCAACGGCGGCGGCGAAAACGAGCAGGAACGCAGGCGGTCGCAGGGACCGCGCCCGACGCCCCATCTCGCTCCGGTGTCGACCCGTGGGCGTCAGGCGCTTCGGTTGATGGGCCGGGAAGACACGCATGCAGCGCTGTCGTCGTTGCGGGGAGTGTGGTGACATCACGGGACGCGATCGCGCTCGGCCACCGCCGTCCGGGAAGGCTTCGGCACGACGTGCCGACGGGGGGTCGATCCAGGAACGCGAATCGCAAGTGCGGCAATGGTATCTGCCAACCGCGCCCGCTTATTGAATGAACTTGCCAATCGGTTTGCCCTTGTCCGTTCGAACCATCGCGCCACAGCACGCGCCCGGACCAGCGGCTGGTCGCGATCGGCACCGACGCTCGCTCGGACGGCGCGGTGCGTCGTGTCGACTCGTTCGCTGGGCAATCCGGATCCGGCGCCTCCAAAATGAGAATCAGTCTCAAATAGACTTGACGTAGCTCGACATTCCCTTACTCTCCGATGGGTCGTGCATGAGAATCATTCTCACCTATAATGGTCATGTGGCGCTCTTTCTTTGGCTTCGCCCTCCTCTTCGCGTTCCTCGGCTCAACCACGGTGCTCGAGGCGCAGTCGTCGGGTACTCTTCGCGCTCGGATTGAGCGTGGTGAGCCGCGATCCAACGCCCCCATCGCCGTGGAACTCGATCTGGGGGCCCGTCGTGCGTTCGTCGATTCGGCCGGCGAAGTCGTCTTCGAGGCGGTCGACGCGGGAGCCCATGTCGTGCAAGCGATCGGTGCCGACCGCTCCTCTCGGCTGCAGGCCGTGACGATCCGGCCCGGCGAAGTCGCCGACGTCCGACTCTCGTGGGCCGCGCAACCCGTGCTCAATGCCGTCGTCGTCCGGGCCTCGCAGCCGCTCCGCGTGCTCGGTCGCCTGCCGGACACGCGCGATGGCGTCCTCTATGTGGGCAAGAAGTCGGAAGTACTCCTGGTCGACAGCATCCAGGCCAACCTGGCGCAGGACGTCGAGCGGCAGATCCTCGGACGCATTCCGGGCGCGACGTTCTCGGAGACACAGGGGGCCGGCTTCCCGTCGAACGGCGTGGCGTTCCGGGGCCTCAATCCGACGCAGTCCGTCGAGCTCAATGTGCGGCAGAATGGCGTGAGCATCGCCGGCGACCTGTTCGGCTATCCCGAGACCTACTACACGCCGCCCAGCGAGGCGCTCGAGCGCATCGAGGTGGTGCGCGGCGCGGGCTCGCTCGCCTTCGGACCGCAGTTCGGAGGCGCGATCAACTACGTCACGCGGGACGGCGCCCGCAACTCGCCCCTCGCCGTCGGGACGAGCCTCACGGCCGGGTCGGACGGACTGCTGAACTCGTTCACCTCCGCCACCGGCGGAGGTGAGGCATGGACCTACTATGCCTTCGTCCATGGTCGAGGCGTCCGGGGCTTGCGGCCCAACGCGGACCTGTCGCAGCTGACGCTCTTCGGCCGTGTCACGTACCAGGCCTCCCCCGCGTGGCGCGTCGGCGTCGAGCTGACCACGCATGACAACCGGATCCACATGCCGGGAGGGCTGAGCGACAGCGCCTTCGCCGTCAATCCGTGGAGCTCGATGCGCGCGCGCAACTGGCTGGCGAGCCCGTGGAGCATTGCCGCGCTCCGCGCCCACTGGGCCGTGTCGTCGCGCGTGCAGCTCGACGCCGTGCTCTCGCATGTCAGCGGCGACCGGCATCTCGTGTGGCGGAACGAGGACGGCGGTGCCGGCGCTCCCGACGCGATCGATCCCGCCACGGGCACGTTCGTCCCGCGTGAACTCGAGCGCGAGACCATGGACAACACCACGCTCGACGCCCGGCTGCACGGCACCGGCGACTGGCTGGGCGTGACCAACGTGTGGGCGGTCGGGCTCCGCCTGGGACGCAACGTCATGGTGCGCCAGGCCGGTGGCACCGGCAGCACCGCCGGCGACTTCGACATGCGCCTGCTGAGTGGCACATGGGAGACCGACCTGCGATTCGTCACGGATCACGCCGCACTCTTCGCCGAAGATGCCCTTCACCTCGGCGACCGGCTCACGCTCGTGCCGGGCGTACGCATCGAGGCGGTGCGCGCCACGGCGAGCGGCCACACGGACGTGGCGACGAGCTTTGCGCCGCGCACCTTCGTCGTGCCGCTCCTCGGACTCGGGGCCGAGTACGCCCTCACGGGGGCGAGCGTGCTGTACGCGAACGTCTCGCAGGCCTACCGTCCGGTGCTCTCATCGTCGCTCACGCCGTTCGGCAGCATCGCACGCGTCGATCCGGGGCTGCGGACGGCGCAGGGGTACAACGCCGACATCGGCTGGCGCGGACGGCTCGGCGAGGCGGCCACCTTCGACGTCGGCGCGTTCTACCTCTCGTATCGCGATCACATCGGCACGCGCACCCTGACCGACGCCAGTGGCACCTTCGACGAAGTGGCGAACATCGGGACGAGCGAGCATCGTGGCCTCGAGACCTATGTCGAGCTCGACCCCCTCGCCCTGCTGGACGCGCGCACCGACGCCCGGGGATCGGTCGTGGTCTTCTCGTCCGCGGCCCTCATCGACGCGCGCTACGTGACCGGCGCCTTCGCGGGCCGCCTCGTCGAGCTCGCGCCACGCCTGGTGCAGCGCGTCGGGCTCTCCCTGCAGCGCGGCGGCGTCGCGACGACCCTCCAGGTGAGCGCGACGTCGGCCAGCTTCGGCAACGCGAACAACGACATCGCGCCCGCGTCCGTCGATGGCGCGGCAGGCGTCGTGCCCGGATATCGCGTGCTGGACTGGTCGCTGCGCGTTCCCGTGCGCCACGGCGTCGAGGTCAGTGCCAGCATCAACAACCTCCTCAACGCCCGCTACTTCACCAAGCGCACCGACGAGTACCCGGGGCCGGGCATCCTGCCGGGCCTGGGGCGCACGGTCTCCGTCGGCGTGCGTCTCGCGCGGTAGGTGCACCGCGTGCGGCGCCGCTCGCGCGGGTGCGACGGCGCCGCACGCCGGTCAGCAGGGGATCGGCCGATATCCAACGCGCCAATCGGGCTGCTACATTCGCCCCATGGGTGTCATCGCCGCCTCCATCCCGCTCTTCTTCCTCCTCATCGGCGTCGAGCTCGCCTTCGCGCGGCTGCGCGGGCGGCCCCTCTTCCGCCTCAACGACTCCGTCGCCGACCTGGCGCTCGGGATCACCAGCCAGCTGGGCGGCATCTTCACCAAGATCATCGCCGTCGGCATCTACGCCGGCGTCTGGAAGCTGCTCCGCGTCCAGCACTGGGCCCCGTTCCCGGAATGGGCCGCCGGCGCGCCGGTCACCTTCACCGGTGGCGTTGAGGTGCACGGGCCGGCCCTGGCCGCGTGGAGCGTGAGCTTCGTCCTCATCGACTTCGCCTACTACTGGACCCACCGCCTCTCCCACGAGATCCACATCCTCTGGGCCGGCCACGTGGTGCACCACTCGAGCGAGGAGTACAACCTCACCGTCGCCCTTAGGCAGAGCGCCCTCCACGGCCTCTTCACCTGGGTCTTCTACCTCCCCATCGCCTTCCTCGGCGTGCCGGTGGCGATGTTCGTCACCAACTACGCCCTCAACCTCCTCTACCAGTTCTGGATCCACACGCGCGCCATCGATCGCTTCCACCCGTGGATCGAGGCCGTCTGGAACACGCCGTCGCACCACCGCGTGCACCACGGCGTGAACCCCAAGTACCAGGACAAGAACTACGCCGGCGTCTTCATCACCTTCGACAAGTGGTTCGGCACCTGGGTGCCCGAGGAGGAAGAACCGGTGTACGGCATCACCAAGCCGCTCGAGTCGTTCAACCCGGTCTGGGCCAACGTGCACGTCTTCGCCGAGATCGGGCGGTTGCTGCGCCTGACCCCGCGCTGGCGCGACAAGTGGCGCGTCGTCTTCGGCTCGCCCAGCTGGCGCCCCCCCGAGGCGGGCGCCCCGATCGTGGCCCCCGAAGTCTCGCGCGCGACCTTCCAACAGTATGACCCGCCGGTGCCGCGCCCGGTCGCCGCCTACGCCTTCGTGCAGTTCCTCGTGGCCCTCACCGGCGCCTACCTGCTCCTCACCGCCGGCAACCAGGTTCCGCTCGTCCAGCTGGGCGCGGCCTCGTTCTACGTCGTGCTCGCGCTCTCCAACCTGGGCGTCCTCCTCGAGGGGCGCGCGTGGGTGCTGGTGCCCGAGCTCGCCCGCCACGCCGTGCTCGCCGTGGTGTGCATCGTGGCCGCGGGAGTGGGCGCGTGGGGCTGGACGCCGGCGCTCGTCGCCACGGCGGGCTGCATCGCCAGCGCCGCGTGGCTCGTCGCGCTCCGCCCCCGCCTCGAAAACGACGCCGCCCCCGGCGATCACTCCCCGGGGGCGGCGCTCCTGGCCTGAGAGGCTGGCACCGGCGCGACCGCGCTGCCGGAGCAAGCGACCCGGCCGCCGACCGCGTGGTCGGCGACCGGGCGACGGTCAGCCGATCACGAGCAGGCCGACGTCTTGTGCGTCTTGAGGTCGATCGTGCAGGTGAGCCCGCCCACCTTCACCTTCGGCGTCTGCGTGCCGTCGAACGTGATAGTGGTGGAGCCCGAGCGGATCGTCGTGTCGGCCTTGGTGCCGCCGGCCGCCGTGAAGATCGTCGTGGCGTTCCAGGTGTGCGTCAGGGTCCCCGACACCGGCCACGGGTTGGCCGAGCGCGGAATGTTGTAGGTCACGTTCGTGCCGACGCGGCTGCCCGAAATCTTGTACGAGCGCGTGCCGCGCGAGCCGGTCGCCAGGCTCGAGTCGTTGCGCTGGCCGACCCAGTTCCAGATGCGCTGGTTCGGGGTCGCGGCGCGGTTGTACGCCACCGACGCCGTGTCGGCACGGTTGATCCAGCGGATCATGCTGAACGCGTCCGACGAGCGGTGCTCGCCATCGGCCGAGTCCACGCCGACTTCCGACCAGCGGTACTGGACCGAGTCATACGGGGTGCCCGAGGCGGGCACCGGCGTCCCCCCCTTCCAGAAGCGGTGCTGGCGGGTCGTCACGAGGTCGTCGTCCTCGCGCGAGCCGGCGCAGGTGTACCAGCCGTTGGCGTCGGGGCCCGAGCACGACTTGCTCCAGGCGCCCGAGGGGGCGGTCACCACGAGGCTCGCGGCCCCGGGGGCGATCTCGAGGTTGAGA
>JACQES010000326.1 GCA_016200495.1 Gemmatimonadota bacterium
AGGAGACGAGGTCGCTCACTTGACCGCGGCCGCCAGCTGCGCGATGTCCGACCGCATCAGGGCGATGTAGTCGTCCACCCCCTTCACCCCGCCCACCGACGACGGCAGGATCAGCACCGTCGCCCCCGTCTCCTTCGCCACGAAGTCCGCCACCTTCTTGTCGTAGAACGGCTCCATCACGATCACCTTGGCCCCCGTGCGCCTGATCGCCCCGATCACCGTCACCAGGTGCGACGGCGACGGCGGCACCACGGGCTTGGGCTCCATGTACGCGACGATGTTCATCCCCGTGTACTCGGCGAAGTAGCGCCAGCTCGTGTGCCACGCGACCACGGGCTTCCCCTTGATCGTCGCGAGGTCGGCCTGCCACGCCTTCTCCGCCGCGCCGAGCCGCTCTTCGAACGCCTTCTCGTTGGCCGCATACGCGGTCGCGTTCTTCGGGTCGAGCTCCGAGTACTTCGACAGGAAGAGCCGCGCGATCCGCCGGCCGTTCTCGGGGTCGAGCCAGTAGTGCGGGTTCCCCAGCGGGTGCACGTCGCCCTGGCTCCGGTCCACTGCTCCGCGCGGGATGTCGATCACCGGCATCGCGCGCGACACGTCGAGGTAGCCGCTCCCGCCCAACGTGATCTTCGGGTTGCGCGCGCCGTCGAGCAGCAGCGGCATCCACCCGATCTCGAGGTCGAGCCCGACGAACGCCCACACGTCGGCCCGCTGCAGCTGCAGCACGAAGCTCGGCTTCGCCTCGATGAAATGCGGATCCTGGTACCCCTCGCCGATGTGGGCGGCGACGACCTTGTCGCCCCCGACGGCCTTGGCGATGTCGTACAGGTCGGTGGTGCTCGTCACGACGCGCAGCTGCGCCGAGGCGACCGTGGCGACCACGGCGCCGAGTGCGGCACCGCGTCGGATGGTGGTGAACAGCGTCATGGCAATGCGTCCTCGGCCCGGGGGCCGGATGATGGACTGGGACATCAGAAGGGGTGCGGCTTGTGGGGACCGATCGCGAACGTCGCCTGCAGTAGCAGGCGGTTCATCGGCTGGGCCCCCGGCGGTGCGACGTGCTCGATCTGCGCAATGAGCTTGGAGAACTCGCTCGGGAACCACTCGAGCACGGCCGACTCGGCCTCCAGCCGCGCGCCTCCCGCGGTCGGGTCCTCGACGTTGTCGTACCGGCCGCCGAGGTAGAGGCGCTGCGTCAGCTGCCAGCGCGCGAACAGGTAGCCGCCCGAGTAGTCGCCCGTCGGCCCGAGGTAGGTGAGCCCCGCGGGCACCGCGCTCGCGTCGGGCCGCTGGTTGAGCTGCTGCATGAACTCGCCCTGCACGATCAGGCTCTGGTAGAGGCCCTGCTGGAGCGGCTTCCAGCGGAACGTGACGTCGCCGCCGACGACCGTCTGGCGCAGCGCGATCGCGTTGAGCCCGCCCGCGAACGTGCCCGACAGCGGCTGTTCGCGCCGCCCCGTCACGACGCTGGCGGAGAACTCGAGGTTGGCCGCCTCGGAGAAGTCCACGTAGTTGCGCAGGCGCGCCGATCCGCCGAGGCCCGTCAGCGACTGGTTGGCCGGGGCCGAGGCAGTGAGCGTGTCCGGCCGCTCGCCGAACCGGTCCACCGCCGTCACGATGATTTCCTGGTAGAACCCGAACGGCGAGAAGATCTTCGACAACGACACGCCCGTGCCCTTGAGCCCGTCATCCGACAGGAAGCGCTGCAGCGCGTACGGATACTCGATCGTGTGGAGGTCGTGCCGGTGCGTCGTGTTCTGCTTGCCCACGGGCATCAGGAACCGGCCGAGCTGCGCCTGCAGCCCCCACGGCAGCGCCGTGGTGGTCAGGAACGCCTGCTCGATCGAGATCTTCTCCTGGTCGTTGATCCCGAGGAAGACGTCGCCGCGGAAGTACGGATCGACCACCGCCTGCACCGCGAGCTCGACCTCGCGCACGCCGAAGCGCGTCTGGTCGGGCTGCGTCGAGCGCTCCT
Organism: Gemmatimonadota bacterium; assembly: GCA_016200495.1. GTDB lineage: Bacteria > Gemmatimonadota > Gemmatimonadetes > Gemmatimonadales > Gemmatimonadaceae > JACPPC01. The sequence goes on from JACQES010000326.1 coordinate 1,976, forward strand.
TGGTCAGGTCGGCGATCAGGTCGCCGACGGCGCTGAAATCGGGCAGCATGCGCGGATTGGTCGGGCCCACCGCGCCCCCCGCCGGGGCCGGCTGCGCGCGCGGTGCCTGCGCGTTCGCCGCCTGCATCTCCTCGAACTTCTTCATGAGGGCGATCGAGTCGGCCTCGGCCTTGGCGGCCGAGTCCGACTTTGCCCCGCCCTTTGCCGGGGGACTGGGCTGCTGCGCGCCCGCGACGCTCGTCGCGAGCAGCAGGACCCAGGTCCCATGCCATGCCTTCGTCATCCGTGTGAATCCCGTTGGTCGAAGCCCCCGCCGGCACGCGTCACGGCGAGCACGCGGCCTGCGCCTCACCCCGCAGGGGAGGCGCGTCATCCCGTCAGGCGGGCGACGGCGGGGCGCGGGATGGGGGCTCGCCGCTGCGAGTCCCGCCGGCGATCGCGATGCGCAGCTCGCGCGGCGCAACCTGGGCCACCTGCACGGCAACCAGCGAAGCGGATGGGGTCGCCGGGGCGCTCACGGCCGACATCATCTGGCACAGGGCACAGTCGTCCGCGTGGACCGCGACGCACGTGCTCGACCGCTCGGCCTCCACGTGCGCCTGGGCCAGCCCGGTCCGGGAGGCCACCTGCCCTTCGGCCCATGCCGCCGCCGGCCCTGCCAGCATCTGCAGCAGCGCCCCGACCACGGCCAGGAGCCGGATCAGGCGGGAGCGGCGAGCGGTCAGGGGACGGGGCATGCGGGGCCGGAGCGAGGAGGAGCTAAGTCCATTCCTGAGTAGAACGTACACCCCCGCGCAAGGGTTGTGCCCTACACGTCCGGGTGGCACCGGGGGCGCCGGAGGGCCATCTTCCCCGGCTCATGAAGCGCGAAGCCGCCCTCGACTACCACCGGCGGGGACGACCTGGCAAGATCGCCGTCGTCCCCACCAAGCCGCTCACCAACCAGCGGGACCTGGCCCTCGCGTATACCCCGGGGGTCGCCGAGCCCTGCCTCGAGATCGCGAAGAACCCGGACGAGGTCTACGCCTACACCGCCCGCGGCAACCTGGTCGCGGTGGTCACCAACGGCACCGCCGTCCTGGGCCTGGGGAACATCGGGCCGCTCGCGTCCAAGCCGGTCATGGAGGACAAGGCGAACCTGTTCAAGCAGTTCGCCGACCTCGACGTCTTCGACCTGGAAGTCGGCTCGGCCAACCCCGACGACGTCATCAAGTTCTGCCAGCTCCTCGAGCCCACCGTGGGCGGCATCAACCTCGAGGACATCAAGGCCCCCGACTGCTTCTACATCGAGGAGAAGCTCCGGGAAACGATGGGGATCCCGGTCTTCCACGACGACCAGCACGGCACCGCCATCATCTCGGGCGCTGCCCTGCTCAACGCGCTCGAGATCGTCGGCAAGGCCATCGAGGACGTGCAGGTCGTCTTCTGCGGCGCGGGCGCGGCCGCGATCGCCACCGCCTCTCACTACATCCGCCTCGGGGTCAAGCGCGAGCACCTCACCATCTGCGACAAGACCGGCGTCATCTACGCCGGCCGCACCGAGGACATGGACCCCTACAAGGGGCGCTTCGCGCGCGAGACCACCCGCCGCACGCTCACCGAGGCGCTCGTCGGTGCCGACGTCTTCGTCGGCCTCTCGGCCGCGGGGGCGCTCACCGGCGCGATGGTCAAGGGGATGGCGCCCAAGCCGATCATCTTCGCCCTCGCGAACCCGAATCCCGAGATCACGCCGGACGAGGTGCGCGCCGTCCGCGACGACGCCATCGTCGCCACCGGCCGGTCCGACTATCCCAACCAGGTCAACAACGTCCTCGGCTTCCCGTTCATCTTCCGCGGCGCGCTCGACACGCGCGCGACGCAGGTGAACGAGGAAATGAAGATGGCCGCGACGCGCGCCCTCGCGCGCCTCGCCAAGGAGGACGTGCCCGAGAGCGTCTCGTCGCTCTACGGCATGAAGCGCGTGCGCTTCGGCCCCGAGTACCTGATCCCCTTCCCGTTCGATCCGCGCGTGCTGCTCTGGGTCGCGCCGGCGGTGGCATGGGCGGCGGTCGCGAGCGGCGTCGCGCGGCACATGATCGACCTCGACTCCTATCGCGACCAGCTCGAGCTGCGGCTCGGGCGCGCGCGCGGCATCATGCGCGGCATCATCAACCGGGCCGTCCGCGACCCGCGTCGCGTCGTCTTTCCCGAGGGCAACAACCCGCGCGTCATCCGCGCCGCGCAGATCCTGGCCGAGGACGGCATCGCGCACCCCATCCTCCTCGGCAACCGCGACGAGATCGAGCGCGCCGCCGTCGCGGCGGGGCTCAACCTGGGCGACCTGCAGGTCGAGGACCCGCGCACCCACCCCAAGCGCGAGGCGTACGCCGACTACCTGTTCGAGCGTCGCCAGCGGAAGGGCCTCTCGCGCGGCGAGGCGGAGCAGCGCCTCAAGAACACCAACTACTTCGGGTCGCTGATGCTCGCGCTCGGCGACGCCGACGCGCTCGTCTCGGGCGTCACGCAGCACTACCCGGAAACGATCCGCCCGGCGCTCGAGGTCATCGGGTCGGCGTCGGGGCTCGTCAGCGGCATGTACCTGCTGGTCACCGACAAGCACGTCGTCTTCTGCGGCGACACCACGGTCAACATCGACCCGTCGGCCGAGGAGCTGGCGCAGATCGCGGCCCAGGCGGCGCGCATCGTCCGCACCTTCGGCATCGAACCCAAGGTGGCCATGCTCTCGTTCTCGAACTTCGGGTCGGTCCGGCACCCGGAGGCCGAGAAAGTGGCCGAAGCGGTACGAATCCTGCGACAGCGGGACCCGTCCCTGATCGTGGACGGTGAGATGCAGGCGGACGTGGCCACGGACCCGGCGGTGCTCCGCTCCGGGTACCCGTTCAGCGTCCTCAAGGATGAGGCTAACGTGCTTATATTTCCCAACTTGGGCAGCGGCAACATCGCCTACAAGCTGCTCAAGACGCTGGGGGGGGCTACCGCGATCGGGCCCATCCTGGTGGGGATGCGTCGCCCCGTGCACGTGCTCGAACAGGGGGCCGACGTCCAAGCGATCGTCAACATGGCGGCCGTGGCCGTCATGGACGCCCAGGAACGCACTCTGCCACCGGCGCCCGTCTCGCGGGACCTGGAAGACAACACCCCGCGCACGACGTCGATTCTCTAGCAGCAACAGGACCCCTTTCAGATGGCCACACAGACCCCGCCCTCGTCCGCGACCCGCGAAAGCCTCCACGGCCTCGACGCCCAGGGACTCAAGCCCGGCGGCACGATCCACTGGAACCAGACGCCGCCCGAGCTGATCGAGGCCGCGGTCCGGCGCCAGGAGGGCCATCTCGCGGACATGGGGCCGTTCGTGGCCGTCACCACGCCGTTCACCGGCCGGAGCCCCAAGGACAAGTTCGTCGTCCGCGAGCCGTCGTCCGAGGCGCACGTGGACTGGGGCGCCGTCAACCAGCCGATCTCGCCCGCGCACTACCAGGTGCTGCTCGCCGAGGTGAAGGCCTACCTGAACGCCCGCGACGAGCTGTTCGTGCAGGACCTCTACTGCGGCGCCGACCCGGCGCATCGCCTCGCGGTGCGCTACGTGACGCCGAACGCGTGGCACGCCTCGTTCGTCCGCAACATGTTCATCCGGCCCGACGCGTCGGAACTGCCGACCTTCGCCGCCAACTTCTCGGTGCTGCACGCGCCCGAGTTCCGTGCC
>JACQES010000327.1 GCA_016200495.1 Gemmatimonadota bacterium
AAGGACGGGCGCACCGGCGCGGCGACGCTGTACGAGGGGGCCGAGTACGCGGTGGCGGACGACAGGGGGGCGCGGCTCGAGAAGTGCGCGTTCCTGTACCCGCGGTCCCAGATGCCCCGTGGCGGCTGGTGACGCGAAGGCGCCGGAGGCCCTGAGGGCCGTCCGGGCGACGCGGGAGGACTTCCGCCTCCTGCGGCGCCGGCTGGCGCTGCCGGTCGGGCTGTTCTTCGGCGTGGCCCTCGTGGGCACGCTGGGCTACATGGTGATCGGCGGATCGAAGGTGTCGCTGCTCGACGCCATCTACATGACGGCCAACGTGGTCACCACCGCGGGGTTCCGCGAGTCGGTGGACATGACGCAGGGCGCGGCGGGGCGGATCTTCACGATCGCGCTGCTGTTCGTGGGGGCGGGCGTGGGCGCGTACGCGATCTCGACGTTCACCGCGTTCATTGTCGAAGGGGACCTGACCGAGGAGTTCCGGAGGCGGCGCATGAGCCGAACGGTGGACGCGATGCACGACCACTTCATCGTCTGCGGCGTGGGGCAGGCGGGACTCGCGGTCGTGCAGGAGCTGGTGGCGACGCGGCGCTCGCTGGTGATCGTCGAGGCCGACGAGGCGAACGCCGAGCGCATCGAGGGGCTCTACCCCGACGTGCCGCTCATCCGCGGCGACTTCACCGACGACGACGTGCTGCTGCGCGCCGGCGTGGCGCGCGCGCAGGGGATCGTGCTCTGCGTCGACTCCGACAAGGACTCGCTCGTGGGCACGGTGACGGCGCGCCAGCTCAACCCGCGCATCCGGATCATCGCCCGCGCCACCGACGACCGCGCGATCCAGCGCCTCAAGAGCGCCGGCGCCGACGGCGTGGTGAGCCCGGGCCTGATCGGCGGCATGCGCCTGGCGAGCGAGCTGGTGCGGCCGAGCGTGGTGAGCTTCCTCGACAAGATGCTCCGCGCGCGCGATGGCGGCACGATCCGCATCGAGGAGGTGGCCGTGCCCGAGGATTCGCCGCTCGCGGGGCACACGGTGGCCGAGCTCGACACGCGGCAGTACGAGAACCTGCTCGTGCTCGGCGTGCAGCAGGCCAACGGCGACGTGCTGTACCATCCGCCGCAGGACTACCGGGTGCACCCGGGGTGCACGCTGATCGTGATGGCCGAAGCGGCGGGGGTGCAGAAGCTGCAGCGCGCGTTCACGCCGATGCGGGGGAGCGGGGCAATTCCGGCGCGTCCGAGCGGGGGGACGCCGCGGGCGTAAGGCGCGCGCGGCATGGGCGCGCCTCGACGGCCCCGTCGCGCTGGACAGCCGCTCGCTGCGCGCGTACACTCTCCGCCCGCGACGCCCGCACCCGCGGGCGCCCAGACCTCCAGCTGCCGAGTGCACCATGTCGAACGCCGCCACGCTCAACGCGACCACCCTGGGATGCTCGATCACCTGCAAGGACATCCAGGCGTCGATCACGTTCTATTCCGACGCGATCGGTTTCGCCGTCGCGCAGACGTTCGAGAACGACGGCAAGGTCGCCGGCGCCGTGGTGAGCGCGGGCCAGATCCACATCGTGCTCAACCAGGACGACGGCAAGCTCGGCTGGGACCGGATCAAGGGGCAGGGGTTCTACCTGCAGCTCAACGTGGCCGGGCTCGCCGACGTGGATGCGGCGGCGAAGCGGATCAAGGCTGCCGGCGGCACGCTGATTGACGAACCGGCCGACCGCCCGTGGGGAGTGCGCATGTTCCAGTTCCGCGACCTCGACGGCTTCAAGCTCGGCGTGTCCACGCCGCTGGCGGGCTAGGCGCCCTCCGGACTGCGGCGCAGGGCGACGGCATCGCCCACGGCGAGCGGCCCTGCGCGCAGGACGGCGGCATTGAGCGCGAGGCTCCCCCCGAACCGGCGGCCGATGTCTTTTGATGTCGGCTAACCGATGACACGCGGCGATGTCTCGGCGTCGTTGTCCGCGCGGCAGCCCGAGATGCTCCTCCAGTAGGCGAGCCAGAGCCTGGCCGCGCGGCGCGAGACGAGCGCTGTCGCCGGCTACTTGAGCGGCGGGTGCCGCATCTCGTGCATTGCCGGGCGCGCCTCGGTCGCGGGTTCGCCGACCCGGATCCCGTCCCGGCGCAGTTCAGCGTCGGTGGCTTCCACGGCGACCGTGCCCGGCGGGTTCGCATACCAGCCGGGGTCACCCCCGACGGGCAATCGGTGACGAATCTTGAGGATGGTGAACATTCCGCCCATGTCGATGTATCCGTGCGGCCCGGGCCCTCCTAGCATCGAGATGGCGCCGGATGGACCGCTCATCCCCATGTCGGACATCCCGCCCATTCCGCTCTCGCCCATGGTCATGTAGTCGGGCAGCACGCGCGACACGAGGCCGTCGATGGCCGCAGGGTCCGCACCGATGAGATTGAGGCCGCTGTGCCCCATCTGGTTCATGACGTGATGCGTCATGTGACAGTGCATCGCCCAGTCACCGGGATTGTCCGCCACGAACTCGACGGTGCGCGTGCTGCCGACGGGGACAAGCACGGTGCTTTCGGGCCACTGGCCCGCCTCCGCGATGTCGCCGCCATCGGTCGCAACAACCCGCCAGCGCAGCCCGTGCACGTGAATCGGGTGGTGGCTCATGGCGCTCAGGTTGCCCAGACGAATGCGGACCCGGTCACCCATCTGCATCTGCAGCGGTTCGGTGGCGGGAAAGGCCTTGCCATTGAACGTGAGGATGTTGAAGTCGGTCATCTCGTTCGGGTCGGGCCGGGAGGCGCCGATGGGCACGCGCCACTCCGCCGAGAGGAGCACGAAGTCGCGATCCGGACGGCGCGCCGGACTCCGAGGATGAATCACGAACATCCCCATCAACCCGAGTCCCTGTTGCACCATCTCGTCGAAGTGGGTGTGATACATGAGGGAGCCATGCTGCCGCAGCGTGAACTCGTACTTGAACGTGGCGTTGACCGGAATGGGGGCCTGGCTGAGTCCGGATACGCCGTCCATGCCGGCGGGCAGCAACATGCCATGCCAATGCACGCTGGTGGGTTCGGAAAGCTGGTTGGTCACGTAGATGCGGACGCGATCACCCTCCACCGCTTCGATGGTGGGTCCGGGGGTGCTGCCGTTGTACCCCCAGCACGTGACCCGCAGGCCGGGTGCGAACTCGTGCTCGAACACACCGGCCACGAGGTGGAAGACCTTGACGCCGTCGACGATCGTGTGCGGTAGGGTGCTGCCGTTGGGCGTGATCACCGGGGTGTAATCGACACCGGGACGGCCGGGCGCAAACGGCCCCGTCGGTGCCGCATCGGCCCATCGTGCCGCACCCAGTGGCCCGGTGGCCAGCGCACCGACGGCAAAGCCGCTACCAGCGAGGGCGGCAGCGCTGCGCCTCATCACTTCGCGCCGAGAAAGCGGGAGCTCCGTCGTCGGCAGGTGTTCGTCGTGCACGCGTTCGTCTCCGGTGCTCATGGGGTGGCCGATCCTGGAAGGGTTCCACCGACTGCGCGCTCAAGGTCGCTGCGGGCATTCCAGTAGTCGCGCAGGGCGTCGAGGTAGGAGCGGGCCGCGTCCAACTCGCCCTGCTTCGCCTGCAGCAAGGCGAAAACCGTGATGTCGTTCACGTTCACGTGTCGCTGGGCCTCCGCGATCACGCGACGGCGCAGGGGCAGCACGACGTGTCGCAGCTGCTGCGCTCGCTCGCGCGCCGAACGCAGCTGCGCCAGTCGTATCCGGACGTCGGCATGCACGTCGCCGACCAGCGCGTCGTGGCGTGCCACACGTTCGCGCAGCACGGCGCGCGCGCGCGCGATGACCGCCCCGCCCTGATCGAACAGTGGCAGCGGGACGCTCACCGTCGGTCCGCTGAAGAGCCCATCGGGCTCGCGCTCCGCGAAGGCGCCGATGGTGCCGTCTGCGAGGAGCGCGAACCGTTCGCTCAATCCGACCGCCGCTGCGGCGGCGCGCGCCGCGTCGCGGGCGGCCGCCACGTCGAGTCGGCGGCCGAGGGCAAGCGAATCGAGGGTCGCGATCCGCCAGGCCGTCGAGTCGGGATCGCGCAGGAGCACGGGTACCTCCCACAACGTGTCCCCGACGCCGGCGCCGAGCAGCCGCGACAGGCCGGCGCGCGCCACGGCCACATCGCGTACCGCCTCGGTCAGATCGGCGGCGGCTTGGGCCGCCGTCGCTTCCTCGCTCGTGAGGAGCAGGGCGGAGACGTTCCCGGCCGCGCGGAGGGCGGCGGCAGCCCCGGCGGCGGCCGCCGCCGCGGCAGCCGTGTTTTGCCGGAGTTCCAGCAGTTGCTGGGCG
>JACQES010000010.1 GCA_016200495.1 Gemmatimonadota bacterium
CCTTCAAGCTCGAGTAGGGCGCTAGCGCTCGAGGTAGATCGCGATCGACTTGGTGGTCGCGACGCTCAGGTTGCTCTGCGTGAAGACCATCGCGACGGTGTACGCGCTCGGATTCGCGATCGTCGAGACGCCCGAGACGGTCATGACATTCGCGCCGCCCGGCGCGACGCCGGTCGGCGTGACGATCACGTTGATGGACGGGATCGTGCCGGTCGCGCCCTGGATGTCCTGGTAGGCGCTGATCGCACCATAGCCGAGGGCGGTGATCACCTTGGCCTCGCTGCCGGGGGCACCGGTCCAGACGTCCACCGGTCCGACGCCGGGCATGAAGTGGGCGAAGCGGACGTGCGCCTTGTTGGCGGCCGGCGTGACGGTGTCGAGCTGCGCGAGCACGAAGCGCGGCGCGGTGTTCGGATCGCTGCTGTTGAGCACGCCGATGCCGAACCCCGAGTAGTGCGCGCCGTCGGTCAGCAGCCACGAGTCGGAGAAGAAGGCCGTGGTGCCGCCGTTGTTGTTGCCCTCGAACGGGACGAGCGGCGTGCTGCTCGCGAACCGGACCGTGTCGTTGAGGGCGCGGCCGAGGTAGGCGGTGCCGCTGGTCTTGAGCGTGCCGTTGACCTTCCATCCGAGCGTGGACGAGAAGGCGTTGGTCGTCATCATGACGTGCGTGTAGGACGCGACGGCGAGCTTGTTGAGCGTGGTGCCCCCGGTCGAGCCCCCGCCGACGTCGGTGGTCGTGGTGGGCTGGCAGCCGGCGGTCAGGGCGGCGACGAGGACGCCACGCCGGAGCGTTGCGGAGCCGGAAAGTCGGGAGGGGCGCATACGGGAAAGACTATCGGCAGCGGAGGCGGCAACCGGACGAAGATCGCGCGGAGTCTTGCTACAAACGAACGTTCGTTATATTTTGCTCTATGAGCAAAGGCGCCGACACCCGCGACCGCATCCTCCGCGAGGCCGAGTCCCTCGCCGGTTCCCTCGGACTCGATGGCCTCACCATCGGCGTCCTCGCCGCCGCCCTCGACCTCTCCAAGAGCGGCCTCTTCGCGCACTTCGGCTCGCGTGAGGGACTCCAGCTCGCCGTCCTCCAGCGCGCCGCCGACCGCTTCGACGCCGACGTCCTCTTCCCCGCCCTCCGCACCCGCTCCGGCGAGCCGCGCCTCCGCGCCCTCTGCGATCACTGGCTCGCCTGGGAACGCACCCGTGGCCCGCACGGGGGCGACCTGCTCGCCGCCGCCGCGTTCGAGCTCGATGACCGCCCCGGCATCGTGCGCGACTACCTCGTGCGCGTGCAGCAGCGCTGGCTCGCCACCCTCGCTACCGCCTGCACGATCGCCGAGGAGCAGGGCCACTTCCGTGCCGACGTCGTCGCCGAGGATTTCGTGCGCGAGGTGCACGGCATCATCCTCGCCCATCGCGTCGCACGCCGGCTGCTGGGTGATGCGCAGGCCGACGACCGCGCCGTCCACGCCATGGACGCCCTGTTCGCTCGGTCCCGCGCCCAGGGACGTCCGCGTCGCCGACGCGCCGCGTAGCCACGCGCGCGCCACGGCGATAGCGTGCACGGCATGCCCGGTCGCCCGCCTGCCTCGATGCCGCGTGCCGCGTGGCGACGTGCCGCTGTGCGAGCGGCCACGGCGGGACTCGTCGCCCTTGCCGCCTGCGAAGACGCGACGGCACCGGACGTCGATCCGCCAGCCCGGCCTGACGTGCGACTCGCCCTCGCCGGCGCCGCGCTCGACTCGCTCGACGCGACGGGCCTGCTCCGCATCGATCCGGTGACCATCGCGGGGGTGGACAGCGTCATCACGCCCGCGCGCGCGACCCAACTCGTGGCCGCCTATCTGCGGCGGCGCCCCTTCAACCTCGACGTCTGGTCGCGCGGCGAGGTGCACGTCACGCTCCCCTCGAGCGCGCTCACGCCCTGCGCGCCGACGCGCCTCTTCCCGTCGGCCTACGTCACCCTCGGCGACACCGCGTCGTTCGCCACGCGCTGGACGTTCGGACCGTGGTACTGGGTGCCGCTCTGCGACGAGCGCGGACGCCGCCGCGGGCGCACCGGCGTCGCCGCCCTCGCCACCACCGCCGGCCTGACGGACTCGGCTCTCACCGCGCGGCTCGACCGGTACGCGGGCATCGTCAGCGAGGGCATGATCGCGGGGCTCGACCAGCTCGCCACCGCCGAGGACGCGGCCGTGGCCGCGTGGCAGCTCACCGGCGTGCGCGTGACGCAGGTGCCCACGCCGTGGCCCCGCAGCGACGGGTGGATCTGGCTCTCGTCGTGGGAGGTGACGCTCGAGCGCGCCATCACGATCACCGACGCGGGGGCCGGCGACGCACGCACGGTCACGCGCGTGATCGTCGGCAACAACTTCGAGGGCGGCGCGACACTCTACCGCGCCGACACCGGGGCCTACTACCCGGCCACTCTGCGCATTTCCAACCTGCCCGTGGCGCAGAACGACAGCGTGCGCATGTTCGACCTGCCGCTCGTGCCCGGCGCGCGCCGGCGACTGATTGCGGTGACCGTCACGCGCTGAGCGCGCCAATCACGCGATGCGCGCGCCGACGGCGTCGCGCGCGCCGGCCGCGCGGTGGTCGCGCGGTGGTCGCGCGCGACGAGGGTGTCGCGCGCGCCGTGCGATCGCGTTCAGACCTTGGGCACGATCACGACCTTGCCCGCGCGTTCGCCGCTCGCGGCGAGCGCCACCGCGGCCTTGATCTCGCGCACGTCGAACGTGGCCTGGACCCGCGCCGACAGCTTCCCGGTCGCCACGAGCTGCGCGATCTCGCCGAAGACGGCCGTCTGCTCCTGTGGTGTTGCCTTGCGGAACCACAGCACGAGCCAGAAGCCGCGGAGGGTGAGGTCCTTGAACACGAACGATCCCGGCGACACGTGGCAGACCTCGCCGCTCATGCGGCCGTAGTTCACGAGCGTCCCGCCCTCGGCGAGGCAGCTCGCGAGGCGATCCGTCGCCGCCCCCGCGACGCAGTCGATGCCGAGCCGGATCTTCGCCTTCCCCGTCGCCGCCGCGACGCGCTTGTGCAGGTCGGGGCCATCGACGATCACCACGTCGGCCGCCTCGACACTCGCGATCGCCGACTCGCGCCGCACGACGCTCACCGTGCGATAGCCCTTGAGCTTCGCGAGCTGGTTGAGGTAGCCGCCGACGGCCGAATTCGCGCCGTTCTGGATGACCCAGTCGCCCGGCGCGAGCGTCACGAAATCGCGCAGCATGAGAAACGCCGTCGGCGGGTTGACGGTGAGCATCGAGAGCTGCACCGGATCGGCGTTGCCCGGCAGCGGCACCAGCTTCTTCGCGTCCGCGACCACGTGCGTCGCCCACGTGCCCACCCCCACGGGGAGCAGCACCGTCGTGCCGACGGCGGGGCCGGTGGTGTTGGGCCCCAGCTCCACCACCTTGCCGACCCCCTCGTTGCCTCCGATGGCCGGCAAGGGGGGCAGCATGCCGTACTCGCCCGTGAGCGTGAGCACGTCGGACGGGTTGATCGGTGCCGCGAGCACCTGGAGCAGCGCCTGGCCCTCGACGAGCGGGGCCGGCGTGAACTCGACGGCTTCGATGACGTCGGCGGGCCTGGGGCCGCGGGTGGCGTACTGGGCGCGGAGCATGGCGAGTGGGGGCGAACGTGAGAGCGCCGCCCGGGACCGGATGTCCGGCGGGCGGCGCTGCAAACGTACGGCGACGCGACGTACGACGGCTAGAAGAAGTCCTGCAGCCAGGTCTTCACGCGCTGCGCCAGCTTGTCCACGTTGGGCGCCCCGATGCTCATCCGGCCGCGCCCTGCGGTGGGCTGGTCTAGCGCCACGCGATGCGCGCCGTAGTGGGCGAGGCCGACGACGGTGCTGAAGCGCGGGGCATCCACCGAGTCGCTCAGCCCGCCGACGCGATCGACCGGCGCGCCCACGCGGGCCCCGATGCCGAACACGTCGGTCGCGAGCTCGACCGTCCCCGGCTGCGCCGCCGCGCCGCCGGTGCAGACGATGCCGGCCGAGAGCTTGCCGATGTAGCCCGCGGTCTCGATCTCGCGCTGCACGAGGTCGTAGATCTCGTCGGTGCGCTGGTGCATGATGTGCGCCAGCAGCTCGCGCGGGATCCGCCGGTCGCCCTGCGCCACGGTGCTCGGCAGCTGGATCACCTCGTCGCTCGGCACGAGCGACTCGTACACGCAGCCGTACTTCTCCTTGAGCCGCTCGGCGTCGGCCTGCGTGACGCCCAGGCCGTGCACGATGTCGGAGGTGACGTTGTTGCCGCCGAAGTTGATCGTGGCGAGGTGGCGGATCTTCCCCTCGTGGAAGACGGCGACGTCGGTGGTGCCCGCCCCCATCTCGATGAGGGCGACCCCCAGCTCCTTCTCGTCGTCCGTGAGCACGGCGAGCGCCGATGCGAGCGGCTCGAGCACCATCTCCTTGATGGTGTAGCCGGCGCGCTCGACCGCCTTCCGCAGGTTCATGCTCGGGCTCGCGCCGATCGTGACGAGGTACATCTCCGTCTCGAGGCGCGTGCCGATCATGCCGATGGGGTCGCGGATCCCCTTGTTCCGGTCCACCGTGTATTCCTGCGGGATCGCGTGCAGCAGCTCGCGGTCCTGCGGAATCACCTGCGCACGCGCCACCTCGTGGGCGCGGTCCACGTCGGCCTTGGTGATCTCGGAGCCGTTGACGGCCACGATCCCCTGGCTGGTGGTGGCCTGCACGTGCTCGCCGGCGATGCCGACGTACACCGAGGGGACCGTCGCCCCGGCCATCCGCTCGGCGTCGGTGATCGCCTTCTTGATGGAGCGCGTGGTTTCCTCGATGTCGCTCACCACGCCCTTCCGGAGCCCGGTCGTGCGCGACTGGCCGACGCCGAGGATCCGGATCTCGGGGGCGCGCATCTCGCCGACGACCTCCGCGATGACGGCGGTGGTCTTCGCGCTGCCGATGTCGAGCCCGGCGACGAGCGTCTGTTCGTTGAGGTCAGCCACGGCGGGAAGTGCGGGGGGAGCGGACGGAAGGCGGGCTACTGCGGCATCCGCGCGATCACCTGGTCGCGGTAGCGCAGGTCGAGCTCGGCCACGCGCACCCGTCGGCGCGCGAGGTCGTCGGTCACGGGCACGATGTCGGCGAGGCGGGCGGCGCCCAGCGCGAGCGGCGCGCGCACCTCGACGCCGGTCACGCGGAGGCGGAGCTCGCCGCGCTCGCGGCGCACGTCGGAGATGGCGCTGAAGAGCGCCGGATCGGTCCGGCGCACGGTGTCGAGCATGGCCAGCAGTCGCACGTCGCGATTGGCGACCACCGGGAGGTCCATCGGGAGCCGGGCGGGATCGACCGGGAGCCGGCGCCCGGTCGCATCCAGCGCCACGAGGCCACCGGCGGCGGGCACGAGCGCCACAGGCAGGCGCTCGCTCACCTGCAGCACGAGCGTCCCGGGCAACTCGCGCGCGATGCGCACCGAGTCCACCTGGGGATGTCCGTTCACGCGCGCGATCCAGGCGTCCCCATCGGCGAAGAGCGACACGGTGGTGTCCACGCGCAGGCGTGCCACCAGCACGGCCGGGTCCACGTAGCGCACCCCCTCGACGCGCACCGTGCGCACGTTGAAGAAGCGCATCTGCCGCAAGACGGCGCGGCCCCAGAACGGCGACGCCAACAGCACGAGGCCGAGGCCCGCCCACGCCACGCGCCGCCACCGCGCCCGCGGGCGCGGTGCGGCGTCGTCGCGATCGGGGGGTGGCTGCGTGGGGTCGTCCATCGAGGGAATGAGCCGTCAGGTCAGGAGGGCGAGCAATTCCGGGCCGGTCCTGGTGATGTCGCCGGCCCCGAGTGTAATGACGATGTCACCCGGCTGAACGGCACGGGCCAGTGCGGCAGCCAGCTGCGCTCGCGGACCTTCCCAACGCACCTGCTTTCCCGCCGCTTCCGTCGCCCGGGCGATCAGCGCGGCCGTGACCCCCGGAATGGGCTGCTCGCGGGCCGGATACAGGTCGGCCACGAGCGCTACATCCGCATGGGCGAGCGCCTGGCCGAATTCGGCGGCGAAGTCACGCGTGCGCGTGTACAAGTGCGGTTGGAAGGCGGCGACGACCCGACGGCTGGGATACGAGGCGCGGGCGGCGGTGAGCGTCGCCTCGATCTCCGTGGGATGGTGGGCGTAGTCATCGACCACGAGCACCCCCCCCTTCTCGCCCAACAGCTGGAACCGGCGCTCGGCCCCCGCGACCTCGCGCAGCCCG
>JACQES010000331.1 GCA_016200495.1 Gemmatimonadota bacterium
AGCGCCCCCGGCGCCTCCGCGGCTATCACGAATGTGATACCGCACGACGGGCAGCGCCGCGCGCGGGGGCGTGCGGTCATTGTGCCCGCCACCGATGCGCCGCCGGCGCGTCCACGACCGCGCCGCGCGCGCGGGCGCGTCCAGTCACGGGGATGTTACAAAGTCTCGTTACATGCGGGGCGCAGTCGTTACAGATTACCCGCCATCCCGCGCGAGCCCCGGCCCGCGCCGCCCGTCCCCCGGACGCTTCACCCCGCCGTGCGCCTCATTCCCCGCGACGAAGGGTTCTTCGCCCTGTTCAGCGAGTTGGCCCGCCGCATGACCAACTCCACCAAGCTCCTCTCGGAGATGTTCGTCCAGCCGCACCGCCTCGGCGAATTCGTGAACCAGATCAAGGCGATCGAGCACGAGGCGGACGACCTCACGCGCGAGGTGATCGCGCGACTCGACAAGAGCTTCGTGACGCCGATGGACCGCGAGGACATCCACCTGCTCGCGTACCGGCTGGACAACGTCATCGACCTGGTGGACGGGACGGCGCGCCGCGCGCAGCTGTTCAACATCACCGAGATCCGCGAGCCCGCCCACCGGCTGGCCGACGTGCTCAACCGCGCGGCGATCGTGCTCGAGCGCGCGGTCACCGACATGACCAAGCGGCAGTCGGTGGTGGCGGCGGGCAACGAGGTGAAGCGGCTCGAGGAGGAGGGCGACGCCATCTACGGCGAGGCGATCGGCGACCTCTTCAAGCCCGGCGCCGACCCGCTCGACGTCATCAAGTGGAAGGAACTGTACGACAAGATCGAGTCGGCGATCGACGAGGCCGAGGACGTCTCGAACGTGCTCGAGAGCATCTCGCTGAAGAACAGCTGAGCCGTGACCACGTACGTCCTCGCGATCGTCGGCATCGCGCTCTGCTTCGACTTCATCAACGGCTTCCACGATTCCGCGAACTCGATCGCGACGATCGTGGGCACGCGGGTGCTGTCGCCGTTCGCGGCGGTGTGCTGGGCGGCGTTCTTCAACTTCGCCGCGCTCTTCGTCGTGAAGACCGCCGTGGCGAAGGCGGTGGCAAGCGGCTTCGTGGACCCCGCGATCGTGACCCCGAACCTGATGGCGGGGGCGCTGCTCGGGGCGATCGCGTGGAACCTGATCACCTGGTGGTTCGGGATCCCGTCGAGCTCGTCGCACGCGCTGATCGGCGGGCTGGCCGGCGCGGGAATCGCCAAGGCCGGGTTCGCCGCCCTCGCGACCGGGCACGGGAGCAAGTGGGCCCAGACGCTGTCGGCCATCGCGCTGTCGCCGCTCCTGGGCGCCTTCTTCGGGTTCTCGCTGATGGTGCTGGTGATGAACCTGTTCAAGAAGGCCGGTCCCGCGAAGGTGGACACCTGGTTCCGCCCCGGCCAGCTGCTGTCGTCGGCGCTCCTCTCGCTCTCGCATGGCGGCAACGACGCCCAGAAGACGATGGGGATCATCGTCGGGCTCCTGGTGTCGGTCTCGCCGCAGTTCGTCGGGGAGACGGGATTCGCCCACTTCCTGTACGTGCCCGACACCAAGACGATCCCGCTCTGGGTCGAGATCGCCGCGTACACCTCGATCTCGCTGGGCACGCTCTTCGGCGGCTGGCGCATCGTGCACACGATGGGCTCGCGGATCACGCGGCTCCGGCCCGTCGGCGGCTTCTGCGCCGAGACGGGCGGGGCGCTGGTGATCCTCGGCGCGTCGTCGTTCGGGGTGCCGGTGAGCACGACGCACACGATCACCGGGTCGATCGTGGGGGTCGGGGCGTCCACCCGGCTGCGCGCGGTGCGGTGGGGAATCGCAGGCAACATCGTCTGGGCGTGGGTGTTGACCATCCCCGCGTCCGCGCTGATGGCGTCGGTGTTCTACCTCGCGATCCAGGCGGTCCATCCCCTTTAGAAACAACGAGTTACAGCGTACTGGCGGCCAGGAGACTGTCCGGTTTCCGGTCGGATGGCGCGCCACGTTGTGACGTCGGGTGTAACAGGTAGGTGTCCCGCGTGGACTGCCATTCGGATGCGGGCTACACTAGACATACAGGGGTAAGCGACTGCGACGTCCGTGGCCTCCACGGGCGTCTCGTCGTCTGAAGGCCCCACGCCACGCGCCCGTGACCACCGACAGTTACCCGACTCCCGCCCTCTACCTGAACCGCGAGCTCTCCTGGCTCGAGTTCAACGCCCGGGTACTGCACGAGGCCGTGGACGAACGGACGCCGCTGCTCGAGCGGCTCAAGTTCCTCTCGATCTTCAGCACCAACCTGGACGAGTTCTTCATGGTCCGGGTGGCCGGGCTCAGGCGGCAGGTGGCGGCGGGGGTGCAACTGGCCGGCCCGGACGCGATCAGCCCGCAGGAGGTCCTCGACCGGATCCACCTGCGGGTCGCGGAGCTCTCGGCGCGCCAGCGCGAGTGCCTGCACCAGGTGGTGCTGCCCCGGCTCGCCGAGCTCGGGGTCAAGCTGGTGGGGATGAACGACCTGACGAGCAGCGAGTGGTCCACCGTGGACCAGTTCTTCGAGTCGCAGGTCTTCCCGGTGCTGACGCCGCTCGCGGTGGACCCGGGGCACCCGTTTCCGTACATCAGCAACCTGTCGCTGTCGCTCGCCGTACGGCTCCGCGATCCGGACCGCGGGATCGAGCAGTTCGCGCGCGTGAAGGTGCCCAAGAGCCTTCCGCGCTGGGTGAGCTTCGGCCGGCCGCACCACTTCGTGCCGCTCGAGGAAGTGATCGGCGCCAACCTCGGCGCCCTCTTCCCCGGAATGGAGATCATGGGGTGGCACGCCTTCCGCGTGACGCGCTACTCCGACCTCGACCTGGGCTCGATCGAGGAGAACGAGGACCTGCTCTCGACGATCGAGGAGCAGGTCTTCCGCCGCCGGTTCGGCGAGGTGGTGCGGCTGGAGGTGCAGTCGGGGATGCCGGCCGAGCTGCGCGAGCTGCTGGCCACCGAGCTCCACGACGTGGACGACCCGGTGGCGCCGCTCTCGCCCCGCGACGTGCACGACGGCGGGCCGCTGCTCGAGCTGGGCGACCTGATGACGCTGGCGGCGATCGACCTGCCCGAGCTCCACGACAAGCCGTTCATCCCGGTGACGCCGGTCGAGGTGCGCGACGAGAGCAAGTCGATCTTCGAGGTGATCCGCGAGCGCGACCTGCTCGTGCACCACCCGTTCGACTCGTTCCACGGCACGGTGGAGCGGTTCCTCGACGAGGCCGCGGCCGACCCGAACGTGCTCGCGATCAAGCTCACGCTCTACCGCACGAGCGGCGAGACGGCGATCGTGCGCGCGCTCACCGAGGCCGCGCAGGCCGGCAAGCAGGTGGCGGTGCTGGTGGAGCTCCAGGCGCGCTTCGACGAGGCCAACAACATCACGTGGGCGCGGACGCTCGAGTCGTACGGCGTGCACGTGACGTACGGGCTGCCGGGGCTCAAG
>JACQES010000332.1 GCA_016200495.1 Gemmatimonadota bacterium
CGCGCGACGGGGTGCGGTCCACGGCGACGTCGAAGCGCACCGCGGAGTCGCGCCCCGTGGGGTTGAGCCACACGGCCGTGTAGTCCTGCGACGCCGCGAGCGCGTTGAGCGCCCCCCGCAGCGTGTCCTCGCGGATCGGCTGGCCCGGCGAGAGCGCCAGTGCTCGGCGCAGCGCAATCCTATCCACGGGCCGCTCGTCGGCGATCGAGACAAGCCCCGCCACCGCCGCCGGGCGCGGCGCGTGCCCTTCGCCCAACGGCCGGACGCAGCGCGCGCGCGCGAGCGCGGCGTCGGCGGCGGCGCGTCCCATCGCGAACAGCGAGTCGGCGCGCTCGCGCGAGAAGTCGAGGTTGGGCGTCTCGGCCGTGTTCGGCTGGATCAGGACGTCGTCGGGACCGAGTGGAATCGAGTCGTTCCAGAAGAGGAACTCCCCCAGTTGCCCCGCGATCGTGAGCGGGTCGCGGTAGGCGCGCAGGTCGATCCCCTTGCTCGGCAGTGCGACGATGATCAACCGCTCGGCGCCGAGCGCGCGCGCGACCTGGTAGGGGACGTTGGCCGAGATGCCGCCGTCCACGAGCGCCTCGCCGTCCACCTCGATGGACTGGAAGACGAGCGGGATGGCGAACGACGCGCGCACGGCGCGCGCGAGGTCGCCGCGCGCGATCGCGACCGGCTTGCGCGTGCGGAGCGAGGTCGCGACCGCGCGGAACGGGATCGGGAGCGAGTCGAACGCGCCGCGCGCGAGCAGGTTGCCGCGCAGCAGCATCGACGACATCATGGCGTTGATCTCCCCCTCGCGCACCGAGCCCGTCTGCAGGCGGTAGCCGGTGGCGGCATCGCGCTCCCACAGCGCGAGCACGGGGTTGTCGCCCAGCACCGCGGGCACCTCGGGGTCGTAGCCGCGGATGATGGACGAGAGCGGGAGCGCGCGCGTGATCTGCTCGATCTCGCGCCCGGTGTACCCGGTGGCGTAGAGCGCGCCCATGATGGCGCCGATCGACGTGCCGACGATCAGGTCGGGCTTGATGCCCAGCGAGTCGAGGGCGCGGAAGACCCCCGCATGCGCGAACCCCTTGGCCCCGCCGCCGCCGAGCACGAGCGCGGTCCGCGCGGGCTGGCAGGCCGGGGCCTGCGCCACGGCACGCACCGGGGCGCCAAGGAGCGCGGCCGCGCACGTGACCAACGCCACGCGGCGCGCACATGCGGAGCTTCGGGCCGGACGACGCGGTATCATTGGGGGTATCGAACGGTATGCGCCCGACGCCGGGCGCGGCACCCCAGGCCTTCCCTCAGCCCTGCCGCTCATGCTCCGTCGAGTCGCCCTTGCCGCCGCCCTGTCGTGCACCAGCGCGGGGGCGCCGGTGCTGCTCGCCCAGACCAAGCCCGCCAAGCCCGTCGAGGCGAGCGCCGACCTGGGGTTCGTGAACACGACCGGAAACACCGAGGTCACGACCCTCACGGCGAACTACAAGATCGTGCTCAACACCGGGCCGTGGAAACTCACCCACTACTTCGGCACCGTGTACGGGAAGCTCCGCGACAGCGTGAACACGAGCATCTGGCGCACCGGGGTGCGCGGCGATCGCGCCTTCACCGAGCGGTTCGGCTTCTTCGGCCTCGTGAACTACGACAAGAACCGGTTCTCGGGCGTGGCGGGCCGCTGGGAGCAGGGCGCGGGCGCGCAATGGAAGGCGATCGTCGAGACCGAGGACAAGCTCGACGTCGAACTCGGCCTCTCCGCCATCCAGCAGCAGGCGGTGACGGCGGTGCCGGACCGCAACTTCGCCTCGGGGCGCACCGCGCTCGCCTACAAGCACAACTTCACCGACAAGGCCTACTTCCAGCAGACGGCGGAATACCTGGCCAACCTGCAGAACGGGCCCGACTGGCGCGTGAACACGGAGTCGAGCCTGATCGCGCCCTTGTCGGAGAAGTTCGCGATCAAGCTGTCGTTCGCGATCCGCTACCAGAACCTGCCCGACCCCGGCTTTCTCGCGACCGACCGGATCTTCGCGACGGCGATCCAGTACACCTATTGAGCCCCCGGCACTCCGCCGTGCGCTCCCGCCCCGGTTCCCCGACTCCCGCCCGCATGTTGCGCTCCTGCATGTTGCGCTCCCGCATGTCGCGCTCCTGCTGCCTCGCCGCCCTGCTCGCGTGCGCCCCGTGCGCGCTCTCGGCGCAGGCGTCGGCCGACTCCGCCGATGCCCTGTCGGACAACACGTGGCATCCGTCGGCGCGCATCGGGTCGCTCGCGGTCGGCGTGCCGCAGCAGCTGTCGGGGTCGCTCCTCTTCGGCTTCGAGCGCTACTGGGGGGCGGGCACGCGCCGCTTCACGCAGATGTGGTACCTCCGCGTCGAGCCGGGGCTCGCGGCGAGCAAGGCGGCGGTGGGCGTCGGGGCGTGGCAGTTCGCCGACCAGGGGGGCGGGGGCACGCTGCAGGCGGCCGTGCTGCGCACCTACGGCAGCCCGTGGTCGGCCAACACCAACCAGACGTACTGGGGGGTCGAGGCGCGCGCGTTCGTGTGGCTGGTGGGGCCGTACGTGGGCTACTACCAGCCGGTGGACGCGAACAGCACCAAGAACGCGTTCGTGAGCGTCGGCATCGCCGTCGGGTTCTAGGGCCGCGCACGCGCGCGACAGCGCGCAATCCCGGCGCGGGGATCGCCGTCGGGGTGCAGGGCCGCGCACGCGCGGGACGCCGCGCAACCTCATGGAAGCCGCGGTCCGACGGGGGACATAGGGTTGGACGAGCGAGCGGCACGGTGCCGCGCACGAGCTGATGCTCCGTGCCGATGCGCGCTCCCATTCGTCGCACTACCCTCCAGCCGAACGTCTCCCGCATGCTGCACGCACGCCGCTGGCTGCCCGTTGTCCTCGCCACCACCCCGCGGCTCGCGTCGGCGCAATCCGCGACGACCCCCACCATCGTCGACGGCGCCGTGGCGCAGCGCGTCGACTCGACGCTCGGCGTCCTCGAGCGCCAGGGGATGAGCGGCGTGTTCCTCGTGTCGGCGCGCGGCCGGACGATCCTCCACAAGGGATACGGGCTCGCGAACCGGGCGACGCGGCGTCCCTTCACGCCCGACGTGGTGGTGCAGATCGGCTCGAACACCAAGGACTTCACGGCCGTCGCCATCCTGCAGCTCGCCGAGCGCGGCAAGCTCTCGCTCGGCGACCGGCTCGTGCGGTGGTTTCCCGACGCGCCGGCGGACAAGCGCGACATCACCCTCGCACAGCTCCTCGACCACACCTCGGGCTTCGAGGAGTACGCCGGTGACGACTTCGCCGCGGTCACGCGCGACCAGTTCGTCGCGCACCTCATGGCCAGCGCGCTGGTCGCACCGCCGGGGCGCGAGGAGCACTACTCGAACCCGGCGTACGGCCTTCTCGCCGTGATCATCGAGCGGATCAGTGGCACGTCGTACGACGTGTACGTGCGCGACCACATCCTCGCGCCCCTCGGGCTCACGCACACGGGCTTTCTCCTGCCGAAGTTCGACCGGTCGCGGATCGCGCATGGCTACGGCGCCAAGGGCGAGGAAGGCCCGATCATCGACCGGCCGCATGCCACCGACGGTCCGTACTGGAACCTGCGCGGCAACGGCGGCATGCTGTCCACGCTGGCCGACATGGACCGGTTCTATCGGGCCCTGTTCGAGACCGAGACGCTCGTGACGTTCGCCGGCCGCGGCGAGCGGTTCCCCCGCAACCTGCCGATCGGGCTGTCGGGGAGCGATGGCACGCACTTCTTCCTGTACGAGCGCCTGCCTGGCGCCGGGGTGAGCTACCTGTTCGCCACCAACACCCCCGAGATGCACGGCCCGCGCGTGCGTCGCCCGCTGGAGCGGGCGCTGGGCCTGAGCGACGGGCCGCGCGAGGACGGTGCGCCGGCCGCGGGCTCCCGATCCTCCACGCTCCCGACCACGTCGGCGGGCCGGACGTTCGGCGCCTACATGGCCGCGTTCAACTCCGGCGACACGACGCGCATGAAGGCCGCGTTCGGCGCGCTGTTCGCGCCCAACCCACAGGCGCCGAGCGTCGAGCAGCGGCTGGCGACGTACCGCCGGATGTTCGCCAACCTGGGGCCCATGGCGCCGTCGCTGTACGAGGCGGCCGACGATACGCACCTCCGGGTGCACCTGCGCAACAAGGACGGCGAGGCCGTCACGATCGAACTCACCGTCGAGCCGGAGGCGCCGCATCGCATTGTCCAGATCGGGATCACCGCGGGCTAGTGGCGGGCCGCTGCCATTGCGCCCTACGCCGCGCTGGCGCACGCTGATGCGGGCGGCGCGCGGCGCGGCCGTGGCCGCGGCATGCCTCGCGCAGGCCCTGAGCGCGCAGACCGCCCCGCGCTGCGAGCCCGCGACGCGCCAGGTGGACACCGCGCTCGCCACCATCGTGCGCGCGGTGAACGACGGATCGTACGCGGCCATCACTCGGATGATGGCCGAGGTCGTGGACTCGACGCGGCTGCCGCGCGCGGCGCGACCGGTGGTGCAGGGGTCGCTCGGGCGGTGGCACTGGATGAGCCGGCGCGTCGCGATCGTTGCCACGTGCGCGACGGGTCGCGCCGGCGGCTCGGCCGTGATTTCCAATGCCCTCACCGGCGAGCAGGATCGGCTGGACGTGCAGCTCGACAGCGTGAGCGGACGGGTGGCGCGGCTGCAGGTCGTGCCCGGGCATCGCGTGATCGTCGCGGCGGGTGACACCGCCTCCGACGATGCGCGCGTGGCGGCCATCCGCCGGCTGGTGCGGCAGCTGGCCGACAGCGACGTGTTCTCGGGGGAGGTGCTGTTCGCGCGCGACGGGCGCACGCTCTACCACGAGGCGGTCGGCCTCGCCGATCGCGCGGCGCGGCGCGCGGCCGTGGTGGGCGACCGGTACAGCATCGCGTCGGTGGGCAAGCTCGTGACCGGCACGGCCGTCATGCAGCTGGTGGAGCGCGGCGTGCTCGCCCTCGACGACACGCTCGGGCGGTTCCTCGGCGACAGCGCGCGTCCTCGCGGTGCGGGCGGCGTGCCGCTCCGGACGATCCTCTCGCACACGGATGGCCTGGTGCGCGGCGCCGACGCGCCCTCCTTCGCGCCCGGCACGCGGTTCTCGTACGTCAACTATGGCTACGCCCTGCTCGGTGACGTGATCGAGCGGGTGACGGGCCGTCCGTTCGCGGATCACTTCGCCGCCGCGATCTTCGCGCCCGCCGGCATGCGGCACACGGAACGGCTGGTGACGGCCGCGCCGCGCCCGGACCTGCCCACGGCCTACGCGTTCGTGTTCGACTCGGCGGGCCCGCTGCTGCGCGCGAACCCGATGGCGCAGACCCAGCCGGCCACGGGCGCGGGCTGGCTGTTCTCGACGGCCGAGGACCTGTTCCGCTTCGCCGAGAGCCTGCGGCTCGGCAAGCTCGTGACGCTCGCGACGCTCGATTCGATGCGCACCCCGAAGCGCGATCTCGGGGCGACCGATTACGGATACGGCGTCGATCGCTATCGCGGGCACAACATCTGGGGCCACAGCGGGCTGATTCCCGGCGCGAACGCGGACCTGGAGCTGTACGGCGACAGCGGCTACACGCTGGTCGTGCTCAGCAACACGGGCGCCAACGATCCCGTGCGGCGGCTGGTGGCAGCGCTCGTCGGCGAGCGACCGTTCCGGGTCCGCGAGTAGCGAACCGCTCCGCACCACCGTCTGGCGCTTTCGCGTTCCCGGACGCAGCGTAGGCGCGACCGCCGGTCGAGCTCCCGCGCCCGCACGACGTCCTGCCCGGACCAGGCCATGTCGCTCCCCCATGTCACACTCGCCCGCGCCCTGGCGTGGGCCGCGTTCGTGGCGCTCGCCCCGCGCGCCCACGCGCAGCGCGTCCACCAGCTGCCCGCGACCCCCACGACCGTCGCGTACGGCTACTACTGGTCCGAGGCGACGCCCGCCCTCCGCATCGCGTCGGGCGACATCGTCGAGGTCGAGACGATGCTCACCAACTCGCCCACGGGCCTCGAGCGGATGGGGGTGAAGCCCGCGGACGTGCCGCAGCACCTCCGCGACATCGTCGCGCAGGTGACGGGGACGGCGCGCGGCCCGGGCGGGCACATCCTCACGGGCCCCATCTACGTGGAGGGCGCCGACTCGGGCGACGTGCTCGAGGTCAAGATCCTCTCGATCGCGCTGCCGATCCCGTACGGGTACAACGGGTGCGCGGGGTTCCTGCGCGAGTTCTGCGGCCAGGGCGCGAGCCGGCTCATCATGATGGACCGCGACAAGATGCGCGCGGAGGTCGCGCCGGGCATCACCGTGCCGCTCAAGCCGTTCTGGGGGAGCATCGGCGTGGCACCCGCGCCCGCGCTCGGCCGC
>JACQES010000328.1 GCA_016200495.1 Gemmatimonadota bacterium
GACCAACGCCGCGTCGGGGCGAAACGGCACGGGCATCATCGAACTCTGGCTCAACGGCCTGCTGGCGAGTTCGAACCTGGTGACCAACACCAAGACGGTCACCACACTCGCCGACTGGGTGCAGTTCACCGATACCTTCGTCGCGACCGGGAGCACCCTCGATATCGAGTTCCGGAACGAGCAGGATGCCTTCACGCACTTCGCGGACCTGGATGACGTGACGCTCACGTCCCTGTCGACTCCCGTTCCCGAGCCGGCCAGTCTCCTGCTCGTCGGATCCGGGTTGTTCGCGGTCGCCGTGATCGGCCGTCGCCGTCGGTAGGCGCTCACCACCAGATGACACGCGGGGCGGCGGTCACCTGACCGCCGCCCCGCGTGCGTTCCATCGACAATGCCGAAGGCGGGACTCGAACCCGCACGAGGTTGCCCCCACTGGCTCCTGAAGCCAGCGCGTCTACCAGTTCCACCACTTCGGCAGCTCGGCGAAAGCTAATCGCGCGCGGCGGAGGGTCAACGCGGGCGCATCCGTCAGGCGTCGCCCCTCGGTAGATTCCCGGCATGGCCCGCGAGAAGCCCGCCCCCGAGGAGCGCGAGTCGGTCGCCCGCAACAAGCGCGCGCGCCACGACTACGAGCTGCTCGACACGTACGAGGCCGGCATCGTCCTCGTCGGCAGCGAGGTCAAGTCGCTCCGCGACGGGAAGGCCAACCTCGGCGACGCCTACGGCATCGTGAAGGACGGCGAGCTCTGGCTGCTCAACTGCCACATCGCGCCGTACAGCAAGTCGGGCTACGTGCACCACGAGCCCACCCGCACCCGCAAGCTGCTGTTGCACAAGGCCGAGATCCGCCGTCTCATAGGCGCGGTGGAGCGGAAGGGGCTCACCCTCGTGCCGCTCGAACTGTACTTCAAGCGCGGACTGGCCAAGGTGTCGATCGCCCTCGCACGCGGCAAGAAGCTCCACGACAAGCGCGACGACGAGCGCACGCGCGACGCGCAGCGCGAGATGGCGCGGGCGATGAGTCGCCGATGATCCTCGCCCTCGCCCTCGCCGCCCTCGTGCAGGGCGCGCCCCGGGGCGAACCCCCCGTCACGTTGCGGGTCGTCTCGCGTGAGCGCACGGTCAGCGTGCCGGTCGTGCGCCTCGACGGATTGCCGGGGGTCCGGGCCGACGATCTGCTGCCCGCGCTCGGTGCCCGGCTTTCGCGGGTCGACGACGGGCGCTGGACCATCGCCATGCCGGGCCTCACGCTCGACGTGCGCGACGGCATGCCATTCGCCGGCACGCTGGCCGGCACCGTGCCCCTGGCCGCCCCACCGCGCGTCGTGGCCGGCGTGCTCGTCCTGCCGCTCGCGCTGGCCACGGAGTTGATCCCGCGGCTCGCCGACGGCGTGCGCTACGACGCCGTGCGCGGCGAACTCGCGATGCCCGGGGCCGCCTTCGGGCGCGCGGTCGCCGACGGCGGGTCGAGCACCGTCTTCGCGCGCGCCTCGCGTGGCGGTGGCGGCGAGCCCGCACTCTCGCGTCCGGCGGTGGGGGAGGCGCCGACACCCGGACCGCGCGCGGTGCCGCGACGCCCGGCTGGCGGCAAGGCGCGCACCAGCACCGAACGGCGGATCGTGGTGGTGGATGCGGGCCATGGCGGCCCGGACCGGGGCATGCACGGACCGATCGGCGGCAGCTTCACCATCGACGAGAAGGACATCACGCTGGCCGTGGCGCGCCGCCTGGCCGACGCGCTGCGCGACCGCGGGGTGGATGTGGTGCTGACCCGCGACCGCGACACGCTGATCGCGCTCTCCGATCGCGGACGGATCGCCAACCGCGTGCGGGGCGACCTCTTCCTGTCCATCCACGTGAACGCCGCGAATCCGCGCTGGCGCGACCCGGGCGCCGCGCGCGGCTTCGAGACCTACTTCCTCGCCGAGGCCAAGACCGAGGACGACCGGCGCGTCGAGCGGATGGAAAACGAGGCCGTGCGTTTCGAGACCGGTGCCGAGGCGCCGAAGAACGATCCGCTCGCGTTCATCATCAACGACATGGCGCAGAACGAACACCTGCGCGAGTCGAGCGACTTGGCCGCCACCGTGCAGCGTGCGCTCGGCGGCATGCACCCGGGACCAAGCCGCGGGGTGAAGCAGGCGGGATTCCGCGTGCTCGTCACGGCGTACATGCCGGCGGTGCTGATCGAGATCGGATTCGGCACCAATCCGGCGGAGGCGGCATGGATGCGCGACGGCGCGCGGCAGGGCCAGATCGCGACGTCGATCGCCGACGCCGCCATCGAGTATCTCGGCCGCTACGAGCGGCGCGTGGGGACGCAGCCGTGAGCGTGCGGGCGACGCGCCCCCGCGGTGCGGGGAGCGGCGCGTGAGCGCGCCCGTCGCGGCGCGCGGGCCGCTCGCGGTCGAGGTCGCCGGCATCGCGTTCCAGAATCCCGTGGTGCTCGCGTCGGGCACCGCGGGGTACGGCCGCGAACTCGACGAGGTGATGGACCTCGAGGCGCTCGGCGGCCTGGTCACGAAGGCGGTGAGCCCGCGCCCGCGCCACGGCAACCGCGCACCGCGCGTCGGTGACTTCGCCGGGGGCATGATCAACGCCATCGGCCTCGCGAATCCGGGCCTCGAGGCGGTGCGCGCCGAACACCTCCCGTGGCTCGACGCCCACCTGCGTCGTGCGCGGGTGCTGGTGAACGTCGTCGGCGACACGGTCGAGGACTACGCCACCGTCGTGGCGGGACTCGACGGCACCGGGTCGCACGCCGGCTACGAACTGAACGTGAGCTGCCCCAACGTGAAGCACGGAGGGCTCGAGTTCGGCGCCGATCCCGAGGCGCTCACGGAGCTGGTGCGAGCGGCGCGGGCGATCACCCGACGCGCGCTCTTCGTGAAGCTCTCGCCCACGCTGCCCGACATCGCGCGCACCGCCGCCACCGCGGTCGAGGCGGGCGCCGATGCCCTCACGCTCGTGAACACCCTGCCGGGACTCGTGGTGGATGTCGAGGCGCGTCGGCCCGCCATCGGCTTCGGCACCGGCGGCGTGAGCGGCGATGCGCTGCTCCCGATCGGGGTCCGTGCCACCTGGCTGGTCCGCCGCGCCCTGCCGACGGTGCCGATCCTGGGGCTCGGAGGCGTCGCGAACGCGGAGGACGCGCTGCAGTATGTGCTCGCCGGCGCGGACCTCGTCGGCGTCGGCACCGCCGCGCTGCGCGACCCGCGCGCGCCGCAGCGGATCGTCCGCGACCTTTCCCGCTGGCTCGACGCGCACGGCGTGCGTGCGCTTGGCGAGCTGCGGGGCCAACTGGAGTGGCCCACGGCATGACTGCGATCCCGATCGTCGCCCTCGACGTGCACACCATGGAGCGCGCCCGGTCGATGGTCCGCACGCTCGGCGATGCGTGCTCGTGGTACAAGGTGGGGCTCGAGCTCTTCGTCGCCGAGGGTCCGCACGTGGTCACCTGGCTGCGCGAGGAAGGGAAGGACGTCTTCCTCGACCTCAAGCTGCACGACATCCCGAACACCGTGCGCGGCGCGGCGCGAGCCGCCGCGGCGGTGGGGGCGCGGCTGCTCACCGTGCAGGCCTCGGGAGGCACCGCGATGCTGGAGGCGGCCGTCGAGGGGGCCGGGTCGCAGGACGGATTCCATTGCGGCGTCCTCGCGGTGACCGTGCTGACCTCGCTGACGTCGCGGGAACTCGGCGCCGCCTGGGGGCGCGAGGTCCCGTCGGTCGGCGACGAGGTGCTGCGACTGGCTGGCATGGCCCGCTCTGCGGGGACGCACGGGATCGTCTGCAGCGGGCTGGAGGCCGCGGCGGTGCGCGATGCGCATGGCTCGGCGCTCGCGGTGCTGGTCCCCGGCGTGCGCGCGGCGCGTGGACCGACGCACGACCAGGCGCGCGTCGTGACGCCCGGAGATGCCGCGCGCGCCGGGGCGCGCTACGTCGTGCTTGGCCGGATGGTCACGGCCGCGGCGGATCCCGCAGAGGCGTTCGCGCTCGCCTGCACCGAACTGGGCGCGTAGCCGACACCAGGCGGACCCCGAACAAGCGCCGAATACGCTGGCCGGTTCACGCGTACACGTCGGGACGATTCCGGTGTCAAGGGGGGGCCCTTGAAGCGGGGCCTGACACGGTTTATGTTCCGTGGCTGCCGCGAAATACGGCCCGGTGGTTCACCGGGCAGCACCGCGTCAGCGGCGGCACACGTCCGCCCGTCCTTCGCACCGTCTTCCCGGAGTCCCCGTGAAAGTCCGCACCAGCGTCAAGCCGATCTGCGAGCACTGCAAGGTGGTCAAGCGCGCCGGCGTGACCCGCGTGATCTGCAAGCGGAATCCCAAGCACAAGCAGCGGCAGGGTTAACGACACATGGCGCGTATTGCAGGCGTGGATCTTCCACGCGAGAAGAAGGTCGAGATCGGCCTGACGTACATCTTCGGGATCGGGCGCAAGACGGCGCGCGACATCCTGGCGAAGACGGGCGTCAGCGAGTCGCTCCGCATCAAGGAGCTGACCGACGCCGACGTCAACAAGCTCCGCCAGGTGATCGAGCGTGATCACCGCGTCGAGGGTGCCCTCCGCACGGAGGTCGCCATGAACATCAAGCGGCTCATGGACATCGGCTCCTATCGGGGCATCCGTCACCGTCGCGGGCTGCCGGTGCGCGGCCAGCGCACGCATACCAACGCGCGCACGAAGAAGGGTCCGCGCCGCGCGATCGCCGGGAAGAAGAAGGTGACCAAGTAATGGCTATCGGGAAGAAGACCAAGAAGGTCGTCGAGGCCGAGGGCATCGCGCACGTCAGCGCGACCTTCAACAACACGACCATCACGATCACGGACACGCACGGGAACGCGATCTCGTGGGGCTCCTCCGGCAAGGCCGGGTTCAAGGGCTCCAAGAAGTCGACGCCGTTCGCCGCGACCGTCGCCGCCGAGCAGTGCGCCCGCGAGGCGCTCTCCGCCGGGGTGCGCCGGGTCCACGTGCAGGTGCAGGGGCCGGGCTCGGGACGCGAGTCGGCCATCCAGGCGCTCGCTGCGGCCGGGCTCACGGTCAAGTCCATCAAGGACGTGACGCCGATCCCGCACAACGGCTGCCGTCCCCCCAAGCGCCGGAGGGTCTGAGCCATGGCCCGCTATACCGGTCCCAGCTGCCGCCAGTGCCGTCGGGAGGGCACCAAGCTCTTCCTCAAGGGCACCAAGTGCTTCACGGAGAAGTGCCCCGTCGAGCGCCGTCCGTACGCCCCGGGCCAGCACGGCCAGGCGACGGCGCGCCGCCGCAAGGCGAGCGAGTACGCGAAGCAGCTGCGCGAGAAGCAGAAGATCAAGCGCATCTACGGGCTGTCCGAGCGGCAGTTCCGCAACACGTTCGAGCGCGTGAGCACGTTGCCAGGCATCACCGGCCACAACCTGCTCGCGACCCTCGAGAGCCGCCTCGACAACGTCGTGTACCGCATGGGCTTCGCCGCCAGCCGCAAGGCCGCGCGCCAGCTCATCCGGCACCGCCACGTCGACGTCGGCGGCCGCCTGGTGGACATCCCGAGCTTCGTCGTCGATCCGGGCGTCGAGGTGAAGGTCCGCCTGGGGTCGCGCGAGCACCAGGGCGTGCTGGCTGCGCTCGAGCAGGCGGCGCGCGGCGCCTCGCTCAACTGGATCGCGGTGGACCGTGACACGTTCACGGGCCGGATGCTCGAGCGCCCCACGCGCCCGAACATCCCGATCGCGGCGCAGGAGCAGCTGGTCGTCGAGCTCTACTCGAAGTAGCTGGTGCTGTACGGCGGGGCGGCTTCGGCCGCCCCGCAGGTCGGGACCCTGACTCCCGAACGGGTCCGCCGCGCGTCAGGGGCGAGGCGGAGCGTGGAGGCCGGCACCTTCCGGTCCCCAGACCTTCTTTCAGATCAACCCACTCATGTCGCAGACCATTGACCTTCGCGGGCTCGTCCGTCCGCAGCTGGTGGAAGCCACCAAGCGCGAGGACAACCCGAACATCGCCGAGTTCCGCCTCCAGCCGCTCGAGCGCGGCTATGGGCACACGCTCGGCAACGCCATGCGGCGCATGCTGCTTTCCTCGCTGCGCGGGTCGGCGGTGTGGGCCTTCCGCATGGACGGCGTCGTCCACGAGCACCAGACCGTTGCCGGTGTGGTCGAGGACGTGCACCAGATCATCGCGAACCTCAAGACGCTCACGCTCGCGCTGGCCGAGGACGTGGAGCACACGATCCTCCGCATCCAGCGTTCGGCGTCCGGTGCCGTCACGGCGGGCGACATCCAGCAGCAGGGCGGGGTGCGCATCATCGCGCCGCACCACCACCTCTTCACGCTGCAGGACGACCGCGAGGTCAACGTCGAGCTGTACGTGAACAAGGGGCGCGGCTACGTCGAATCCGAGCAGCACGCGCTCGACCGCGGCCTGCCGGTCGACCTCGTCCGCATCGACGCGATCTACAACCCGGTGCGCCGCGTGAACTTCGCGGTCGCCGAGACCCGCGTCGGCCAGCGCACCGACTACGACCGCCTCACGCTGACGGTCGAGACCAACGGCACGATCACGCCGGAAGAGGCCGTCAGCTACTCGGCCGCGCTCGCGCAGACGCACTTCCAGTACTTCGCGGGCTTCGGCTCGCACCAGTCGGCGCCGATGCCGGCCGCCGGCGACGTGCTCGGCGCCGACGCCTCGCGCCTCAAGGAGCTCTTCAAGACGCCGATCGACGACCTCGAGCTGTCGGTCCGTTCGGTGAACTCCCTGAAGAACTCGAACATCCGGTCCATGGGCGACCTCGTCCGGCAGACCGAGACGCAGATTCTGCAGGTCAAGAACTTCGGCAAGAAGTCGCTCCAGGAGATCGCGGATCTCCTCGAGCGCGAGGGACTGAACTTCGGCATGCGCTACGAGGAGAACGGCGAAGGCGTCCGGATCCTCGACTGGGGCACGCCGCCGTCCCGTGCCGCGGCCAACGCGCCCGACGACGAGGAGGAATAACCCATGCGCCACCGCAAGGCCGGCCGCGCGCTGCGCCGTACCAGCGAACAGAAGCTCGCCCTCATGCGCTCCCTGGCCACCGCCCTCATCGAGAGCGGCGCCATCGAGACGACCGAGGCGAAGGCGAAGGAGCTCCGGCCCTTCGTCGAGAAGCTCATCACCAAGGCCCGCACGGGCACGCTGCATGCCCGCCGGCTGGCGGGGATCCACGTGCACAAGCGCGAGGCGGCCGACAAGCTCTTCCAGGAGCTTGGCCCCCGCTTCGCCAAGCGACCGGGCGGCTACACGCGCATCCTGAAGACCGGTCACCGCAAGGGTGACGGCGCCGAGATGGCGCGCATCGAGCTCGTCGAGGGTTAAGCCCATGCCAATCGCCCGCCACCGCTGCTTCTCGTGCGACAAGGGAGTTGCCTACGGCAACAACCGCTCGCATGCCAACAACAAGACCCGCCGCACCTGGAAGCCCAACCTCCAGGTCGCCCGCGTCGAACACGAAGGGAAGATCGTGAAGGTCAAGGTGTGCACGCGCTGCCTGTCGGCAGGGAAGATCCGCCGCGCGCCGCGCAAGACCGTCGCCGCCTGACCGGGATCCACCCCGCCCGCTGACGCCGCGAGGGAGCCCGCCCGGGCTCCCTCGCGTCGCATGCGGGATCCCCGCGCCCCTCCCGCTCTTCGCATGCCAACCGCGCTCATCACCGGCATCACCGGCCAGGATGGTTCCTACCTCGCGGAACTGCTGCTCGCGAAGGGCTACCGGGTCTACGGCGTCGTCCGCCGCTCGTCCACGACTCCGTACGAGCGCATCGCGCACCTCGTCGACCGGATCGAGCTCGTGTCGGCCGACCTGCTGGACCAGACGTCGCTCACCGACGCCGTGTACGACACGCAGCCGGACGAGATCTACAACCTCGCGGCGCAGAGCTTCGTGCAGACGTCGTGGACCCAGCCCGTGCTGACGGGCGAGTTCACCGCGCTCGGGGTCACCCGCATCCTCGAGGCGATGCGCAAGGCGGCGCCCAAGGCGCGCTTCTACCAGGCCTCGTCGTCGGAGATGTACGGCAAGGTGCAGGAGACGCCCCAGCGCGAGGAAACGCCGTTCTACCCGCGCTCGCCGTACGGCGTGGCCAAGGTGTACGGCCACTGGATCACGGTGAACTACCGCGAGTCGTTCAACCTGTACGCCGTGAGCGGCATCCTGTTCAACCACGAGAGTCCGCGACGCGGCACCGAGTTCGTGACGCGCAAGGTCACCGACGCGGTGGCCCGCATCAAGCTCGGCCTCGCCACCGAGGTCCGGCTGGGCAACCTCGACGCCCGGCGCGACTGGGGCTTCGCGGGCGACTACGTGGACGCGATGTGGCGCATGCTGCAGCAGGACACCCCCGACGACTACGTGATCGGCACCGGGCGGACGTGGACCGTGCAGCACCTCGTCGAAAGGGCCTTCGGGTGCGTCGGGCTCGACTGGCGCGAATACGTGAAGCAGGACCCCAAGTACTTCCGACCCGCCGAGGTCGACCTGCTGGTCGCCGATCCGACGAAGGCGCGCGAGCGACTGGGATGGACGCCGACGGTGGAGTTTGACGACCTCGTGAAGATCATGGTCGAGGCAGACCTCGCGCGGCACGCCCGCGCGTGAGCCGACGCGCCCTCGTGACGGGGGCGGGCGGATTCGTCGGGCAGTACGTGGCCCGGCAGCTGCTCGCCGACGGGTGGGAGGTTACGGGGGCGTCGGCCGCGCCGCCCGTCGCGGGTGGCGCGCTCGCGGGGGACGCGCGCGCCGCGGTGCGGTGGGTGCTCGGTGACCTGCGCGCCGACGGCGCGATCATGCGGCTGCTCGACGCGGAGCGCCCGGACGCGATCCTCCACCTGGCCGGCATCGCGCACGTCGTCTCCGCGCAGGAAGACCCGGCGCTCGCGTTCGAGGTCAACACGGGCCTCGGCGCCCACCTGCTCGCGCACCTGCGCGTGCGCCGTGCGGCGGGCACGATGGATCCTGTCGTGCTCGTCGTGGGATCGGCGGAGCAGTACGGTCGGCAGGATCCCGTGATGCTGCCCCTGCGCGAGGACACGCCCCTCCTGCCGCTCACCGTCTACGCCGCCACCAAGGCCGCGCAGGAGGTAATCGCCCTCGAGGCCCACCGGGGCGGTGGGGTGCGGGTGGTGTGCACCCGGTCGTTCAATCATGCCGGCCCGGGCCAGGCCCCGGGCTTCCTCCTGCCGTCGCTCGCGGCCAAGGCGCGCGCCCTGCGGGCCAGCGGCGGGCGCGAGCTGCTGCTCGGCAACACCACCCCCATCCGCGACTGGCTGCACGTGGAGGACGTGGCGAGGGCCTACGTCGCCCTGCTCGCGTCCGGGGTCCCGGGCACCGTGTACAACGTCGCGAGCGGCACCGGACGCGACGTCGCGACGATCGCGCGGCGCATGCTCGCGCTCGCCGGGGTCGAGGCGACGCTGGGCACCGATCCGGCACTCGTGCGGGCCGTGGACGTGCCCGCCCTCGTGGGCGATGCGAGTAGATTGATGTCCGCGACGGGGTGGGCCCCCGTGCATTCCTTCGACGACCTCCTGGCCGACGTGCTCGATGCCGCGCCGTAACGACCTCCACAGAATCCTCGTCATCGGCTCCGGGCCGATCGTCATCGGCCAGGCGGCCGAGTTCGACTACTCGGGCACCCAGGCGACCAAGGCGCTCCGTGAGGAGGGGTACGAGGTCGTCCTCGTGAACTCGAATCCGGCAACGATCATGACGGACCCCGAGTTCGCCGACCGGACCTACGTCGAGCCGGTGACGCCGGAGTTCGTCGCGCGGATCATCGAGCGCGAGCGGCCCGACGCGGTGCTGCCGACGATGGGCGGGCAGACCGCGCTCAACGTCGCGCTCGCGCTCCACGACCAGGGGGTGCTCCAGCGCTTCGGCTGCGAGCTGATCGGCGCGAACGCGCGCGCGATCCGCGTGGCCGAGGACCGCAAGCTGTTCGGCGAGGCGATGGAGAAGATCGGGCTCCGGTGCCCGGCCGGGCGGATCGCGACGACGTGGGAGGAGGCGCTCGAGATCAGCGAGTGGACGGGCTTCCCGGCGATCATCCGCCCCGCCTTCACGCTGGGCGGCAGCGGGGGCGGCATCGCGTACAACCGCGAGGAGTACGAGGCGATCGTGCGGCGCGGGCTCGCCGAGTCGCCGATCTCGCAGGTGCTCATCGAGCGCTCGCTGCTCGGCTGGAAGGAGTTCGAGCTCGAGGTCATGCGCGACCGCTACGACAACGTGGTGATCGTCTGCTCGATCGAGAACCTCGACCCGATGGGGGTGCACACCGGCGACTCGATCACGGTCGCCCCGGCGATGACGCTGACCGATCGCGAGTACCAGGTGATGCGCGACGCGGCGGTCGCGATCATCCGCGAGATCGGCGTGGACGCGGGCGGCTGCAACATCCAGTTCGCGGTGAATCCCGACGACGGCGAGCTGATCGTGATCGAGATGAACCCGCGCGTGTCGCGGTCGTCGGCGCTCGCCTCGAAGGCCACCGGGTTCCCGATCGCGCGCATCGGCGCGAAGCTCGCCGTCGGCTACCGCCTCGACGAGATCCCGAACGACATCACGAAGACCACGCCCGCGTCGTTCGAGCCGGTGCTCGATTACGTGGTGGTCAAGTGCCCGCGGTTCGCGTTCGAGAAGTTCCCGAACGCCTCGCCGGTGCTCACGACGCAGATGAAGTCGGTGGGCGAGTCCATGGCGATCGGCCGCACCTTCAAGGAGGCGTTCCAGAAGGGGCTGCGCGCGCTCGAGACGGGCCGCCCGGGATGGGCCATCGCGCCCCGGCTCGAGGACGACCGCCTGCCGGACGACACGCTCGGCACGCTCCGCGGCGCGCTGCGGACGCCGACGCCCGAGCGCATCTTCCAGGTCAAGCGCGGGTTCCTGGCCGGCCTGTCGGTGGCGGAGCTGCACGAGCTGACGAACATCGATCCCTGGTTCCTCGCGCAGCTCGAGGAGCTGGTCGAGGCCGAGCGCGCCTACGCGGCCAACCCGGCGCCCACCCCGCAGGACTTGCGCGCGATGAAGCGCCTCGGCTTCTCCGACCGGCAGCTCGCGGTGGCGCGCGGGGAGGCCGAGCAGGCGGTGCGCGAGCGGCGCTGGGCGGCCGGGGTGCGTCCGGTCTACAAGATGGTGGACACCTGCGCCGGCGAGTTCCCGAGCTCGACGCCGTACCTGTACGGCACGTACGACGAGGAAACCGAGGCGCCGCGCAGCGGACGCCGCTCGGTGGTGATCCTCGGCTCGGGCCCCAACCGGATCGGGCAGGGCGTCGAGTTCGACTACTGCTGCGTGCGCGCCGCGCTCGCGCTGCGCCAGCAGGGGATCGAGACGATCATGGTCAACTCGAACCCCGAGACGGTCAGCACCGACTACGACATCTCCGACAAGCTCTACTTCGAGCCCCTCACGCTCGAGGATGTGCTCGAGATCGTGCAACGCGAGCAGCCGGAGGGGGTGATCGTGCAACTCGGCGGGCAGACGCCGCTCAAGCTCACGCGCCCGCTCGAGGCCGCGGGGGTGCCGATCCTCGGCACCTCGCCCGACTCGATCGACGTCGCGGAGGACCGCAAGCGCTTCGAGGCGCTGACGCGCGAGCTCGGCATCACGCAGCCGCCGTCCGGCACGGCCACGCGCCTCGACGACGCGCTGGTGATCGCGACGCGCGTCGGCTATCCCGTGCTCGTGCGCCCGAGCTACGTGCTCGGCGGGCGGGCGATGGAGATCGTGTACGACGCGGGGCAGATGCGCGACTACTTCCA
>JACQES010000335.1 GCA_016200495.1 Gemmatimonadota bacterium
ATCTCCCGCGCGATGGCCTGATAGAGGCCCCAGCGGTCGTCGCCCACGGCGTACAGGTCGAAGTGGGTGCGGCCGTCCACGTAGCGGAAGTCGGTCTTCGCGCCGAGCGCCTTCATGGTGGCTTCGAGCCGGTGGGCCGAGCCGTCGAGGAAGAAGGTGTCGGCGCCGCCGACGGTCAGGTGGATCTTGCCGTCGAGGTCACGGCGCAGCGCGGGCCAGTGGCGGCGGAGATGCTCGGCCACGTCGTAGTGCGCCCTCCAGTATGCGAGCACCGCGGTGTCGACCACGCCGGTCGTGCGATCGAAGAGCGGGAGTGGCCGCCCGTCCACGCCGCGAGGGGAGAACGTCCACTCGAACGACGCCATCTGGCCGCCCACGGGACCGACGACGGCTTCGCGGCGCGCGTAGTCCTCGACGGAGACGAGCATCACGCCGTGGTCGCGGGCGAGCGGCCACGGCGTGCCGTCGGGCTTGCGATAGACGTTGGCGTTCGGTGCGTAGAGGTCGATGCCGAGGAAGTCGTGGAAGTCGCTCGGGTCGGGCGCGGTGGGCCACGCGCCGCCGAAGAACGTGGGGTAGCTGACTTGCAACCAGAGCGCGGCCCAGCCACCCGATGAGTGGCCGGTGAGCAGGCGGCCGGATGGCCTCGCGTCCATGCGGTACGTGCGCTCGAGCTCGGGGATGACGTCGGCCGTGAGCGCCTCGCCCCACGGCCCGTTGTTCACGCTGTTCACGAACTCGCTCGTGCCGCTCGGGCTCGACTGGTCGATGCCCACCCAGATCATGGGCGGCGCCTTGCCGCCCTTCATCTCGCTCCACCGGGCGACGGCGACGTCGTGCAGCGAGCGCAGGTCTCCCCCGAAGCCCTGCGAGTAGTACACCGTGGGAAAGCGCTCGCGGGGATGCGCGGCGTAGTCGGGCGGCGTGACGACCCAGCCCTGCAGCGCGATGGGGCGGCCCCAGAAGCGGCTCAGCGCGGGGCTGACGATGCGGAACGCATGGATGTCGGCCGCGGCCGCCGGGTACACCTCGCGCATGGCGGCCGACACGTTGGACAGGGGCTGCAGGGGATCGCTGGCGGGCACAACCCGCGTGAGCGTGAGCAGGGGCGTCGCGTCGCGCGGCAGGTCCGCTTCGACGACGTCACTCACGAGATCGCCGGGACCGCGGCCGGTGTAGTTGTAGCTGTGATCGCGATCGAGCACCGCTTGCACGGCGTAGCGGCCCGGCGCGAGCTGCGAGAACGGCGTCGGGAACGCGATGACGTCGGCATCGACGTCCACCGTCGCGCCCGGCTCGAGGTGCGCGACCTCCTGCGCGGCCACTGGGACGGCCCGGGCGTCGACCTGGTCCATGTTGACCGACGTGACTGGTCGCTTGTCGGCGGGGCTGAGCAACCTGGCGAAGACGAGCAGCCGGCCGTTGACGGCGGTGCCAGAGGCCTGACCGAGGCGCACCTGGATGACGACCGGTGCGGGTGCCGGCGGCGCACGAAAGGCCGAGAGGACGACGAGGCCGGCAGCAGCCGCGAGCCGGTGATGCGCGCGCACGGCGCTCCGCGCGTTGAGCGATCGAAGGGACATCATCATGAACGAGCCAGGGCCAGTTCGCGCCGGCCTCACGCCGGAGTGAGCTTCGGCGTCAGAAGCCGAGCGCGCGCGATCGTCGCGGAGTATGTCCGGGCGCGATGCTCGCGGCAATCGGCGTGCGAGGTGCGCGCGCGACCGGATTCGATCAGTTCCGGACGCGACCGCCGATGCCGCCTACGGAATGGCCACGAGACTGTCGGCCACGATGAAGCCACCGCCGTCGTTCTCGGGGGTGCCATACGTCAGCGAACGCGGATAGCCCAGGACCGGGTCGTACGTGACCTGCAGCCGCTGGGGACGGTCGCGGATCTCCGTCGCGACCACCGCGAACAGGCTGTCGATCGTGGTCCGTCCCGCGGTCGGCCGGGCGGCCCCGGTCGCGCGATCCTCCACCGCGACCACCACGCCGGCGCGCACGGTGATCGTGACCGGGTTCGTGAAGTCGCTGAGACAGAAGCAGGAGACGGCGCTCCGGTAGCTGTAGTTCGCCGGTCCGGTGGCGCGCCACCGCGCCATGGCGTCGGCGAACGAGAGGGGGCCTGGTTCGCTCACGGTTCCGCAGGCGGAGAGCGCGAGCGCGGTCGTGCCGAGGACGAAGCGCGCGAGTCCGGCCGTCATGGCGTGGCGTGGTGGAGGGCTGGGCGATGCGGCGTCATGTTCCGCACTGGTGGTCACCCGCCTTACCCCACGCACCCCCTACGGTGTCACCTTCCCCATGCGCGCGAGTTCCCCGAGCCAGTGCTCGATGTACAGCACCGGCCGCCGCTTCACCGCCGTCGTCTGTTCGCGCGCCGTGACGCGCTCGGCCATGAGGAAGCGTCCATCCGCGGCGACGTCGAACGGCGTGTAGTTCTCGTCGTCGCGGAGCGCCCACGTGTCGGGCAGGTGGAAGAGCTTGACCGGCGTGCCGAGGCCGGGCTGCGTTGGCGTCGGGCGCAGCGGGGCGGCCATCATGTCGCGCTGCAGCGTGACGAAGTAGAGTTCACGCCCGTTCTTCGCCCAGAGGGCGGCATGCGCGCCGCCGTTCGACACCTTCCACTTGCCGGCGTCGGTGTTGGGGAAGGGGCGCACGTACACCTCGCGCACGCCGGTCTCGTTCGACTCGAAGGCGATCCACCGGCCGTCGGGCGAGATCGACATCGCGGCCTCGTCGAACTTGGGATCGGCGACGATCGGCTTGCTCGTCGTGTCGGCGCCGGCGCCCTTGAGCCAGATGTCGCGCCCCCCCACGATGTCGCCCGAGCCGCCCCGCCGGAACACGTACGACTTGCCGTCGGGCGCCCAGGCGTGCTCGGCCACCGCGAGTCGCGCCGGGGGAACGAGCAGTGTCTCGGTGCCGGTACCGTCGGCGCGGCGCCGGAACAGCGACTGCAGGCCCGTCGAGCGGTGGAACGTGATCGCCGTGCCATCGGGGGTCCAGCGCGGCCGGTATTCGGACGCCGAGTCGGTCGTGAGCCTGGTCTCGATGCCGTTCGCCTTGAGTTCCTTGATCCAGATGTTGTCCGTGAGCTGCCGGTTCTCGCCGATGGCGACGCGTCGGCCGTTGGGGGAGATGGCCCAGCCGATGTTGCTGCTCGACTGCGTGAGGCGAAAGGTCCATGCGGTGTCCACCGGCGTGACCTTGCCCGTGCGATCCACCCAGAGCATGCGATGGAACCCGCCAAGTCCGGACACGAGCATGTTCGGGCCGATCGTGGCGACCACCGTGCCCTCCCGCGAGAAGGCGATCTGCGGAATGGGCCGCCCCGAGCCGCCCATGAACATGCCCACGCTGTCGAGGACGGGCGCGGGATTGCCGCGCACGGTCATCGTCGCAAGATCGAACGGAACGCGGACCAGCATGCCGTCGCGCCGCAGCGCGAGCAGGTCGCCCGTGGACAGGTACCACCCGGCGATCGCGCCTGGCAGGAGGGGCCGCGCCTCCCCGGTGGCCGTCACCAGCACGAACAGCACCCCGCCCTCCGGGCACGCCCCGCCTCGCCCGCAGTGGCCGACGATCAGCCCCTTGCCGCCGGGGAGCAGCGTGCCGCCGTCGATCGGCTGCAGGGTATCTGGCATCGTGGTGAGCTCGGTGGCGGGACCGCCACCCAGCGCGACGCGCAGGAAGTGTCCGCGATTCACGGTTCCCTGGCGCACCGCCTTCCAGAAGTAGATGGCGCCGTCGTCGCCGAAACCGGTGACGGTCGTGACCGAGTCGGCCAGCGGGACGCCCGCGCCGCCCGTGGTCGAGATCTGGAAGAGTCGGCTCCCCTCGACGTAGGCGAGCCAGCTGCCGTCGGACGAGAGGGCGAACGAGGTCACGAGTCGCGGAATGAGCAGGCGCGGCGTGGCCTGAGCACGCGCCTTGATCCACAGCTGTGCCGGGAAGACGCCGGCCGCCGTCGAGTCGTCTGCGCGGTACGCGAGCGTCGAGCCGTCGGCCGAGAGGGCGTACTTGGTGCGCTCGGACGGGCGAGCCTGCTCGGGAAAGGCGAGGGAGACGCGCGTGACGGGCGGCGTGACCTTCGTTGCGGTGATCCACAGAGCGGCGCCCACGGCGGTGAGCGCGGCGCCGGCGAGGCCCGCGACGAGCAGGCGGATGCTGGACGCGGGACGCGCTGCGGCGACCGGCGCGTCGGTCGCGGGCGCCGGCGTCGTCAGCATCGCTCCCGGGGTCGTGAGCGCCGTCGCGAACTCATGCGGCGTCGCGAACCGGTCGGCCGGCACCTTCTCGAGCGCTTGCAGCACGGCCGCGTTGACGTGGGGTGGCACCGAGCGCCTGAGCGTGGTGAGCGGGCGCGGGTTCTCCGTCATCAGCTTGGCGATGATCGCCTGCGACGTGGTGCCCGTGTGCGGCGGCTCGCCGGTGAGCATCTCGTACGTCATCGCCGCGAGCGAATAGAGATCGGTGCGTCCGTCGATGGAACGATCGCCGGTGGCCTGCTCGGGGCTCATGTACATCGGCGTGCCGAGCGAGAGGCCGGTCTGCGTGATGCGGGCGCCGCCGGCGTTGCTCACCGCGAGGGCGATGCCGAAGTCGGCGATGACGGGCTGCCCCGCCTGCAGCAGGATGTTCTCGGGCTTCAAGTCGCGGTGGATGATCCCCTGCTTGTGCGCGTGGTCGAGCGCGCCGGCGATGGCCACGGTGATGCGGATGGCCTCGTCCACGGGGAGCTGCTTCTCGCGGTCGATGCGCGCGCGGAGCGACTCGCCCTCGACGTACGGCATGACGTAGAACAGGACGCCGTCGGCCGCGCCCGAGTCGAAGAGCGGCAGCAGGTTGGGGTGCTGCAGGTTGGCCGTGACGCGGATCTCGGCCAGGAAGCGCTCCTCGCCGACGATGGCGCCCAGGTCGGGGCGCAGCACCTTGAGCGCCACGCGGCGGTCGTGGCGCAGGTCGCGGGCGAGGTAGACGATGGCCATGCCGCCCTCGCCGATGCGTCGCTCGATCGCGTAACGCCCGTCGAGGGCGGTGTTGAGCTGCTCGGTCGTGAACACGGCGGGGGGTGGGGAGACGCCCGGAATAGTGCAGCGTCGCGGAGGCGACGGCCAGCCTCGCGTGCTCCCGGCCTCGGCCGAGCGGCCTGCGGATCACCCCGGATCGTCGGGCAGCTGCTCGTGCTGCTTGCGCTGGCGGCCGA
This sequence comes from Gemmatimonadota bacterium, assembly GCA_016200495.1. Classification (GTDB taxonomy): domain Bacteria; phylum Gemmatimonadota; class Gemmatimonadetes; order Gemmatimonadales; family Gemmatimonadaceae; genus JACPPC01. The sequence continues at coordinate 5,210 of JACQES010000335.1, forward strand.
AGGTCCAGTTGGCGCTCAGCAGGAGGCCGCGGATCACGCGCAGCCGGTTCGACTCCTGGATGAAGCGCGGGTCGATGGTGGTCGAGATCTCGGTGGCCGAGTTGAACGGGTCGACGATGCGCAGCGTGAGGGCGAGGCGATCGTCCATCAGCTTCTGGCGGATGGCGAAGCTGGGGCGGAGCTGCGCGCCCTGCGTGCCCTGCTCGACCGTCTGCGGCGCGCGGTAGGTGACGAGGCCCTGCACGTCGAGGGTGCGCGAGACGCGCCACGCGATGTTGGCGCGCGCCGTCCAGACGAAGGCATCGGCGGAGAGGCCGGCGCCGAGGTTGGCGGCGTCGCTCACCTGGCGGAAGCCGCTCGCGCCGACGAAGCCGGTGACGGAGCCGACGCTGCGCCCGACGGTGACGTCGACGCCGTAGGCATCGGTCGTGGCGACGTTGGCGAAGGTGCGCGTGGCGACGCCCAGCGTGTCGATCGTGCGGATGGCCCGGATCGCGCCGGTCGTGCGACGGAAGAAGGGGGAGAGCTGCACGGTGATGGTGCCGCTCTGGTGCTGGTAGCCGAGCTCGTACGCGCGCGTGTATTCCGGCCGCAGGAAGGGGTTCCCGCGCGAGACGTTGAGCGGGTCGGTGTAGGTGAGCGACGGGTCGACCTGGAAGCCGGGGTCGGGGCGGCGGATGCGCTCCGACATGCTCACCTTGAGCTGGTCCGCGTCGGTGAGGTTGTACGCGACGAGGGCGCTGACGAAGTGGCTCTGGTACTGATTGTCGTACGACGAGTCGTGTGTCCTGAGGTGGAACGACGTCGCGGCGTCCTCGAGGCGGAGCCCCGCCTGCAGCAGCCAGTGTCCCGCCTGCGCGTTGAGCACGCCGTACACCGAGTGCGTGCGCTGCGTGGCCTCGAAGTTGCTGATCCGGTTCGAGTCCGGACCGAAGGCGCCGGTGCCGAGGTTCTGCACCTCGGTGTCGAACCGGGTCTCCCACCCCTGCAGCAGCCACTTGTAGCCGGCGTCGAGCCGGAGCCACGACGCGAGCGGCTTGACCCAGTCGAGCCGGACGTTCGTCTCGGCCGGCGCCTCGAGGCCGTACTCGTTCTCGACGGCGGAGAAGCCGGTGCGCGAGAAGTCGGGGGCCAGCGTGTGCCCCTTGATGTCGAGCGGGCCCTGCTCGGTGGCGCGGTAGAGCCGCGCCTCCACGCTCAGCTTGTGCCCCTTCTCCTCGAAGGCGTGGCGCCAGCCGGTGTTGAGGTCGAGGTTGAAGCGGTGGTTGTTGTTGGTGGTGACGCGGTCGTTGGCCGACGCGAAGGCGTGCGCCGCGTCGAGGTTGCGGTAGACGTTGCTGTCCACCTCGAACTCGACGCGCGAGGTGAAGAGGCCGTCGAAGGAGAGCTCGTCGTGGGCGGTCGGCTGGTAGCCGAGGCGCGCGGTCATCGTGGCCCCGTACTGGCGCGTGTCCTGCTGCGCATGCTCGGCGAGGTACGTGGAAGGCGCGACCTGCAGGTTGGTGCGGTTGATGATGTCCGTCCGCAGCCAGGCGGTGCGGTAGCCGCTCAGGCTGCCGAAGGCGGTCCACTTCCCCCTCTGGACGCCGACGCTGCCGCCGGCGGTGAAGTTGCCGGTGGTGGCGCCCGAGACGGTGACGCCGCCGCTCGTGCCGGCGTCGGGCTCGCGCTTGAGCACGATGTTGATGATGCCGGCGCTGCCGTCGGGGTCGTCATTGGCGGACGGGTTGGGGATGACCTCGACGCGCTCGACGATGTCGGCGGGGAGCGAGGCGAGGTACTCGCCCAGCTGCTGCGCCTTGAGGGGGCTCGGGCGGCCGTTGATCTGGATCGTGACGCCCGAGTTGCCGCGGAGGCTCACGACATTGTCGATGTCCACGTCCACCGACGGGACGTTGCGGAGGACGTCGAGCACGTTGCCGCCGCGCACGGACGGCATGTCCTTGACGACGTACTGGTTGCGGTCGGGGGCGAGGGTGACGAGGTCCGCCTCGCCCGAGACGGTGACGCGCGCGAGATCGGCCGCGCGGACCGCGAGGCCGATGGTGCCCAGGTCGGTGGCGGCGCCGTCACGCACGTCGACGCCCGGGACCTCGCGCGGCGCGAAGCCGATGGCGACGAGGCGCACGCGGTAACGGCCGGCGGCGACGCGGAGGCGCAGCGTGCCATCGTCGGCGGTGGTGGTCCGCGCGACCGGGGCGAGCGTGCCCGCGCGCAGGACGTCCACGCGCGCACTCCGGATGGGCGTGCTGTCCCCCCCCGCGACGACGCGGGCACGGAGCTCACCCGTGCCGGCCTGCGCGGTGAGCACGGAAAGCGGCGCGAGGGCGAGGGCGAGGAGGGAGCGCAGGAACACGGGCAGGCGGGCGCGAACGAGGGCGGGGTGGGCGAGCGAGGAACGTAGTCGTCGGCCCAATACAACGGATACGCACCCTGAAACGCTTGTCAGGATGGCTCGCGCCGCTCGCGTCCTGCATCTTGGGCGGCGCCGCCCGCCCACCGGTTCGGTCCCCTCTCACGCCGCAGACTCCCATGCCATCGAACACGCGAACACCCCGTGCCGTGGTCGGCGTCGGCGACGTGTTGTGGGACGTGTTCACCGACGGCGAGCGGCTGGGCGGCGCGCCGGCGAACGTGGCGGTGCACGCCGCGGCGCTGGGGATGCCGGCGCGGCTCGTGAGCGCGGTGGGCCGCGACGCGCGCGGCCGGGCGGCGATCGCGCAGCTCACGGCCGTGGGCGTGGACTGCGACGCGGTGGGCACGGTGGACGACCTGCCGACGGGCACCGTGCACGTGACCCTCGACGCGCGGGGGCAACCGCAGTTCGAGATCGTGCGCGACGTGGCGTGGGACGCGATCGTGTTCGACGACGCGGCGCGCCGCGCGGTGGGTGACGCGGGGGCGGTGGTGTACGGGACGATGGGGCAGCGGTCGAGCGCGGGGCGGCGCGCGATCCGCGCGGCGGTGCAGGGCGCCCCGCCGGACGCCTGGCACCTGCTCGACGTGAACCTGCGGCCGCTGCACCACGACGACGCGCTGATCGCGGACTCGCTCGCGTTCGCGAACGCGCTCAAGGTCAACGACGAGGAGCTGCCGGTGGTGGCGCGCGCGTGCGGCATCGCGGCGGGCACGCCGCGCGCGCAGCTGCGCGCACTGGTGGCG
>JACQES010000336.1 GCA_016200495.1 Gemmatimonadota bacterium
AATCCAAATGCCACGAGCCCAGCCCCGGCGCGCCACGCGGCCTCGTGCATGAGCTCGCTCCGGTACACCGGCAGCGCACCGAGCGCGGCGTACCATTGCCAGTTGGCATACACCATCGAGGCCCAGCGCCCGACGAGCAGCGTGAGCGCGACCGGCACGATGAGCACGGCGGCCCAGCGACGCATCGCCGGTCAGGTCCCGCCAAAGGCGATACCCTGCGTGTGCAGCCAGTCCGCGAACTCGCGCACCGCGCCATTCCCGCCGGCGCGGTCGAGGCGCACCACGGCCGCCTGCCGCACCTCGGGCACCGCGTTGGCCACCGCCACCGGCAGGCCGACCTTCTGCAGCACGGCCATGTCGGGCCAGTCGTCACCCACCATCGCGCATTCGATGAGCGGGATCTTCCACTTGGCGCACATCGCCTCGAGCGCCTTGAGCTTGTGGGCCTGGTTGTCCTGCGTGCAGTCGTCCACGCCGAGTTCCTCGGCGCGGAGGCGCGTCGCCTCGCTCATGCGGCCGGAAATGATCACGACCTTGAGCCCGCTCCACTGGAGGAACTTGATGCCGAGGCCGTCCTGGATGTCGAAGCGCTTGAATTCGATCGGCGCGCCGTTCACCGCGCCGATGTGCACGCCGCCATCGGTCAGCACGCCGTCCACGTCGAAGGCGACGAGCTTGATGCCGCGCGCGCGCTCCTGCAGCTCGCGGGCGTAGTTGTACGCGCGCTGCGTCGCGAGGAGATGGGCGCCGGTTATGCGCGCGCTCGTGCCCACAGGTCCACCGCCTTGAGGATGACGCCATCGAGCCGGTCGAGCGGGATCATGTTCGGCCCGTCGGACGGCGCGTGATCGGGATCGGGATGCGTTTCCATGAACAGGCCATCGGCCCCCGCGGCCATCGCCGCGTACGTGAGGGGCGGGATCATCTCGCGGAGGCCGCCGCTCGCGCCGCCCTCGCCCTTGCCGGGCTGCTGCACCGAGTGCGTGGCATCGAAGACGACCGGCGCGCGGCACGCCGCCTTCATGCGCGCGAAGTCGCGCATGTCCACGACGAGGTCGCCGTAGCCGAAGAAGGTGCCGCGCTCGGTCACCGCCACCTCGCCCGCGCCACGGCTGGCGCCGCGCACCTTCTCCACGGCCCCCTTCATCCCCTCGGGATGCATCCACTGCCCCTTCTTCACGTTCACCGGCTTGCCCGTGGCGCCCGCCGCCTCGAGCAGGTCGGTCTGGCGGCAGAGGAAGGCCGGGATCTGCAGCACGTCCACCACCTCCGCCGCGGGGGCGCACTGCTCCGGGAGGTGCACGTCGGTCAGGATCGGGAGCCCCGTGGCGCGGCGCACGCGCTCGAGCGCGGCGAGCCCCTCGTCGAGGCCGGGGCCCCGGAACGCCCCGGCGTTCGAGCGGTTCGCCTTGTCGAACGACGCCTTGAAGATGATCCCCCCGGGCACCCGCTCGGCGAGGCGCGCGAGGTGCTCGCCCACGCGCAGGAGCAGCGCGTCATCCTCGACGACGCACGGCCCCGCGATCAGGAACAGGCGGTCCGGCGGAAAGTGCGTCGGCACCTAGTGCGCCGCCTCGCTCGACGCCGGCACGTCGGCCAGCTCCGCCTTGCGCTGCCGTACCGCCGCGGCGATGAACCCGGCGAACAGCGGGTGCGGGCGCGTCGGGCGGGACTGCAGCTCCGGGTGGAACTGGCAGCCCACGAACCACGGGTGCTCGGCCAGCTCGATCATCTCCACCAGCTGCCCGTCGGGCGAGAGGCCCGAGAGTCGCAGCCCCTTCTCCACGAACTGGTCGCGATACGCGTTGGCGACCTCGTAGCGGTGGCGGTGCCGCTCGCTGACCTCGGCCGAACCGTACGCCTCCGCGGCGCGGCTCCCCTTGGCGAGCCGGCAGGGATACGCGCCGAGGCGCATGGTGCCGCCCATGTCCGTCACCTTCTGCTGCGATTCCATGAGCGCGACCACCGGGTTGTGGCACTCCGGCGCGAACTCGCTCGAGTTGGAATCGTCGAGCCCCGCCACGTTCCGCGCGAACTCGATGATCGCCACCTGCATGCCGAGGCAGATGCCGAAGAACGGCAGCCGCGTCTCGCGCGCGGCGCGGATCGCCTGCACCATCCCCTCGATGCCGCGCACGCCGAACCCGCCCGGCACGAGCAGGCCGTGGTACCCCTGCAGCATGCGCTGGGCCGTGGCCGGGTCCGGGAAGAGGTCGCTCGACAGCCAGTGGAGCTCGACGCCCACGTCGTTCGCGATCCCGCCGTGGATGAGCGACTCCTGCACGCTCTTGTACGCGTCCACCAGCTCGGTGTACTTGCCCACGACGGCGATCTTGACCTTGCCGTTGCCGGGCGCCGTGATGCGGTGCACCATCGCGCGCCAGGTCGAGAGGTCGGCCGGCGTCGGCGCGTTCAGCCCCAGCTTCTGCACCACGCGCTCGTCGAATCCCTGCTCCGCGAACGAGAGCGGGATCTGGTAGATCGTCGGCACGTCGGGGCTCTGGATCACGCAGCCGAACTCGACGTTGCAGAAGAGCGCGATCTTGCGCTTCACGTCGTCGGTGAGGGGGCGCTCGGCGCGGCAGATCAGGATGTCGGGCTGGATCCCGATCTCCATCAGTTCGCGCACGGAATGCTGCGTCGGCTTGGTCTTCACCTCGCCCGCCGCCGCGATGTACGGCACGAGCGTCAGGTGCAC